>CBFGON010000070.1:0-13346 GCA_965650395.1 uncultured Qipengyuania sp. | reverse complement strand
GCTGGCGGTGAGCATCAGCACGGGCAGATTGGGCCGATCTGCCTTGATCTGGCGGATGAAATCGCAGGCATCCTCGCCCGGCACCCATTGATCGAGCAGCACGGCGCTTACCTGCGCGCCGTCGCTCGACGAAAGCGCCTCGATCGCACCGTCGCAGCTTTCGACCACCAGCGTGCGCCAGCCCTCGCGCGCAGCAAGCGCGGTCACGAGCCGGCTTTGCGCCGGTTCGTCGTCGATCAGCATCAGGAGGCGGCTGTCGTCTGTCGCCATGATCCTGCGGTGCTCCTCAAAGGGCGTGCAACATGATTGCGCACGCGTGCCCAACTGGAGCTAACAGAAATGGGTAAAGGGGCGATTAAGGCTGATCGCAAGTTGGCGCAGGCGAGGAAAACCTTGGTCCAATACCCTTGTCGATGCGCGTCATGCATTATAGACCCCGCGCGCAACACCAGATCAAACAAGGGTACTACGCAATGGAATCGGCCAACGACATGAAGGCGCACACCAAGACCTATGGCTCCTTCATCGACATGCTCAAGTGGACTGTCCCGCTGCTGGTCGCCATCACGGCCGTCGTCGTCGTCCTGATTGCCAGCTGAGCGCACCGCGCATGCGGATCGCGGTGCTTAAAGAGCGCGCGGCGGGTGAAAGCCGCGTCGCGCTGACGCCAGAGACGGCGAAGAAATTCGTCGCGCTGGGGGCTACGGTCGCGGTCGAGGAAGGGGCGGGCATGACCGCCTCCATCCCTGACGAGGCCTATCGCGAAGCGGGGGCCGAAGTCGGCGCGGCTGCGCAAGTGGTCAAGGATGCCGATATCGTGCTCGGCGTGCAGGCGCCTGATGTGGCTGCGCTTGACGGGGCAAAGCCCGGTGCCTGGGTTGCGGCGACTTTCGATCCTTTTCTCCAGCGGTCGCGTGTCGATGACTACGCCAAGGGCGGCTTTGAAGCGTTAGCCATGGAGTTCATGCCGCGCATCACCCGCGCGCAGAGCATGGACGTGCTCTCGAGCCAGTCGAATCTGGCGGGCTACAAGGCGGTGATCGCCAGCGCGGATGTCTATGGCCGCGCCTTCCCGATGATGATGACCGCTGCGGGCACGGTGCAGGCGGCCAAATGCTTCGTCATGGGCGTCGGCGTGGCGGGTCTGCAGGCGATTGCCACGGCCAAGCGGCTGGGCGCGCAGGTCAGCGCCACCGATGTGCGCAGCGCCACCAAGGAACAGATCCAGTCGCTGGGCGCCAAGCCGATCTTCGTCGAGAATGTCGTGGGGATCGAGGGTGAGGGTAGCGGCGGTTACGCCACCGAAATGAGCGAGGAATACCAACGGGCGCAGGCCGAGCTGGTATCGGGCCATATCGCCAAGCAGGATATCGTCATCACCACCGCGCTGATCCCGGGCAAGCCCGCGCCGCGCCTTATCTCGGACGCGCAGATCGCCAGCATGAAGCCGGGCAGCGTGATCTTTGATCTCGCCGTGGCGCAAGGCGGCAATGTCGAAGGTTCGGCGCCCGACCAGATTGTCGAGAAACACGGCGTGAAGATCGTCGGCTATTCGAACACCGCCGGGCATCTGGCCGCCGACGCCAGCGCCCTGTTCGCGCGCAACCTCTACAACTTCCTCTCCGCCTTCTGGGACAAGGACGCAGGGCGGCCCGTGCTCGACGAGGAAATCGGCGACGCTGTGCGGCTGACGCAGGGCGGCAAGGTTGTGAACGAGAGGCTGGCGGGTTGAATTTGGACTCTCACTATCCTCCCCGGAACGGGGAGGGGGACCGCGCACAGCGCGGTGGAGGGGATTCCCGGTTCGTAGCAAGGCCTGCTGTCGAGCGCGCCCGGACATTGCGCAAAGACATGTCCAAGCCTGAGCGTATGCTTTGGCAGCGCCTGCGCCAGCGCCCGCTCGGGCTCAAATTCCGCAGGCAACATCCGGTCGGTCCGTACATCGCCGACTTTTGCTGTGTTGCAGAGCGTTTCATCGTTGAGGTCGACGGAAGCGTACACGATCATATCGATCGCGTGAAATTTGACGAACGACGCGTTTCATTTCTCAAAGACAACGGGTTCATGGTTCTGAGGGTCAAGGCTAGCCGTGTGCTGGCTGATGCCGATGCAACGGCAGACGCGATTGCCGCGCGAGCGGTTAGTCCCCTCCACCAGCCTGCGGCTGGTCCCCCTCCCCGTGCCGGGGAGGCTGGTTAGTGGACTTCATTTCGATCCTGTCGATCTTCGTGCTGGCGTGTTTCGTCGGCTATTACGTGGTCTGGTCGGTCACGCCTGCGCTGCACACGCCGCTGATGGCGGTGACCAATGCGATCTCCTCGGTGATCATCGTCGGCGCGCTGATCGCGGCGGCGGCGGCGGATGTGCCGGGGGCGAAGTGGCTGGGGTTGCTCGGCATCGTGCTCGCCAGCGTGAACATCTTTGGTGGGTTTGCGGTGACGGCGCGCATGCTGGCGATGTACAAGAAGAAGGAGAAGAAGTGATGCCGGGCACCACCTCAATTCTCCGTCACCCCGGCCTACGAGCCGGGGTGGTGCTTTCTTCGGGCGTCGCGCTTGCAAGGAAGCACCAGCCCCGGAGCAAGTCCGGGGCGACGTTCGGTTTGTTGGCTACGCTGCTTGCCACCCCCGCATCCGCTTCGACCGGAGAGGCGGTGAACCCGTGGGTGGCGCTCGCCTATCTCGTGTCAGGCGTGTTCTTCATCCTCGCGCTGCGCGGCCTGTCCTCGCCCGCGACGAGCCGGACGGGCAACCGCTTCGGCATGATTGGCATGTTGATCGCGGTGGTGACGACGCTGGTGACGCAGATCGGCGGTCTCTATCAACGCGCGTTCGAACAGGTGTGCGGGCCATTACCCCCGCCTGGAGTCTATGTGCTTTGCGAGCCTTCGATAAGCAGTTACCTTTCGCCGCTAGGTGAGATTGCGCTGGCAATCGCCATCGGCGCCGTCATCGGCATCACCATCGCCCGCCGCATCGCCATGACCGCGATGCCCGAGCTGGTGGCAGCTTTCCACTCGCTCGTCGGCCTTGCCGCCGTGCTGGTGGGCTGGGCGGCCTATCTCAATCCGGGGGCTTTCGGCCTGCTCGTGGGCGACAGCATCGGCGCGGTTTCCAAGGTCGAGATGGGCCTCGGCATCGCCATCGGGGCGATCACTTTCTCCGGCTCGGTCATCGCGTTCCTCAAGCTATCGGGCAAGATGAGCGGATCGCCGATCCTGCTGCCTGCGCGCCATGTCATCAACCTCGGTACACTGGCGGCGATCATCGTGCTGACCGCGCTGTTCGCCATGGCCGGTCCTGCCGAGACCATGCCGCTGATCATCGCGCTGACGGTGCTTGCCTTCCTCATCGGCTTCCTGCTGATCATACCCATAGGCGGGGCGGATATGCCGGTCGTGGTGTCGATGCTGAACAGCTATTCGGGCTGGGCTGCGGCGGCGATGGGCTTCACGCTCGGCAATACGGCGATGATCATCACCGGCGCGCTGGTCGGCTCTTCGGGCGCGATCCTCTCCTACATCATGTGCCGCGCAATGAACCGCAGCTTCATCAGCGTGATCGCGGGCGGTTTCGGTGCCGATGCGAGCGCGGGCGGGGGCGAAGCCAAGGAACAGCGCCCCTACAAGCAGGGCAGCGCGGCCGATGCGGCCTTCATGCTCGAACAGGCGGAAAAGGTCATTATCATCCCCGGCTACGGTATGGCGGTGGCGCAGGCTCAGCACGCACTGCGCGAAATGGCCGACCTGCTCGAGGAAAAGGGCGTGGAGGTGAAATACGCCATCCACCCCGTCGCCGGACGCATGCCGGGGCACATGAACGTGCTGCTTGCCGAAGCCAGTGTTCCTTATGAGAACGTCTTCGAACTGGAGGACATCAACAGCGAATTCGCGCAGGCCGACGTGGCCTTCATCATCGGCGCGAACGACGTGGTCAATCCGGCGGCCAAGACCGACAAGACCTCACCCATTTACGGCATGCCGGTGTTCGATGTGGACAAGGCCAAGCAGGTCTTCTTCATCAAGCGCAGCATGGGCGGCGTAGGCTATGCGGGCGTCGACAATGACGTGTTCTACATGGACCAGACCATGATGCTGCTCGCCGACGCCAAGAAGATGGTCGAGGAAATCGTCAAGAATCTCGACTGATCGCATGAAGAAGCCTGCCATCATTATTGCCCTGTTGCTGCTCGTCACTGGCGTGCTGTGGGCGGCGTTCGGCGGGGTCGAGCGGGTGACGGCAGACCGTATCGAAGGCGTTCTGGTGTCCAAGGGTATATCGCAGCCGATCGCCGCCTGCATGGGCGGGCGCATGGCCGAGCGGTTATCGCTCAACCAGCTGCGTAAGCTGGAAAACCTGTCGGCGCGCGAAGGCGAAGCCGATGTTCCCCTCAATATGGCCGAGTTCCTCGAACGGTTGCGGCGGGTCGATGACCGCGAAGCGATCGAGGTGACTGCAAGCTCTGCAGCAATTTGCGCCTTCGGTTTCGATTAGAGACGCTTGCATTAGCTCTCCACTGCGGCACTATGTATGCCTGAGGGAGAGAGACATGATCCGCATTTCGATTGCTGCCGTACTGCTTGGCACTGCTGCACCTGCGCTGGCTGAAACGCACACAGTCGCGCCCGGCGAAGGCGCGCAGGAACGGCTGCAGGAAGCGCTGATCCTCGCGCAGCCGGGCGACGAGATCGTGCTCGAAGCTGGTCGCTTTACGCTTTCCGACGGGCTCAGCCTCGATGTCGATGGCGTTACCCTGCGCGGTGCGGGTATGGACGGGACGGTGCTAGATTTCACCGGCCAGCAAGGCTCCGGCGAAGGGCTGCTGGTCACCTCCGACAAGGTCACGCTGCGCGATTTCGCGATGGAGAATCCCAAGGGTGACGGAGTCAAATCGAAGGGTGCAGACGACATCGTCTATCACCGCGTCCGCGTGACCTGGACACGCGGGCCGCATGCGGAAAACGGCGCATACGGCATCTATCCGGTCGAAAGCAGCAATGTGCTGATCGACGGTGTGCAGGTTTCCGGCGCGTCCGATGCGGGGATCTATGTCGGCCAGTCGAAGGCGATCACGATCCGCAATTCTATAGCCGAAGCCAATGTCGCTGGGATCGAGATTGAAAACAGCCGCAATGCGCTGGTCGAAAACAATCTGGCGACGCGCAACACCGGCGGTATTCTGGTGTTCGACCTGCCTAATCTTCCGGTGATGGGCGGCGGCGATGTGATCGTGCGTGGCAACCTTGTGGTTGCCAATGACACGGCCAATTTCGCGCCTCCTGGCAATATCGTCGCCAGCGTGCGGCGCGGCACCGGTGTGCTGGTGATGGCGAACGATAATGTGCTGGTCGAAGGCAATATGATCGACCGCAATCCCACCGCGGCGGTGATGGTGATCGCCTATCCGCAGCCTTATGACGACGCGAGTTACAACCCCTATCCGCGCAATGTCGTGGTGGGAGAGAACAGCTTCGGCCGGAACGGCTATGCTCCCCAACTCGATGGTGCGGAAATGTTGCTGGCGGCCTTTGGCGGATCGCTGCCGCCGGTCATGTGGGACGGTATTGTCGAAGGTGATACCGGCCTGAAGACCGCAAAGAGTGCGCCGGGCTGGACGCTGGGTCTCTCCAAGCCGGGACAGCCATTGACCGAAGCAAGCCCTGCGCCACTGGCGGTTCCTGCGCCCGCCGCAATCGGCTGGGCCGAGGCCGCCATCGGTGCGCCTGCCGAACTTGACGCGCGCATTCCGCAATGAAGCATGGATTGATCCTTCTCGGTTCGGCCAGTCTCGCGCTGACAGGGGCCGTGATTGCGCGCGCGACACCGCCGCCGCTCGAATATGTCAATGCGGCAGCAATTACCGGCAATGGCTTACCGCAATTGCTGTCCGAATATGGCTTCTTCGAAGACATGGCTGCGCAGAAGCCCGTCCCACACGTCTATCCCTATCGTCTCAACACCCCGCTCTATTCGGACGGTGCAGATAAGCTGCGCTTTATTTACCGGGCAAGCGGGACGCAGTTCTCTGGCAGAGGCGAAGGTTTGCTGGGCCTTCCGGTCGGCACCGCGCTGATCAAGACCTTTGCGTTCGGCGAAGGCAAAAAGCGCCGCCTGATCGAGACGCGCGTGCTGCTACACCGCGCGGACGGCTGGCTGGCGCTGCCTTATCTGTGGAACGCAGAGCAGACCGAGGCGAGGCTGGCGGTGGCCGGAGCACGTGTCGATGTCACCACACCTGCGGGTGAGGCCATCTCCTATCGCGTCCCGAACAAGAACCAGTGCAAGGAATGCCACGGGCTTGACGGCGAAGTGGTGCCGATCGGCCCGAAGGCACGCAATCTTTCGCGCGAATGGCTGGCGGCGATGGTGGAGGCGGGCCATCTCGATGCCATTCCCCAGGGTGCCGGTGTGCTTCCTCTATGGGAAAGTCGCGCCGCTGCCACACCAGAAGCTGCCGCGCGCGCCTATCTCGATGTGAATTGCGCGCATTGCCATCGTCCCGGAGCAACTGCCTCAAACAGCGGATTGGATTTGCGCTGGGAGCAGAGTGATCGGCAAGCGCTCGGCATCATGAAGCGGCCGGTAGCCGCAGGGCGCGGGGCTGGAGACAATCTCTATGACGTCGTCCCCGGCCACCCAGATCAATCGATCCTGCTCCAGCGCATGCTGAGCAACGAGCCCGGCGTGGCCATGCCCGAATTGGGCAAATCCAGCGTTGACCCGGAAGGAACCGATGCCGTTAAGCGCTGGATTGCCGAGATGGCGAACTGAGCCTTGGACCGGCATAAGAGCTGGCTGAGGCAATCGAGCCAGAAATACGCTGAAAGTTTCGTAAAACCTGCTGTCCGCACCTGTTCAAACTCGCGCAATTTCGGTTAGGAAATTGCCGGGGCGAAAGAGATTCAGGGCAGGAAGGAACGACTATTGCGCAAGCTGGGCCTCATCGGCGGGATGAGCTGGATTTCGACACGCGCCTATTACGAACGGATCAACAAGCTGGTGCAGAAGCGCGCCGCACCCACGGCCAGTGCGCCGCTGTTGATCGAAAGCCTCGACTATTCGCAAATCCATCGAGCAAAGCAGAGTGATGACTGGGATGCGATTGGCGCCATCCTGGTGGAGAGCGCGCAGCGGCTGGAAACGGCTGGAGCAGAAGGTTTGGTGATCGCCGCCAACACAATGCACAAAGCCTATGATCGCGTGGCTGAGGCGCTATCGATCCCTGTGCTCCACATTGCCGATTGCGTGGGCAAGGCGATGCAGGATGCCGAATGTGATAATGCTGCCTTGCTGGGCACCCGCTTCGTCATGACCGAAGGTTTCTATCGCCAGCGGCTGGTGGGATATGGGGTCGACCTTCTTCCGCCTGACCCGGCAGATGTCGAACTCGTCGACGGGATCATATACAAGGAACTGATGCTCGGCCGTGTGACGCGCGACGCGGAGCGCAAGCTCAAGACGGTCATCACCATGAAGGAAAAGGTCGGGGCCAAGTCCATCGTCCTCGCCTGCACCGAGCTTGAATTGGTTGTCGATACCGATGCCAATGTCCTGACGGTGTTCGATTCCACCGAAATCCACTGCCGGGCTGCAACGGACTGGATCATGGCGTGACGATTCCAAGCTGAAATTGCGTCAATCTGGTAACAGTTGAAATTTTTCAGGGGAATTTAACCAGGGCGATATTGCCTTGGCGTTTTGACGAGGCATGTTCCGCCCCCTCAATCCTTGGGAAGGGACTGCAAATATGAAAATTACCAAAGGTCGCCTCGCTGCTGCGAGTCTTGTTGCAATTGCTACCGTCGGCGTCGCTGCCCCGGCATCTGCCCAGAAAATCGAAGGTCAGTATATCTGCGTGTTCAACCCCGGTCTTGTGGCCAAGGGGAATGTAAAGGCAGAAGCCAATCGTTCGGCCAAAGCGGCAGGCGGTTCGGTCATGCACAGCTATCGCAATACCATCCGCGGATTTGCCGTGCGTGCTTCGGCGCAGGGTGTCGCCAAGATGCAGGCGCAGAACCCGCGCATCGCCTATTGCGAACAGGACCAGGTGATGAGCACCGTGGTGCAGGGTAAGGGCAAGCCTGGCGGTGGCACCACGCAGCCCGCCGAAAGCACACCCTGGGGCATCACCCGCGTAGGCGGCGGTCAGACTGGCGCGACCGGTCGGGCATGGGTCATCGACACAGGTGTCGATCTTGACCATCCCGATCTCAATGTGAATGCAGCGGCTGGTGCGACCTTCATCGCGCGAACCACAACACCTGATGACGACAATGGCCACGGCTCGCATGTCGCGGGTACAATTGGTGCGATCAAGGGCAATACGATCGGTGTCGTCGGCGTGGCTCCGGGCGTTCAGATCATTCCCGTCAAGGTACTTGATCGCCGTGGATCCGGCTCGAACAGCGGTGTAATCGCGGGCGTAGAGTTTGCGGCTACCAACCGCATTAGCGGTGACGTGGCAAATATGAGCCTGGGCGGCGGTTTCAGCCAGGCGCTGAACGATGCGGTGATCGCTGCAGCTGGTACCGGTCTCAAATTCGCTCTTGCTGCAGGCAATGAATCTACCGATGCGAACACCAAATCGCCGGCATCGGCCAATGGCCCGAACATTTACACTATCAGCTCGTTCGCCAGCGGCGACCGGTGGTCGAGCTTCTCGAACTACGGTAATCCGCCAGTCGATTTCGCCGAACCGGGCTCTTCGATCCTCTCGACCTACAAGGATGGCGGCTACGCTACGCTGTCGGGCACCTCGATGGCCAGCCCGCATATGGCCGGACTGCTCCTGCTCGGCACGCCACGTAGCGGTGGCACGGTTACAGGGGATCCGGATGGAGAGCCGGATACCATCGGCATTAACTGAGCGCAGTTTGACGCAATCTGGATGGGCCGCATGTCGCAAGGCATGCGGCCCTTTCCTTTGCCCGCAATCCGGCGCCTCTCCAGCGAATAAGCTGACGGGTTCGCCTTTCGTTCACGTTGTCGCATCCCTTTGCCTGACCTAAGCCTCTCCCCCGCATGGAAAGAGCCCCCTACGCCGCCGATCCCGCTGCATCGCGCGGGCGTGAATTCGCTGAGAACCGCGAAGGCGCGCGCGGTCCGCGCAGCGAGTTCCAGCGCGACCGTGATCGCATCGTGCACTCAATCGCGTTCCGCCGCCTGCGCTCCAAAACGCAGGTGTTCATTGCTCCCGATGGCGACCACTACCGCACTCGCCTGACCCACAGCATCGAAGTGGCGCAGATCGGCCGCGTCATTGCGCGCGAGCTGAGGCTGGACGAAGATCTGACCGAGGCGCTGTGCCTTGCGCATGACATCGGCCATCCACCCTTCGGCCACGCTGGCGAGAAGGCACTGGAAGAAGCGATGGTCCATTCCGGGGGCTATGACCATAATGCGCAGGGTATCCGCACGCTGGCGCGGCTCGAATGCCCCTATCCGGACCATGTCGGGCTCAACCTGACCTGGGAGACGCTTGAAGGCATGGCCAAGCACAATGGCCCTGTCGGCGCTGCCAATTGGGCACTGGCGGAGGTCGACGCGGCCTATTCACTCGAACTGGGCCAATGGCCTTCGCTCGAAGCGCAAGTGGCGGCAGTGGCCGACGATATTGCCTATGACAATCACGATATCGACGATGGCCTGCGCGCCGGTTTCCTGTCGGTGGACGATCTGATGGAGGTAGATTTTCTTGCCGATCAGTTCCGCCGGGTGGAGGCACGTTTCCCCCACGCCCCGCGCGAAACGCAATTGCGCGAGCTCGTCCGCAGCCAGATCGGGCTGATGGTCAATGATGTGCTCGAACATACGCGCGCGCAGGTTAGGGGACTGGGAAGTGCGACCGATGTGCGAGAAGCGGGGCGGCAATTGGCCGGTTTCTCGCCCGGTATGGCGGTGGAAGAGCGGCGGCTGAAACGGTTCATGTATCACCGGCTCTATTATCACCCCGAGCAGATTCATACTGCTGAGCGGGCACGCGATGTGGTTGCGCGATTGTTCGTTGCCTACCAGCAGGACCCCAGTGTGATGCCCGACGACTGGCTTGACCGGATGCCAACAAGCGAACCGGGCAAGAGCCGCCATATCTCCGATTTCATCGCCGGTATGACCGACCGTTTCGCCATCGATCAGTGCACCCGTATTTATGGCCGTGCGCCGCAGGGGCTGTCGAATGTCTGATGAAGCGCTGCGCATATGCGTGGTCGGGGCGACGGGCCTTATCGGTCGCACTGTGATCGAGGAATGTATCGGGCGCGAAGATGTGCGCCTTTCCGCCATCGCCCGGCGCGAAGTGCCGCTGCCGCGTGGCATACGCATGGAATTGTTCGTCGCCGAGCCAGACAAGTGGGGCGAAGTGATCGAGGCGGTGCGCCCGACGGCCGTCATTTGTGCTATCGGAACCACCTGGAAGAAAGCGGGGGGCGATGAATCGGCCTTCCGCGCGGTTGATGAAGAACTGGTGCTCGCGACAGCCCGCGCGGCGAAACAGCGCGGGGTTGAGCGCTTTGTCACCATCAGCTCGGCCGGGGCTGACCCAATGTCGAAGACCTTCTACCTGCGGGTGAAGGGCGAGGTGGAACGCGAACTGGCCAAGCTGCGCCTGCCGCGGCTCGACATCTTGCGGCCCGGCCTCCTGCTCGGCGCGCGCGAGAATGACCGGCGACCTGGCGAGCGGCTGGGGATAATGGCTGCTCCGCTTGCCAACCTGTTCCTCCACGGAAAATACCGGCAGTATCGCGGGATCAGGGCTTCTCTGGTGGCGCAGGCGGCGCTGGCGCTGGCCAAAAGCGCCGCGCGCGGGCGCTTCGTCCACGACAATGACGGCATCTTGCGCGCTGCCAAGCGTCTGCCGCAACTCGCCGCGGAATAGGAACGACTGCCATGTGGGACCTGGCATTTACCGTCACCAATGTAATTGCAGTGGTGATGTGGGCGGTGCTGCTGGCGGCGCCGCGCAAGCCCGCCGTTCTGGCGGCAGTGTTGTATCTCGGCGTAGGGCTGCTGTGTCTTGCCTATACAACGCTGTTCGTCGGGCTGTTCTCGGGGTTCAGCGGGCCTTCGGGCGGTCTCTCGGAATATTCGGTGGCAGGGCTGAAGGCGATGTTCGGTTCGGACGCGATGATCGTGATCGGTTGGACCCATTACCTTGCTTTCGACCTGTTCGTAGGACTGTGGATCGCCCGCGATGCCGATGCCAAGGGGTTTGGCCGACTTGGGCAAGTGCCTGTGCTGCTGGCGACATTCCTGGTAGGCCCCGTCGGTCTGCTGCTGTGGATGGCTGTCCGCGAAAAGCGCGCCCGGGCGAACGGTCGCTGGCAATAGAGCGCTTGCTCCCGCGCAACATGGTGGCATGATGCAACCGATCCCCGCGTCAGGCACGCGGGCGTTGGAGAGGCCAGCATGTCCGAAGAGCCGCAGCTCAGTTTCGACCAGTTTATCCGCCATTGGGCGATAGAGCGGCCCGATACAGTGGTGCTTGAGCAAGGCTCCGACAGCATCACTTTTGCCGGTCTGGAAGAACGCAGCCGGAAGATTGTGAGCATGCTCATGGCTCATGGAGCCCGCAAGGGTGACCGGATCGCCTGGCTGGGCAAGAACGCCAAACACTATTTCGAGCTGTTCTATTCGGCCGCTCGGCTGGGCGTGGTGATGGTGCCCATCGGATGGCGTCTGGCGGTGCCGGAAATCGCCTATATCCTTGGCGACACGCGCGCCAAAATCCTGTTCGTTGGCGAAGGGTTTGATGAACTTGCCGCCAATGCATGCGCTGCGCTCGACGATCCTCCTCTGGTGCGGGACACGCAAACCGCGCTGGATGACATTGCAGCGGCGCCGCCGGTGGATTTCGAACCTGCCGGGCCGCATGACGCGGTGCTGCAGCTCTACACATCGGGCACTACTGGTAATCCCAAGGGCGCAGTGCTGACTAACGCCAACCTCTTCTCGCTGCGGGTCCCGGCGCAGGACGCGCACCAGCCGTGGTCGCATTTCGACGAGGACGAAGCGATCCTTGTTTGCATGCCCTGCGCGCATATCGGTGGGACCGGATTGGGCATCATGGCGATGGGCGCGGGCATTCGCGGGATTGTGCAGGCAGAATTCACGCCCGATGGCGTGCTCGACGGGTTCGAGCAGGGGATCACACGCCTGTTCATTGTCCCCGCGGCGCTGCAGATGGTGGTCCAGCATCCGCGCGCGAAGACTACCGACATGTCGGCCATCAAATATGTGCTGTATGGGGCGGCTCCCATTCCGCTCGATCTTCTGCGCGAAGCGGTCAAGACGATCCCTGGGGCGGGCTTCCTTCAATGTTACGGCATGACCGAGACCACCGGCACCATCGCAGTGCTGCCGCCCGAAGATCACACGCTGGAAGGCAACCAGCGGATGAAATCGGCCGGCAAGGCAGTGCCGGGGGCCGAACTAAAGGTGATCGGCGAGGATGGAGGGGAAATGCCCCGCGGCGAAGTGGGGGAACTGATCTGCAAGAGCCCCTCGAACATGGCCTGCTACTGGAACCTGCCCGAAGCAACTGAAAGCTCGCTGGTGGACGGCTGGATGCACACCGGCGATGCGGCCTATATGGACGAGGACGGCTATGTCTTCATCCAGGATCGGATGAAGGACATGATCATCTCCGGCGGCGAAAATGTCTATCCGGCGCAGGTCGAAAGCGCGATCTATGGTCATCCCGCCGTTAGTGAAGTGGCGGTCATCGGCGTGCCTGACGAGACGTGGGGCGAGGCAGTAAAGGCCTGTATCGTGGCCAAGCCGGGGATAGAACTGGATGCAGAGGACATCATCGCCTGGACGCGCGAGCGGCTTGCCGGGTTCAAGGTACCCAAAAGCATCGATGTGATTCCCGTCATGCCGCGCAACGCCAGCGGCAAGATCCTGCGCAAGGATTTGCGCGCACCCTATTGGGAAGGCCGTGAACGGCTGGTCAATTGAAGCGCTTTGCGCCAGCCGCAGCGCGCAATTCCGCGCCGATCGCCGAGGTGCTGGAGGCCGAGCTTCCGGCGAACGGGCTGGTGCTAGAAATTGCCAGCGGCACGGGTGAACACGCAGTGTTCATGGCGCGGCGTTTTCCCGCGCTCGACTGGCAGCCAAGCGATGTAGAGCCCGCAGCGCTTTCGTCCATCGACGCATGGGCGGCGGAGGCTGCGCTCGGAAACCTGCGGCCCACCATCACGTTGAACGCATCGAGCGAGCAATGGCCGCTCGATTCGGCCAATGCGCTGGTCTGTATAAACATGATTCACATCAGTCCCTGGTGCGCGACCGAGGGATTGTTTGCCGGGGCAGGGCGGTTGCTGGGGCCGGGTGCACCGCTGGTGCTCTATG
>CBFGON010000069.1:0-13377 GCA_965650395.1 uncultured Qipengyuania sp. | reverse complement strand
AGGAACGCCCCGAGCAGCTTCCGGACCTCGGACGTCGACAGCTTCGGCGCCGCCCGAAACGAGCAGCAATGCCGAATGCGATGCGGGCAAGACCGATTTTTCCAAGGCCGGACCGCTGCAGGTGGCTTATCAGGACAACCGTTTTGTCGGTTGGTATCTCGACAAGGGCGAAGGCGTTGTCACGTCCGACGGGATCGGCACGGGCATCGCCATGGCGGCGCTGCGCAACGAGCGACCCGTGCAGGTACTTGCCGACAGCACGCTGGATGGCGAGTTCCAGTATCAGACCGGCGACGCGGGCATGATCACCGGCTTCTTCGCAGGTAGCCAGACGGATGGCACGGTCAAGGCGCTGGCAGCCGGGATCAACTGCTTCTTCCGCTGATTACTCGCCCGGCGGCGGCAGACTACCGGGAGGCGCCGCATTGCGTTTCATCAGGAATGCCAGCGGCACGGCAGCGAAGCTCATCCACATCATCAGGTGGAAATCGTCGATATAGGCGATCATCGCCGCCTGCCGGCTGACTTCACCGTCGATCACCCGCAGGACCACTTCACCCAGATTCTGGAAGCGGTCGACAGTCGAAACGTCGATCGAATTAAGCGTGCTGCTGTCGATATGCGAAGCAAGGTCAGCATGGCTGGTCTGGATATTTCGCGCCAGCAGAACGGTCATCAGCGAGATGCCTGCCGAGGCACCAAGCGAGCGCATCAGATTGAGCAGGCTCGACCCGTCGGTGCGCAGCCGAGCGGGCAAGGTGGCAAAAGCGCTGACGTTGAGCGGGATGAACACCAGTCCGATGCCAAGGCCCTGCACCAGACCGGAGAAGACGATGTTGTACCGGTCGACAGCCAGCGACCAGTGGCTCATTTCCAGAAGCGAAATGCCGCAGATGAGAAAACCTGAAGCGACCACCGGACGCGCATCGAATCCCTTGCGCATCAGCACGCCCGCGATCTGCATCGACAGCAGTACGCCGACGCCGCGCGGCATCAAAACCAGGCCGGTGTCGATCACGTCATAGCCGAACAGCCCCTGCAGCATCGGCGGCAGCAACGCCATGACCGAAAACAAGACCGATCCGATTACCAGCATGAAGAACAGCGCAATGACGAAATTGCGGTCAGCAAAAATTGCGCGGTCAAACAAGCCGTCCTTAGCCGTGCCGAGATGGATCACCGCCATCCATGTCGCGGAGATGCACAGGAAGGTGTAGATCCAGATCTCGTAGCTATCGAACCAGTCGACCTGTTGGCCGCGGTCGAGCAGCAGCTGGAATGCACCCAGCGCAATCGCCAGCAAGGCGAAGCCGAAAATGTCGAAGCGGCGACTGAGCTGTTCGCGATGGGGAAGATTGGCGATCAGAATGGCGAGGCTGAGAATGCCGACGGGCAGGTTGACGTAGAATACCCAGCGCCAATTCCAGTTCTCGGTCAGCCACCCGCCCAACACCGGGCCAAGGATCGGGCCGATCATGATGCCCATGCCCCAGATCGCCATCATTTGCGGGTGGCGGCTCGGCTTGGTTGTATCGAGCATGAAGCTCTGGCTGAGCGGCGCGATGAAAGCGCCTGCCACGCCCTGCATGGCGCGGAAAATCACCATCTCCTCGAGGTTCTGCGCTATCCCGCAAAGCATCGAAGTGGCGACGAAGGCAGCAGTCGAGAGAATGAACAGTCGTCGAGCGCCGAAGCGGTCGGCCAGCCAGCCGGTTGTCGGCAATGCCACCGCAGAAGCGATGATGTAGCTCGTCAGAACCCAGGTGACGCTTTCCGCCGTTGCCCCCAACGCGCTCTGCATATGCGGGATCGCGACATTGGCGATTGTGGTGTCGAGCACCTGCAGCAGTGACGCGCCCATGATGCCGACAATCAGCAGCATGTGATTGGCGACGGGAAGCTGTGCCTCGTCGCGCGGGGGTGCAGCAACCCCGGCGGGCAGGGCGGCACTGGCCATGGGCTTACTTGCCTTCGTCGGTGAAGACGGTGACTTCGGCGGACAGGCCCGCGATCAGCTGCCGCTTGCTTTTGCCGGTAATGGCGATGCGCACAGGCACACGCTGTGTCACCTTGACCCAATTGCCGGTGGCGTTCTGCGCAGGCAACACGGAAAACTCGCTGCCCGTGCCTGCGCCGATCGAGGCTACTCGGCCTTCCAGCTTGAGGTCGGGGTAGGCGTCGAAATGGATTTCCGCGCGCTGTCCCACGCGCATATCGTCGAGGTCGGTTTCCTTGAAATTCGCTTCGACATAAGACCTTCCATCGGCAACCAGTGTCAGCACCGGCAGTCCCTGCGCAAGTTGCTGGCCCACCTGTAGCCGGTCGGCCTGAGCAACGCGGCCTGCGGAGGGCGCGCGCACTTCGGTGCGGCGCAGCGCCAGCGCGGCGACTTCGCGCTGTGCCTTGCCTGCAGCGACCTGCGGGTTCTCGCCCGGGACGGCGGAGCCGGTTGCGAGCTTGGACCGCGCCGCCTGCTGTTCTGCCAGCGCAAGCCGCAATTGCTCACGCGCCTGATTGACCGCGTGTTCTGACGCATCATGTTCGGTTTTGGTCAGGAAACCTCGCTTATAGAGCTCGTCCTTGCGGGCGAAATTGGCCTGCGCGAAGGCGATATTCTCGCGCGCGGCGGAAATGTCCGCACCCGACAGATCGGCAGAATTAGACAGGGCGGTGACATTGGCCTGCGCCGTGGCGATGGCTGCATCTGCTTGCGCGATCTGCAAACGATATGGCTCGGGGTCGAGGCGGAACAGCAATTGTCCTGGCGTAACCGTGTCGCCTTCGCGCACGAACACACCGGTGATCTCGCCGCCTACCAGCGCGCTGACGGATACCTTGTCCTGTTGGAGATAGGCGTTGTCGGTCGACACCTTGCCTTGCAGCGAAAGCCAGTAGAGCGTTCCCCCCACCAACAGCGTCAGCGGCACGAACAGCATGAGCGCGAGCTTGGTCCAGCTGCGCGTCTTCATTTCCGCTTCAGCAGGTGGCTCGGTTGTGGACGGTGCTTCCAAAGCCTGTTCGGCGTCGATCTTCATATCGGCCTCAGCCATTGACGATATCCTTGGTGTCGCGTTCTGCCGCGAGATTGGCGGCGACGCGTTCGAGCAATCCGGCGAGAGTTTTCAGTTCTGTCGCCGTCAGGCCTTCGGACATGTCAGCCAGCAGTCCATCTATGATCCGGCTTAGTTGCTCGACAATCTCGCGGCTCTTGGCCGTGAGGTGCAGCAGGCGGGCGCGGCGGTCAGTTGGATCGGGCATGCGTTCGACCCAGCCCGATTCCTCCATCCGGTCAACGATGCGGGTGAGGGTGATTGGCTCCACCTCGATCCGCTCCGCATAAAATGCCTGATTATTGTCGGGGAACTTCACGAGGCTGAGCAGCAGCCGTGCTTGCACCGCAGTAAGGCCAAGGCTGCGCACACGCTCGTCAAAGGTCCGGCGCAAGAGCCGTCCACTGTCGGACAGGAGATAGCCGATATTGGTTTCCATGCCGACGCATATAATAACATAGCTTATTATTGCAAACTGCAGTTTCCGAAACAGGCGTGGAGATTTTTGCATGCGCGCGGTAACGCTTGATGCATGACGCTTACTGCAGAGCTCTACTTCAGCTTTCGTTCGCCCTACAGCTATCTGTCTTCGGGTCGCTATCGGACCATGACCGAAACCTATGATCTCGAAATTGCGTTGCGGCCGGTTTATCCGCTGGCAATCCGTCAGCCCGACTTTTTCGAGCGCAACCACCCCAACTGGCTGGGCTACACTATGCGCGACGTGATCCGCGTGGCGCAATTTCACGGCATTCCATTTGGCGCGCCCCGCCCCGACCCGATCGTGCAGGACGTCGTTACACGCAGGATAGCAGAGGAGCAGCCGCATATCCGCCGCGTGACGCGGATCGGTCAGGCGGCAGCGAGGCGGGGCAAGGGTTTGCTTTTTGCCGCGGAAGCAGGACGAATGATCTGGGGCGGGCAGGAAGGCTGGAACGAAGGCGAGCACTTGTCGACGGCGCTGGAACTTGCTGGCCTCGACGCACAAGAAATCGAGGTAGAGGTTACGCAGGAAGCGGAAATTCTCGACGCTGAGATAGCGGCAAATCAGGCAGCCCTGGAAAAGGCAGGACATTGGGGTGTGCCGACGCTGGTATTCGACGGCGAACCGTTCTTCGGGCAGGATCGCATCGAGATGGTCCAGTGGCGCATGGAACAGAAAGGTCTGGAAAAGCGATGACTATAGAAAAGACCGGCGGCTGTCAGTGCGGGAGGGTGCGCTATGCAGCGCAAATCGATCCCGAACAGGCCTATTTGTGCCATTGCCGCATGTGCCAAAGAGCAACTGGGGGAGTATCAGTGGCCTTCATAGGCCTGCCCAAATCTCAGATGACATGGAACAGTGAGCCCGACCTCTACGCCAGTTCTCCCTTCGCGAAGCGCCCGTTCTGCCGCGAATGCGGAACGCCACTGGGGTTCATGTTCGATGATGGCGAGAACATGGACATTACCGTCGGCAGCCTCGACGAACCCTATGGCATCGAACCGCACTGGCACTTCGCAGCCGAGAAGATGCATGAAGCATGGGTCGACACGTCAAAATTGCGCCGGATAAAACTGACAGAACACACTGCGCTCTCGCAGCGTTGGATCGATGCGACGGGTAGCGTGCCGGAATGACTACCGAGATGTTCGCGAGTTTCGACGGCACGCGGCTGGCCGTCCATCGCACGGGCAAGGGCAGTCCGCTGGTGCTGCTCCACGGGCTGTTTTCCAGTGCCGATATGAACTGGATCAAATGGGGACATGACCGCGCTATTGCGGAGCTGGGCTATGAAGTCATCATGCTCGATTTCCGTGTTCACGGAATGAGCGATGCTCCGCGCGAGGCCGAGAAATATCCGCAGAACGTGTTGGTGCGCGATGTTGTGGCGCTGGTCGACCATCTGGGACTGGATGATTACGACCTTGGCGGCTTCTCGCTGGGTGCGCGAACTTCGCTACATGCAGTGGCACATGGTGTAATTCATCCTGCGCGGCTGATTGTCGGCGGAATGGGTACGGCGGGTCTCGGCGAATGGGCCAGGCGCAGTGCGCATTTCAGGCGCGTGATAGACGAGTTCGAGAATATCCCGCGCGGCGATCCGGCCTACTTCTCGATGCAGTTCCTCAAGTCGCAGGGCGTTGATCGGGTGGCAGCGCGGTTGCTGCTCGATACCATGCCTGATCTTGATCTGGCGCTGCTCGCGAATGTTACCATGCCAACATTGGTGGTGTGCGGTGACGAGGATCGAGACAATGGTTCGGCCGAGGAACTGGCAGCGCTACTGCCCAATGCGAAATTCGTCGAAGTGCCCGGTACCCATATGGGCAGTGTGACCAAACCTGATCTTGGCAGAGCGATGGCCGAATGGCTCGGGCAAGCAGCATGACCCTGCAGCGCGCTTTCCTGACGTTGTGGATCGGGGGCCTTGTGGCGCTTGGCATAACCATTTTGCTCAGCATGCCGCTGGTGCTCACTGAAGTTCCCCAGGGCATCATCGATCATCAGAAAGCAGCTACGGCGATCAGGGCGAGCAAGATTCAGCGGGCGTGGGAGGCTGCCGGCCTGTTCGAGACCGCCCGACTGGCGATGATTTCCGATCTGCTCTTCATCGGCATTTATGGCATTGGAAGCCTGCTCGGCGGATTGTGGTTGCGGCGGGCAGGGCAGGGCGTGATCGGATCGCTGGTTGTAATTGCGGCCATCGTGTTCCTGTTTACAGATTATGCAGAAACGTTGGCCCAGTTTTCGCAATTGCTCGCGCATGAAGGTGACGAGGAACTGGCGCGGCTGGCGGCAACGATGCAGCCGGTCAAGATGGCTGTCTGGTGCGTGACAATGTTCGGCGTGCTCGTTGGCCTCTACCTTCGTCGAAAATCCCGGCTTGGCGCTTGATTCAGACCACTTGCAGGTTCAATCCGGTAGCCAGTGTAACCGGAATTCAATCCCTTCGGAGAGGTCACAATGAAATTCGCACCCGTAGCGCTGACGGCGCTTGCCATTTCGCTTTGCTCACCGGCCTTGGCGCAGGACGCGCCTGCCGAACCGGCACCCACGGCTGCCGAGGCCAAGGCCTTTACTGACGCGGCGGCAGTTGCCTTTCTCGACCAGCTAAACCGCGCGTCCAAGGCAGAATGGGTATATTCGACCTACATTACGCCGGATACCGAGGCGCTCAACGCCGAGCAGGAAGCCACGCTTACCAAGATGATGGTCGGCAATGCGGTAAAGGCCGCCGATTATGCCAAGGCGCCGGGCCTCGATTACGATACCGACCGCATACTCAGCCGAATGCGTACTGCAATCACAAGCCCCGCGCCAACGCGCGAAGGCGCGGCGGAAGAAGTGGCAACTATCAAGGGCCGGCTGCAGGGCATCTACGGCGCGGGCAAGGGTACGCTCCGTGGCCAGCCCATCAACGGCAGCGATATCGAAGCTGAGATGGGCACCAACCGCAATCCTGAAGAACTCAAGGAAATGTGGACCAGCTGGCATGACAATGTCGGCGCCCCGATGAAAGACGATTACGCCAAGATGATCGCTCTCATGAACGAAGGTGCTCAGGAATTGGGCTATGCAGACGGTGGTGCGCTATGGCGTTCCAACTATGACATGAAGCCCGACGACTTTGCCGCTCTGACCGAAAAGATCTGGCAGCAGGTCAAACCACTCTACGAAGAGCTGCACCGCTACACCCGCAGCAGGCTCAACGCGAAATATGGCGATGAAGTGCAGGCCAAGACCGGTCCGATCCGTGCGGACCTGCTGGGTAATATGTGGGCGCAGGAATGGGGCAATATCTACGATATAGTCGCCCCGGCCGGCGCTGGTGATCTGGGTTATGATACGACCGAACTGCTAAACGCCAAAGGTTATGACCCGATCAAGATGGTCAAAGCCGGCGAAGGCTTCTTCTCCTCGCTGGGTTTTGCACCGCTGCCGGAAACCTTCTGGGAGCGTAGCCAGTTCGTGAAACCGGCTGATCGCGAAGTTATCTGCCATGCATCGGCGTGGGACGTCGATCAGGTCGATGATCTGCGCATCAAGATGTGCATCAAGGTCAATGGCGATGACTTCGTCACCATCCACCATGAGTTGGGCCACAATTATTACCAGCGCGCCTACAACAAGCTGAACCCGTACTACCTCGATGGCGCGAATGACGGATTCCACGAAGCGATTGGCGATGCCGTGGCTTTGTCGATGACGCCGGAATATCTCGTCCAGATTGGCTTGCTTGAGAAGGACAAGGTGCCCAGCGCCGACAAGGATATCGGCCTGCTGTTACGCCAAGCAATGGACAAGGTCGCATTCCTTCCCTTCGGTCTGCTTATCGACCGCTACCGTTGGGATATTTTCAGCGGAAAGGTCCAGCCTGCCGACTATGGCAAGCACTGGGTCGACATGAAGCTGGAATATCAGGGTGTAATGCCGCCGGTTGAGCGTGGCCCAGACAGCTTTGACGCTGGCGCGAAATATCACATTCCCGCGAACGTCCCTTACACCCGCTATTTCCTCGCCCGGGTGCTGCAGTTCCAGTTTTACGAGGCGGCGTGCAAGGAGGCCGGCTGGAAGGGGCCGCTTCATCGTTGTTCGTTCTATGGCGACAAGAAGGTCGGCGACAAACTCAACGCGATGCTGGAAATGGGAGCGTCCAAGCCTTGGCCCGATGCGCTGGAAGCCATGACCGGCAGTCGCGAAATGAGCGGCGAAGCGATGCTGCGCTATTTCGCGCCGTTGATGAAATGGCTGAAGGAGCAGAACAAGGGGCAACCGAAAGGGTGGTAAGCACCATAGCCTTGCTTGCCCTTGTGCCGCTTGCCGCGGCCTGCGCTCCGGTCGCTGACCGGGGCGCGGCTGTGGCTGGCGAGCCAGGGGCTTCGGGCGCACTGTTCGTGGCGGGCAAGTTCGGCAATAGTCTGGCTAAGATCGACCTGAGGACGGGCGAGGAAGTTGCGCGGGTGGCCAGCTGTGCCAACCCGCATGAGCTGGCGACCTCGCACGATGACCGCCATGTCGCGCTGGCCTGCTATGGTGGCACCACGGTCGACATTTTTCGCACCGATACGCTGGCCAAGGTCAAGAGTGTGGAGCTTGGCCAGAATGCGCGCCCGCATGGCATTGTCTGGCACGCAAATGGCGATCTGTTTGCAACCGCGGAGGGTCGCCAGTCGATTTTCCGCATCCGGGATCCGCTGAGTGCAGCAGAAACGTTCGAGTTTTCGACCGGCCAGCGCGGCACGCATATGCTGGCCGTCGCACCCGATGCGCTCCACGCCTGGACCACCGATCTCGGGTCGAAGACCGTCTCGCTGGTCGATTTGAAGACCCGGCGTGCCCCGCGGTCGGTTACCGTAGGTATCGAGCCCGAAGGCATTGCGCTTTCGCCCGATGGTAAGGCGCTGTGGGTGTCCGCACGCGGATCGAACAAGGCAATCGAACTCGATCCTTTGACTCTGGAAGTACGTAACGAGATCACCACCGGAGCCTTCCCTTTGCGTATCGCAATTAGGCCACAGGGCGATGTCGCGATCACATCCGATCTCGCCGATGGTGCAATCTCGGTGATCGATCTCGCCAGTGGAGCGAAGACGCGCAGCATTGCCGTGTCGAGCGCGGCGGAAGCGGAGGCGCGTCAGCAGGTGACAATCCTGTGGTCGCCAGACGGACGCCGCATCTATGCTGCCGAGACAGCCAGCGATACGATTGCCGAAGTGGATTATGCCAGCGGCACAGTATTGCGGAGGCTGTCAGGCGGCGATGGCGGTGACGGGATTGCCATCATCGAATGAGCTCAGCCATAAAACCCATGCCCATCGTCGGCTGGCGCGAACTGGTGCATCTGCCCGAACTGGGTTTGCATGCCTTGCCCGCCAAGATCGACACTGGGGCGCGTACTTCCTCGCTTCATGCAACAGTGCTCGACGAATTCGAGCGTGACGGCGAGAAATATGTCCGCTTCGCCGTCGATTTCCCGCAGCAGCACGTCCGCCAGGTGTGCGAGGCGGTGCATATCGACCGGCGCGGGATCACCAGTTCGAACGGCGAAACCCAGTGGCGGATGGTCATCAAAACGCCACTCAAGATCGGTAATCTGAGTTTCCGTGCGGAGATCAGCCTTGCCGACCGCAGCGACATGAAATTCCCTATGCTGATAGGTCGTTCAGCCCTAAGGCGCCGGTTTGTCGTCGACTCCGGGCACAGCTGGCTGCAGACGCCGGGTCGCGAGGTCCAGAAAGGCCATAAACCATGAAAATCGCCATGCTGGCGCGTAATCCCAACCTCTATTCGCATGTGCGACTGAAAGAGGCGGCAGAACAGCGCGGGCACGAACTCGACATTCTCAACACACTGCGTTGCACGGTGCATATCGCCAGCCATCGCCCGCAGGTGTTCTACAATGGCGAGCCTACCACGGGGTATGACGCGGTGATTCCGCGCATCGGTGCGTCGATCACCAATTACGGCCTTGCCATCCTGCGCCAGTTCGAAATGCGCGGATGTTGGCCCTTGAACGAAAGCGTCGCCATCGGTCGCAGCCGCGATAAGCTGCGCTCGATGCAGATCCTCGCCAAGCATGGCCTTGGCCTGCCGCTGACCGCGTTCGCGCACGATCCCAAGCAGACTGAAGAGATCATCAAGGCGGTCAAGGGGCCGCCGGTTGTAATCAAGCTGCTCGAAGGCACGCAGGGCATTGGTGTAGTTCTGGCTGAAACCATGAGCAGCGCTAAATCGGTGATCGAAGCCTTCCGAGGTGCCAATGTGAACATACTGGTGCAGGAATTCATCAAGGAGGCAGGCGGCACCGATATCCGCGCCTTCGTGGTCGGCGGCAAGGTGGTCGCCGCGATGCAGCGCACCGGTGCGCCCGATGATTTCCGCAGCAACCTCCACCGCGGGGGCAGCGCTCAGCTGATCAAGATCACCCCCGCCGAACGCTCTACTGCGGTGAGCGCGGCAAAACGCATGGGCCTCAACGTCTGCGGCGTCGATATGCTGCGATCAAATCACGGTCCGGTGATCATGGAAGTGAACAGCTCACCGGGTCTTGAAGGGATCGAAGCAGCTACCGGAAAGGACATTGCCGGCATGATCGTGGATTTCATGGCTGCCAATGCCAGGGTCGGGAAGACGAAGACCAAAGGTAAGGGGTGATTCTCCGCCGATGGGTACGGTAGCTGCCAATGCTTGCTGCCGGTTCGGAGCAGGCGAAGGGATTGCTGCGGCCCCGGCAATCCCTATGCCTCGGTTCATTGGTGGTTGCGAGCGCCTCAAGCCTTCAGAAGGTCAAGTGGCGCACACTGCATAATCGGTTCGAACGTCAAGCCGCTGCATCCTTTGCTAACTGACTTTGCGCATCACGATCATGCCCAGATCCTGATCGACCGGGCGTCGCATCACCGGATTGACGGTATCAGTGGTGAACAGCATCGTGCCATCCGCGTCATGAATTGTCGCGCGGACCGAATATTGCACGTGCTGTGGCATTCCGCGGTTAGGAAGTACGAGCTCGAAGGCGAAAGGTACGTTCAATCCATTGAGACTGTAAGTGACTTCGTCAATCAGTGTCGCAGGGGCATCTGCTCGAGCAATGTCCTCGAGCCGTATGGTAGCTGTGCTGCCCGGCGGCAACGCAATCCGTTCGCGATAGGTGAGCGATCCGGTGATTTTCGAGACTTCATCCAACTGATATAGTGGCGGAACTGCTTCTACCTCCGGTGCCTGATTGCAAGCGCCGATAGTCGGAATAAGTGCTGCGGCGAAAATTGCACGTTTGAACATGTTTGTTTCCTTTGCGTGTTCATATATTACAGTTGCAAATAGAAACTAAAAACTCAAGACCGGGTTCCCATCATTCCGTGAGTCAGAAGATATTCACCAGTCCTACCGGAACGGCGGCTCGTTAAAGGCACGCAGTTTGCGGCTGTGGAGCCTTGGCCCTTCTTCGCGCAGCAGGCGGCAGGCGGTTACGCCGATCTGCAAATGGGCCGCGATGGCTTCCTCGTAGAACTTGTTCGCCTGTCCGGGCAGCTTGATTTCGCCATGCAGCGGCTTGTCCGACACGCACAGCAGCGTGCCGTAAGGGACGCGGAAGCGGTATCCCTGGGCGGCGATGGTGGCGCTTTCCATGTCGATCCCGACTGCCCGACTGAGCGAAAGACGGCGTGCCGACTGGGTGTAACGCAGTTCCCAATTGCGATCGTCTGTGGTGACGACGGTGCCGGTGCGCATGCGCTTCTTCAAGTCGCTGCCCTGTTCGCCGGAGACTTCTTCCGCCGCACCGGCCAGCGCCTGCTGCACTTCGGCAATGGCGGGGAGGGGGATTTCCGGCGGCAATACCGGGTCGAGGACATGGTCGTCACGCAAATAGGCGTGGGCGAGCACGTAGTCGCCAATCTTCTGGCTGGGGCGCAAACCGCCGCAATGGCCGATCATCAGCCACGCTTCCGGTCGCAGCACGGCGAGGTGGTCGCAGATCGTTTTGGCATTGGACGGCCCAACGCCGATATTGACCAGCGTAATCCCACCGCGATTGGCACTGACGAGGTGGTAGGCAGGCATCTGGTGGCGCCGCCATGCGGTGTCGGACAATTGCGAACGCGCATTCTCGGTTGCTTCGGTCAACAGCATGCCGCCTGCACCGGCTAGCGCCTCGAAGCCGTTCTGGCCAAGCTGCGATCCAGCCCAGTCAACGAATTCATCGACATAGCGATGATAGTTGGTGAACAGGATAAAGCGCTGGAAGTGCTTGGGGTCGGTGCCGGTATAGTGCGCCAGCCGCGCGAGGCTGAAATCGGTACGCAGCCCGTCGAACAGTGACAGCGGGATGGCGTTGGCGGGATCGTCGATCTCGATACCGTCGGCCAGTTCGTCGCCAATGTCAGCCAGTTCGGTCGAAGGGAAGTGGCGCGCTATCTCATTGGGATCGACACCAGCCAGTTCCGCCCCGGCTTCGCCGTCAAGAACATAGGGGAAAGGAATTTCCTGCCGCGAAGAGCCGACTTCGATCTCGACTTCGTAATTGCTCTCGATCAGCTCGATCTGTTCGCGCAGGTAATCGCGGAACAGGGAAGGGCGTGTTACCGTGGTGGCATAGAGCCCGGGCGTATTGAGCCGCCCGAATGCGCGGCTTGCCCCTTCGGGCAGCACATCGCCGCGGAACAGCAGCCGCAGCTCTGGATAGGCATAGCTGCCGTCCTTGCGGCGTTCCGCCGGCGGCACTTCGCGGTTGCGTCCGTAAGCGATCACATCTTCGCGCAGCCGCCCCACGGCTGCGTCATAGACGGTCTGAAGCTTGTCGAGGATCTGTTCGATCGAATCCATATGGCCTTTTTCTCCTGGCTCTTTTCGTTTTCGTGACCCCTCCTGCCACAGGTGGGCCCTTGTTACAAAAAGGGCGCGGAAGCCGAAGCCGCCGCGCCCTTGTTTGCTTGGTCAGGAAAGCTGGGCATCAAGCCTCGGCTTCACCTTCCGCAGTGTCTTCGAGCATGTCAGCCGGGATTTCACCCGGTTCGAGCGTTGCGTCGATGGCGGTGGCCGCAGCCTGTTCCTCGATCTCGCGCTGCTCGTCTTCGAACATCTGCGCAAGCACGTCGACGCCCTGGCTCTGCAGCTCGGCTTCGTCGTCCGAACGGGCGACATTGGCCTTGATGGCGATCGACACTTCGGGGTGAAGGTCGACGCGCACTTCGTGCATGCCGATCGACTTGATCGGGTGACCCATGATCACCTGCTTCTTGTCGATCTCGTGGCCCTTTTCAGCGAGGCCGTTGACGATGTCGCGGACGTTGACCGAACCATAAAGCTGGCCGGTGTTCGAGGCAGCGCGGATCAGGACGATCTCGGTGCCATCGACCTTGCCGCCGGCCTTTTCGGCCTCGGTGCGACGCTCTGCGTTTTCCTTCTCGAGGCGGTCGCGGTTGGCTTCGAAGACCTTCTTGTTCGCGTCATTGGCGCGAAGGGCCTTCTTCTGCGGCAGCAGATAGTTGCGCGCATAACCGTCCTTCACGGTGACAACGTCACCGATCGTGCCGAGCTTTTCGATACGCTGGAGGAGAATGATATCCATGATGCCTTCTCCTTACTTCACGATGTAGGGCAGCAGGCCGATATGGCGAGCGCGCTTTATCGCCTTGGCGAGTTCACGCTGCTTCTTGGCGCTGACGGCGGTGATGCGGCTGGGGACGATCTTGCCACGTTCGGACATGAAGCCCTGCAGCAGGCGCACATCCTTGTAGTCGATCGCGGGGGCGTTCTTGGCCGAAAACGGGCAAGACTTGCGGCGGCGGAAAAACGGGCGGGCCATCAGTCACGCTCCTCACGGGTTTCACGGCGCTTCTTGTC
>CBFGON010000068.1:0-13607 GCA_965650395.1 uncultured Qipengyuania sp. | reverse complement strand
CCTAGCAGCAGCCGAGGGAACGAGGCTCTGATCGTTTAGCCAAGCGGTACGGCACCGGTTTTTGTTACCGTCATGCGCAGGTTCGAATCCTGCCACCCCAGCCAGCCTTCCACCATTACCAAGCGGTGCAGGCGCGTTAGCGTGAGGCAATGGCTTCCGATCCCGAACGCATACCCGTCATCATCGGTGTGGGTCAGGTCAATGACCGTCCCGAACGGCCCGAGGACGGGCTCGACCCGATTGACCTGATGGCCGAAGCCCTGCGCCGCGCCGATAAGGATGCTGGCGGAAGCTGGCTGGCGGATTGCGATTCGCTGGCGGTGGTGGCGCAATTGGCGTGGCCGCAGCTCAACCCAGTCGATGGAGAGTTAGCGCAGCGCCTGGACATCAGACCTGCCCATCGCGAACAGACAGCCAAACCGCATGGCGACAGCCCGATTTTGCTGCTCCATCAGGCCGCCAACCGCATCGGCGCCGGGGAAAGCCGGATATGTGCCGTGGTCGGCGGGGAAGCGCTGCGCACTGCCGCCAAACTTGCTGCCATGGTGCCACTTACTGACGGAGAAAGTCCCAATGCTCTGCGCGACGCGCCGCATCGCGTACGCAAGGGCTACGCACAATCATACGGGCTGGTGGTGCCGACTGATGTCTATCCGCTCTACGAAAATGCCTGCCGCGCAGCTTACGGCCAGTCGCTCGCAGAGGGGCAGGCAGAAAGTGGAGCGATCTGGGCCGGTATGAGCCACGTTGCATCGGCCAGCGATGGAGCATGGTTACGTAACCCGGTAAGTGCCAGGGAGATCGTCACTCCTTCGCTCGACAACCGCCTGATCGCTTTCCCCTACACCAAGCTGCAGGTGGCCAATTCATCGGTCAATCAAGGGGCCGGATTCCTCGTCACCAGCCTCGCCGAAGCACGGCGACGCAGTTTTCCCGAGAGCCGTCTGGTTTTCATCGGACATGGTGCGGCAGCGAAAGAGAGCCACAATTTCCTCGAGCGTGATCGCTATGATGCTTCATCCGGCTTGGCCATTTCGATCGAGCGCACGCTTGAATTGAACGCTGTCACACCTGATGATCTGGCACATGTCGAGCTCTATTCCTGCTTCCCCTGCGTCCCCAAGATCGCGCGGCGCGTGTTGGGCTGGCCGCTTGACCGCCCGGCAAGCGTATTCGGCGGGCTGACATTCGGCGGTGGACCAATCGGCAATTACATGAGCCATGCTGTTGTAGCGATGGTGATCAAACTACGCGGGACGGCTGACAAAGGGCTGCTGTTTGCCAATGGCGGCTATGCAACCGACAACCACACCATCCTCCTTTCGGGAACACCTACCGGTGCAGAATTCTCGCAAGAATTCGACTATCAGGCCGAAGCCGACGCGCGCCGTGGCCGGATACCGCCGCTGGACGAGGACTATATGGGTGAAGCGGTGATCGAGACTTACACGGTGCATTACGGCCGCGACAGCGCAGTACGTTCGGGCGTCGTAGTCGCCCGCACTGAAATCGGCGCGCGCACGTTGGCACTTGTGCCGGCCGACGATGAATTCACACTCGCCATGCTGACCAATGGCCAAGGCGAACCGGTCGGGGCGAAGGGATTGATCCAGCGCAACCATCAGGGCATTAGGTGCTGGCAGATGCTGGACCCGATCCGGCAGGGATCGCCCCAAGGCAGCAATTCAAGGTAACCGATGACCACCCAAGTTTGGACGCCGATCCGGCACGTGCGCGTGGCCGACCAGTGGGTCGCTGCGGCCAGTCGCCGAGACTTTGTTGATGCAGCCCATGCCGATGCAGCCCATGCCGATGCACATGGCCGGGTGCGCACGCGGTTGGTGTTCGATTCCAACGGTCAGGGTATCTCGCTTGCACGGACCAACAGGCAGTTTCGCGCCGATCTCGATCAAGCCGATATCGTCCATGCCGACGGTCAGTTCATCGTCAATATGTCGCGCAGATATTGCGCAGAGCCGATTCCCGAGCGTGCTCCGACAACCGATATGATCCACGATTTCGCCAAGGCCTGTGAAGCCAGCGGGCGCGGCTTCTATCTGCTTGGCGGGCCGGAAGAAACCAATGCGGAATGCGCAAAGATCCTGCGCCAGATGTATCCTAAGCTGAAGATTGTCGGCCGCCATCACGGGTTCTTCCGCGGCAGGGAAAATGAAGTGCTGGCCGATATAGCTGCGACGAAACCTGACTTCCTTTGGGTCGGCCTTGGCAAGCCGCTCGAGCAGAAATTCTGCGTCGAATATCGCGACCGGATCGATGCGGTGTGGACGATTACATGTGGTGGCTGCTTCAATTTTATCACCGGTGATTACAGCCGCGCACCATTGTGGATGCAGGACAGCGGGCTCGAATGGGTGCATCGCATGGTCACTCAGCCCAAGCAGCTGCTGTGGCGCTACCTCACCACAACTCCGCACGCACTCGTAATTGCCCTAAGGGAAAGCGACAAGAGCACCCGCACCATGACGTACGAAGCCTGATCCCGGAACTGGCGAAGTTAGGTTGCATTTGCGCACCGACCGCCCCAAGAAGTTTGACTAGAGTTCGAGAGGGAGCGTTTGCATGAGCGAGTTCGAAACCATCCTGGCCACCCGCGACGGGCCGGTGCTTACGATCACACTCAATCGTCCCGATCGGCTCAACGCCTGCCCGCCGCAGATGGCGGACGAGATATTCACCGCCTTGCGAGACCTCGGCGATGCGCGTGCAGTGCTATTGCGCGGCGAAGGGCGCGCGTTCTGCTCTGGTGCCGATCTTGCCGCCAATGCGGAAATGTCGGTCAGCGGGGGCGACCGCGCCTACGCTTCGCTCAACAAGAGCTACAATCCGATGATTCAGACACTCGCCAGCCTGCCTGTACCAGTGGTTTCGGTGGTGCAAGGCCCGGCGGCCGGCATCGGTTGTTCGATGGCATTGGCGGCTGATTTCGTCCTTGCCGGCAAGAGCGGCTATTTCCTGCAGGCCTTTGTCAACATCGGGCTCGTGCCAGATGGTGGATCGAGCTGGATGCTGCCCCGCCTCGTCGGCACGGCGCAGGCGACACGGATGATGATGCTGGGCGAAAAAATTTCCGGAGAGGAAGCCGAAAGGATCGGACTGATCTACAAATGCGTAGAGGACGATGCGCTGACAGGCGAAGCGCAGGCACTGGTGCAGCGATTGGCAAATGGTCCGACCAAAGCGCTCGGCTTAATGAAACAGACGATGCGCGGCGGCCTGCAAACCGATTTCACCACTACCCTCGCCGCCGAAGCCGCGTCGCAGCGCATTGCCGGTAGCACGCAGGATGCGCTGGAAGGCTCACTGTCCTTCCTTCAGAAGCGCAAGCCCGAATTCAAGGGTGCATGATTTCGTCTGATTGCCCGGCAGTCTTCGCGAACAACGCAAATGCGGTGATCGCGGCATAGGCGAGTAGCGGCACAGCGAAAGACAGCGACAAGGAAGTAACGTCCGCCACAGCGCCAACCAGCAACGGGATGATCGCTCCTGCGCTGATCGCAAGGCATAGAAAGCCTGAGGTTGTCGCCGCGGGAATTGGCGAACGCTCTAGCGTGAGCGAAAAGATCGTCGGGAACATGATCGAATTGAAGAAGCCGACTAACAGTGCAGCAATGCCTGCTGCCGGCCCGTCGATCATCGCCGCTACTGCGCATAACCCGGCTGCCACGCCGCCGAACACTGCCAACAATCGAGGCGCCGCAATTCGCACCAGCAGCAGGCTGCCGATGAACCGCCCAGCCAGCGCGCCGCCCCAATAGAGATTGGCGAGATACCAGCCCGCTTCCTCGAGCGGCAGGTCCATAATGCCGTCCTCGTGCAGGAAATCGATCATGATGCTGCCGATTGCAACTTCAGCCCCAACGTAGAGCGCGATTGCCGCAGCCCCCAGCATTACGGGTCGAGAACTCAGGCCATCGGCAAGCAATTGCGATGTCGGAATAGGATCCTCATCTGAACCGGCGGCCGGAATTGCTTTGCGGATCCCGGTGACAAGCATGACCAGCACCAGCGTGGCCACCAGCATCGATGCATAGGCCAACGATGCTCGCTCGAGGCCATCACCCGCACCACCCAGCATCATATGCGCGCCGTAATGGACACCTGCCACTACTCCGAGTGAATTGAGTGCTTGTGCGAAGGTCAGCCTGGCATGAGCAGTGGCGGGTGATCCCATTGCAGCGGCCAGCGGATTGGCGCTCACTTGTAGAGCGGTGTTGCCGCATGCCAGCACGAACAGGGCCGCCAATAGTGCAGGAAAGGATGAATTCGGCAAAGCCACGGCGACCAACAGGCAACCAACTGCCATGATTGCCAGCGATCCCTGCAAATTGCGCAAAGTCCCGTATCGCTGCTCTGCAATTGCTGCAGGCAATGCAGCCAGCCCCGATGCGGTGAAGAAGACAATCTGGATCAGAAGCGCTTGCGTGTAGCCCAACCCGAAAGACTGCCGCGCCAGCGCCACCAGTGGATTGTTGTTGGCATTGACGAAACCCCAGTAGAAAAACAGCGCAATTACGACAAGCAAAGCTGCACTGACGCCCTTGGCCAACGGGCGCGACGCCGCCTTGTTCACGGCCGCGGCCAGACCACCGTGGCAACGTCACCTGCGCTCAGCGTCAGTGCAAACGCGCTGCCTGTATCGGCCAGCACCAGATCGCGCGTGGCATCGCTGGCATTATGCAGCAGAACCACACGCGAACCGTCAGGATTGACGAAAGCGACATTGGGCACGCCATCTACAGCATTGCTTTCGATCCGCCGCGCACCTGGCCGGACGAATTTACTGACGTGGCCGATCACATAATACTCGACATTACGCGTCACCGCGCCGGTCTTGCTGTCGATCGTCACTACGCCGCGGCAATCGCCGCAACCACCGAGATGTGGCCCGTAATTCTCGTCCAGCGCGAGATTCCACAGCAGAGTTCCACGAGAGCCATAGCGCGTGGCGGAAATCACCAGCTTGTCGGTCATCCAGCCTAGCGTTCCGCCCCATTCAGGCGCCCAATTTCCGCCCGAGCATTCGGTGAAGAACACATCCTTGTCTGGATAGGTAGAGCGCACCTGCTCCATCGCTTCGACTTCACCACCATAACAATGCCAGGCGACGCCATCGACAAAGCGGTTGGCAACCGGGTCGGCAAGCACCGCCAGAGGACTTTCAGGCTGATCCCAATTATGGTCCCAATCGAGGATTCTGGTGTTCTGCCCGCGCGCCTTGAGTAGCGGTCCGAGGTGCTTGCCGATGATTTCGGCGCGTTCGTTCGGTTCGACGCGCATTCCCGGATAGTTTTCGGGCTCGAAATGCGGCTCGTTCTGGATTGTCAGCCATTCAACCGGCAATCCGCGCTGGTCCATTTCCGACAAATAGCGCGAGAAATATTCGGCAAACACACCATAATCGCCCGGGTTGAGGCGACCCTTAATGAGGCTGTCGGTGGTCTTCATCCAGCCCGGCGCGCTCCAGGGGCTGGCCATCAGCTTCATGCCCGGATTGGCCTCCTTCGCAGCCTTCAGTGCAGCGTTCTGCCATTTGTCCGCCCCGGCCATGCTGAAATGGTCTAGCGCCGGATCGCGCTCGCCCTTGGGCATGTCGTCGAGGCTGTAATGCGTGGGCGAGAAGTCGGAAGCACCCACCGGGACGCGCACGAAATTGATCGCGATGCCGCTTTCGCCGAACAGCTCGGCAAACAATTGCCGGCGCGCTTCTGGTGCGAGTTTCTCCATGAAGAGATAGGCCGAAGCATCGGTCATTCCCGCGCCGAAACCGACCATTTCCTGATATTGTTTCGACGTGTCGAGGGTGATCTTAGTACCGCTGGCCGCATCAGGCGAAACCGGAGCCAACGGACCGAGCGGCGCGAGCTTTCGGCCGCCGTCTGCCGAAGACAGCCATACATTCGCCGTTTGGACACCGTTCGAAACTGGCAGAGTAGCACAGGCGGACAGTGCCAGCGCGCCCATTGCTGCAAGGTTCCGCGCGATCATGGCGCGGGTGCCGGGCAAGTCTTGGCGATATATTCGGCGTGGCTGGGCATAACGGTCACACATTTCCTCACCGTGGCCGCGATATTGCCAAGATATTGCCCGATCTGCGCATCGCTCTTGATATCAACCAGCGGATCATAGCCGCGCGGCGTCATACCCTGCCCCAGCAGGACCTGGATCCAACTTTCTTCGGCGAACAGTTCCTCGTCCTCTCGGAATATGCGGCCATTGGCCATCCACAGATCCATCTTACGTTGCAGCGTGTCGGGGACGTCCATCGTCCGGCAGTAGTTCCAGAACGGTGTGTCGTCACGTTCGGTCGCCTTGTAATGCAGGATGATGAAGTCGCGGATGCGCTCATACTCGAAGTCGCTCTGGCGGTTGAACTCATCGATATTGCCCTGATCAAATCCCTTGTCCGGCAATAGTCTCACCAATCGCACGACGCCTGACTGAATCAAGTGCAAGCTGGTGGATTCGAGGGGTTCGAGAAAACCTCCGGCCAGCCCGATGGCAACACAGTTCTTGTTCCACAGCTTGCGTCTCTTGCCGGTAAGGAAGCGCAACAGGCGCGGCTCAGCGGTTGGCGGTGTATCGAGGTGATCGAGCAGGATCCGTTGCGCCTGGTCCTCCTCCATAAATCTGCTCGAAAATACATGACCATTGCCGGTGCGGTGCTGCAGCGGGATACGCCATTGCCAGCCAGCATCATGCGCGGTCGAACGGGTATAGGGAGTGAACGCTTCCGCCCGCGCGGATGGCACGGCAATGGCACGGTCGCAGGGCAACCAATGCGACCAATCCTCATAGCCAGTCTCCATCGCTCCTTCGATCAGCAGAGCTCGAAATCCGCTGCAATCGATGAACAGATCGGCGGCAATGTTCTCACCGTCGTCCATGGTGATCGATTCTATAAATCCGTCCTCGCTGCGCAACTTGACCGCCGTGACCTTTCCTTCACGCCGCCGCACTCCGCGCTCTTCGGCGTATGAACGCAGGAAGCGGGCAAAAAGCGAGGCATCGAAATGGAAGGCATGTGCGATATGGCCCAGGGGGCTGTCTCCCATGTCGGGGCGCGCACGCAAGAACTTGTCATCAAGGGCAGCTGCAGTGTTGATCGAATAGGCGGCAAAATCCTCCGCCCGGCCCTGTGCATTGGCTTTCAGCCAGTACTGGTGGCATCGCAGCCATTCCCAATCCTGCCCGATGACGCCGAAACCATGGAGGTAGGAATGCCCCTTCTTCCACCAGTCGACGAACTGGATCGCCAGCTTGAAACTCGCCTGCGTGCGGGTGACGAATTCGTTCTCGTCGAGACCCAGCAACTCATTGTATTTCTTGATTGCCGGAATTGTTGCCTCGCCCACCCCGATCGTACCGATTTCCTCGGATTCAACCAGCACGATTTCGTAGAGGCCCTGGAACAGGCGCGACAGCAGCGCGGCGGTCATCCAGCCGGCCGAACCGCCACCGACAATAAGGATGCGCTGGATCGGATTGAGGGCTTGCATGAAGTTGGTCCTAGCGCATTCGAAACGAGATCGTCAGTGGCAGGTTGCAGGAATGTCCACTTCGGCAATTCGCTCGCCTGATTTGTCATTCAATCCCAGACCATAACCAAGCGGGAACAGAGTTTCCGTTGCCGGCTCACCGCCCGATGGGCAAGGCGTGTTCGGCCAAGCGAAAGACAGGCGCCCGGTAAAGTCCATACCCGCACTGCCCGCCAAGACATCGGCAATCGCACCCGCTTCGCTCCCGGGCAGGAATCCGGCAAGGAAAGCATCGGAGCGATTGATCAGGTCGGAACTGTAAATTGTGCGGCCGGAATAAAGCACTGTGACAACTGGCGTTCCTGCTGCAGCCAGTCTCGCTAGGCCCGCCGCCTGATCGGGATAGAGCGAGGAGAAGGCGAGCGGCGCAGGGTAAAGCACATCGCCATGCATTTCGGCATAGGGCTTTTCCGCCACTACCGCGACCACTGCATCGAAGCTCTGACCTGCTGGAACCGAACCATCGGTCGAGTAAGTGACATTGTCCTTACCAAAGACACGGCGCAGTCCGGCCAGCAACGTTTCGCCGGTGGTGAAATCGGCGGCAACATTGTTGTCGCCTTGCCAGGTTAACGACCACCCACCGGTCTGGCTCGAGAAGCTGTCAGCACTAGCCCCGGTGACAAGGATGCGCTTGCCTCGTGCAAGCGGGAGGACGCCGTCGTTCTTGAGCAGAACTACCGACTTGCGCACGGCTTCCTGGCCAAGCGCACGATCTTCCAATGCGCTTGCATCGCCAGCCAGCGGCCCGTGCGCATCGCCGCGCTCGAATAGCCCGGCGGTGAATTTGGTGCGCAGGATGCGTGTTACCGCATCGTCGATCCGCGCCATGGGAATGCGGCCTTCGCGCACATCGGTAATTGTGTTTGCGATGAACGCCTTCCAGTCGTCGGGGACCATTATCAGGTCGATACCCGCATTGATCGCCTGCGCGCAGCGATCCTTGCCGCAGCCTGGTACTTCCTCGATTCCGTTCCAGTCGGATACCACCAGCCCATCGAAGCCCAGCCGGTCGCGCAGCACACCGGTAACCAGCGTGCGGCTACCATGCATCTTGCCCTGAGGCGCGCCGTCCGACGGATCCCAGCTGCTGTAGGAAATCATTGCTGTGGCCACTCCCGCATCGAGCGAGGTGTAGTAGCCAGCGCCATCGACGGCTGCGAATTCGGCCAGCGATGCACGGTTCTCGCCGCGATCGATGCCGCGCCAGGTCCCGCCATCGCCGACAAAATGCTTCGCTGTCGCAAGCACATCGTCGCCGCCGGTCATGTCGCCCTGCAGGCCCTCGACCAGCGCGGCGCCATTGGCGGCGACTCTGGCGGGATCGCTCGAATAGCTTTCATAGCTGCGGCCCCAACGCTGGTTCTTCACCACAGCCAGTGTTGGCGCAAAAACCCAGCCGATGCCGGTCGCGCGCACTGCCCTCGCAGTGGAACGTCCAATCCGGCGGACGAGATCGGGGTCGTGCGCAGCGCCTAATCCCATATTGTGTGGGAATATCGTCGCGCCGACGACATTGTTGTGGCCGTGAACAGCGTCAGTACCCCAGATTAAAGGGATCGGCGTTGCCAAATCACTGGCCAACGCAGCGTCTTCGTACTGCCGCGCGAGTATGACCCATTCAGCCGCGGTCGAATGCTTGTCCATCGCTGGCCAAGCGCCGCCACCGTTGAGGATCGACCCGATATGGAATTCCCGGACTTCCGCTGGCGTGATGCTGCGGATTTCCGCCTGCGTCATCTGGCCGACCTTCTGTTCCAGCGTCATGCTGGCAACAATTGCGGCGATACGTGCTTCGACAGCAAGATCGCGCGCCGGGGCGGCGCGCTGCGGCCAGGCATCTGTGACCTGGGTGTCGATCGGCGAGAGCGCAGTGTGTGACGGAATCGTGGCGCAACCGCACAATGCGGCCGAAGCCAGCAAAATCGCATAATTCTTCATGGGCTTGGTACGACCTCCCTGCCGCGGACACAGCCGCAATGCCGGATGGAAGGCATTGCGGCCGATCTGCGACCTGTCACTGGAATTTGTAGCTTACGCCAAGCAGGAACTGCCGGCCGTACTTCTCATAGGTTTCGGGCAACACAGTGCCATCGGCCGTCTGTACGCCGCCGGTGTCGAGCCCGAGGCGGGTGCGATAGGGCGAGTCAGTAACGTTGTTGACCTGCAGCACCACTCCCAACCCTTCGAGCGTAGAGCCTTCTTGGAAAGTGTAACCGATCTGCGCATCGAGCTGCTTGTCGGCGAGGATTTCGGTGTAGCCACGGTTGGTGAATAGCTGCACCGTCTCACCCTTGAAGGCCGAACGATAACGATAACTCGCCCTCGCCTGGAAGCCGGCCTTCTCGAAATAGCCCGTGATGTTGTACACTGTGCCCGAGAGCCCAGGAATACGAACTTCCTGATCGCCTTCGGTGGGATTGAGGTTCGATTTGGTGTAGGACAGGCTGCCGATTACGCCGAAACCATCAAGCGCAGGGACAATCCGCCCAAACTCCAACGCTCCGCTCAATTCGATACCCTTGATGGTCCCACCATCGCCATTGGCGGGCTGGTTGATCTGGCCAATCGGGCTAATGATGACATCGTCAGGGATCGAACTTGCCGTGCTGGGCAAAGGCAATCCGCTGAAGTCGGCGGTCAGCGTCTGGTTGTAGATGTAGTTGTCGAGCCATTTATAGAAGCCCGCAATGCTGATGTAGCTGGCAGAACCCATGTACCATTCATAGGCAACGTCCACCGCCTTGGCGCGCCACGGTTCGAGATTGGGATTGCCGCCGCTGGCCGACCACGGATTGACCGTGCTGCCCGGCTGACAGCTCTGGCTGCCCGAACACACGCTGCCATTGAAGCTGGGCACGAAATTGGCCCGCATCTCGTCCATGCGCGGGCGTGCCAGTACCTTGGCTGCAGCGAAGCGCAGGCGATGCCCGCCGCCGAGGTCGTAGATCAAATTCGTGCTGGGCAGGAAGTCGGTGTAGCGCTGCGTGACATAAACATCCGACAATTCCAGCGGCGACACGGTTGGGTTGATACGCAACCCGCTCGATGCCTGGAACTGATGCACAACCTGCAGCCCGACATTGCCGCGCAGCGGGCCAATGTCGATGTCAGCCTTCGCTTTCAGCGTAATAAGATCTTCGGCGATGCGCCACGACTTGTCGAAGTGGTTGGCATCTTCCAGCGGAACCTGATCGTAGTATTCGCTCAACGCGCCCGGCAAATCCCACGCGATGACATTGCCGAAACCAGCAAAGTCGAGCGAAGTTGGAGCGTATAGATACTGGCTGCCGACGAGCACTTGCTCGCGGTCGTTCTTGAGGAACAAGTCCAGTTCGTCGACGGTCTTCGTCTTGATGCGGTGAGCGTAGTTGATCCCTGCCTCGACCGAGCTGAAGAAACCGTCAAGCTCGTGCCTCAGCGTGAAATCGACTGCAGTGATATCTTCCTTTACATGCGGCGATTTAAGCAGTCCGTCATGGCCCCAGCCACCCCACGGCGCGCGGTCACCCAGTGAAACCTGGCTGGCATCGGCATAGTCAAGACCGAAGTCATAGGTGGGGAAACCCTCGATCGGGATCGAGAAGTCATATTCGTCGTAAGTGCGTTGTCCAAAGGGCCCGGTTCCATATCCGGCATAGGTTTCGATGTATGTTTCGTCGCGCTTGTTCGACGAATAGCTCAGATCGGCAATGAAGCTGGTGCGGTCGTCGAGCTGGAACTCGTTGTTCAGTCCGGCCGAGAACAGCTCGTCCTCACGCCTGTTCGAATCGTTGCGGATGATCGGAACGGCGTTGTTGAAATGCCCTGAAGTACCCAGCGACGAGCCGCCGAAGTCTGTCGTCTCGACGCCAGTGAAAGTGGCATTATCGGCCCAACCGTTGGAGAACCATTGCGCCCCGCGCACGACCTCCTTCTGCTTGAACCTCGAGTAATAGAGGTCGAGCACCGAATGCACGCTATCGCTTGGCTCCCATTCCAGCGTTCCGAGCACGCCATGGCGGCGATTGCGACGGCTGGTGGCCCAGATTTCCTGACCGTTGAGTTGCAGCGCATCATCGGCGCTGTCAGGCGAAACGGCGAAACCGAACGCTTCGTAGCTGTAAGCCTTGTAGTGATCGACGTGGCTCGGTGAATCGAGATAGGCATAACCCAGCGCCCAGCCCAGCGTGCCGGCCTCGTTCTGGTCGATATAGCTGACGCTGGCACGGCCGCCCCAGCGCGAAATATCGGCGTTACGGCCACCATCTTCGTCAAGTTCGCCGCGGACGCTGACCGCAAAGGTTTGCTTGCCATAAGCCAGCGGGCGAACGCTGCGCAGATCGGCAGTACCTGAAAGGCCCATGCCTGCAATCGAAGCATCGGGCGTCTTGTAGATCACGACGCTCGACAGAAGTTCAGACGGATACTGGTCGAATTCCACAGCACGGTTATCGCCCGAGCTGGCTTGCGGGCGACCGTTGAGCAGTGTGGTGGTGAAATCGGGTGCAAGACCGCGGATCGAAATGACCTGCGCACGGCCATTGATGCGCTGCGCAGCAAGGCCTGGAAGGCGGGCAATCGATTCCGCGATTGAGACGTCGGGCAGCTTGCCGATCTCCTCGGCTGATACCGCCTCGACAATGCTGGTTTCGTTCCGCTTTGTGTCGAGCGAGGTCTGAAGTGAGGCGCGGAAACCGGTGACGACGATGAGATCGCCAGGATCCTCTGCCGATGACTGGGCTTCGTCTGACGACGCATTCTGCGCCAGAGCTGCGGTCGGAACCGCGCAAGCAAGTGCTACAATCGAAGCTCCGCCCAGCAATGGCCATGCTGAACCGGCGCACTTCGAACGCCGAAGAACTGTGCTTTTCAACCTATCCTCCCCAGTTGCGCCAGACGTACAGGAACCCGAATCCTGCGATCGCCTAATTGGAAGCGCTTCCAATTTATGACGCAATCACATCATCGCGTCAATTGCCGTTGTCAATTATGTTTGTCGGGCGGTTGTCTCGCGGGAGACCAGCCTGTGGGGAATGACCTCCATTCCCGGCTGCGCAACATCCTCGCCGGCGAGGATTTCTACCGCGCGTTCAGCGATTTGCCGCAGCGGCTGATGGATAGTGGTGAGCGGTGGCCACACAATCTCCGACACCGGAGTATCATCGAATCCGGTGATGGCGATGTCGTCCGGAATCTCCATATGCCGCCGGTGCGCAGCGAGCAGTGCGCCCGCCGCCATGTCATCATTGGCGCAAACCAGTGCGGTCATCGCTGGATAATCGGCTAACAGGCGGTCAGCGCAATCGAGACCCGATCGAAAGGTAAATCCGCCACGCTCTGACTGGACAGCATCGGGGCCGATGCCATGATCGGCAATCGCATGCAAAAATCCCTGGAAGCGCAATTCTGCTGAAAGGTGGCGCTCCAGCCCAAGAATGAAGCCGAACTGCCTATGCCCTAACTGCGCCAGATGTTCGCCTATCGCGAAGCCTGCCTGCCAATCGTCAATCCCGACAGAAGGAATGATCTCTTGCGCCTCTGGGCCTGCTGAAATCCCCACTACGCGGCACCCGAGCTGCTCCAGCCGACCAAGAAGCACCGCATCATCCGCGAAAGGTGGAGTCAGGATTGCGCGATCGAAGTCTCCTTCTTCGACGAACTCGGCAATTTCATCGGCAGCACCGGGATCGTTCTGGTTGACCACATGCGTTTGCAAATGCGCGCCAAGACGGATGGCCGCCCGGGTTGCTCCGAGTTCTAGCGCTGCGTTGTAATAGGAGTTCGGTTCCGTATCGAAATCAGAAGAATTGAACAGGCAGATATGCAGCGCACGGCGACCTGCCAACTGGCGCGCCTGCTGGTTTACCTTGTATCCCAGTTCCGCGACCACCGACATTACCCGCTCGCGCATTTTTGCGCTGACATTGGGATGCGCATTGAGAACGCGCGAAACCGTGGCTCTGGCGACCCCGGCGCGTTCGGCAACATCGTCTATGGTCGGGTTTCTGGGCAGCGTTGAGACACCTTCCTTCGGAATTCCTGACCCATGCCTATCCGCCACCTGCCACT
>CBFGON010000067.1:0-13671 GCA_965650395.1 uncultured Qipengyuania sp. | reverse complement strand
GTCAGGCTGACCTCGGAAGTGGGGATGAGCCAGCGGTCGTCGGTCGTGCGAAAGGAGTCCTCGCCAAACTTGGGCAACTGGCCTGTGCCGAACATGCTTTCACCACGTACCAGCACGGGCGGATCGCATTCGGTGTAGCCGCGTTCTCCGGTCTGCCGGTCGAGCATGAACTGGCCTAGCGCGCGGTGGAGGCGAGCCATGGTGCCGCGCAGGAAGGTGAAGCGTGCGCCGCTGATTGCCACTCCCGTTTCGAAGTCCATGCCCAATGCTGGCGCGAAATCGGCGTGTTCCTGCGGCGTGAAATCGAACTGGCGCGGTGTGCCCCAGCGCGCCATTTCCTGGTTGGCGGCTTCGTCCTCGCCGAGCGGTACTTCATCGGCCGGAATGTTGGGAAGAGTGTTAAGCAGCAAATCAAGCGCTTCATCGGCATCTTTTTGCGCATTTTCCAACGCCGGCATTGCTACCTTGATTTCGGCAACTTCGGCCTTGAGCGTTTCGGCCCTGTCCTTGTCGCCCTTGCCCATTGCCTGGCCAATTGCCTTGGAAGCATCGTTGCGGCGGCTCTGCGCCTCCTGCACTTTCGTGGTGGCTTCGCGCCTTTTCGCGTCGAGCGCGATGATCCGCTGGGCGACAGGCTCACCCCCGCGGCTGGTCATGGCAGCGTCGAAAGTTTCGGGATTGGCACGGATGTAGGCGATGTCATGCATGGCTGCGGCCTATGCCGCGCCGGGGCGCGCATTTCCAGTACGGAAAAGGGCGGCGGTCCGGTTTCCCGGCCGCCGCCCCATTTCCATTACAGCAGATGCTTCAGTACTTGAACGTCACCGTCGCAAATATCTGACGCGGATTGCCGTAGAAGGCGGTCAGCGTGCCTTCGGGTCCGAGCGTGGGGATCGGATAACCATTAGCGCCTTCGAGGATCTCGCCAGTCGTGGGATTGACCGCAACGAAGGTGTAGCCGCTGGTCTTGTACTGCTTGTCGAGCAGGTTCTTGCCATAGACGCCAATGCTCCATCGGTCGCCAGGTGCGGTATATACCGCGCTGGCGTCGAACAGCGCATAGCCCTTCTGATCGATATAGGGATTGGGAATCTCGAACTGGTAGGTCTTGCTGCGGTAGGAAACCGAAGCGCCAAGGTAGAGATCGCCATCGCCAATGTCCGCGTTGTAGCTGGCGGTCAGGCTGCCGGTGAACTTGGGTGTGTTCTGAACTTCGCGGTACTGTGATACTTCGGTCGGCGTGCCGCCAATATTGGTGATGTATTCGTCGTACTGCGCGTCGATGTAGCCAAGCGAGCCGGACAGGTTGAATCCGCCAGAGAACCGCGTGCTGGCTTCAAGTTCGAGACCTTTGAAAGTGGCCTTGCCCGCGTTCGAGACGATGCCGCAGAAGTTCGGCAGGCCGTTGACGGTGCAAGCCACCGATCCGGGGATCTGCACATCGGTGTAATCGGCATAGAAGGCAGCGGCGGCAATATTCACGACGCCGAGATTTCCCTTGTAGCCCACTTCGTAGCTGTCGACCTGTTCAGGGCGGAAGCTGAGAAACGCTGCCACTTCATCGTCCGAGCGCACACCGTCATCGTTGAGATCGGGCGCATTGGCACCCGCACCACGAGGATCGAACCCGCCGCCCTTAAAACCCTTCGAGTAGCTCGCATAAATATTGTGGTCGGGCGTCGGCATGAAGCTGAGCGACGCGCGCGGGGTAAACTTCTTGAATTCGCGGCTGCCCTGGAAATCGGTGCCGGGAGCGCCGAAAGGCACGCCCGCGCCGCCAAATACCGGCGAACCGCCGCCTAGATAGTTCTGGCGCAGGATATCCGCTGTACGCTCGTCCCAGGTATAACGACCACCGACCGACAGGCTGAACTGGTCGGTCAGATCATAGGTGAAGTCGCCGAATACTGCATAGGTCTCGGTGTCGACATTCGCCTGGGTATAGGCGGTCAGGCCCGGGAAGGTGGTGAAGATGCGCACGTCGAACAAAGTGTCCGCTTTGGCATCGAGATAATAGACGCCGAACAGGCCGCTGAAGGCGCCGCCATCGTCCCACACCAGCTGGAATTCCTGGCTGAGTTGCTCGTTGAGGTAGAAGCCGGGAACGTCGAGATCGACAGCGGGAAGTGCGTCGAAGTCGATCGGGCCCGCGCTGTTATCTTTGCGCCATGCAGAGATCGACCGGAAAGTCAGCGCTTCGTTAAGTTCCAGTTCGGCATGCATTGAAAGACCGTAGGCTTCCACGTCCTGCGTCGGATCGTTGAGCGCACCGCGGGTGTCATAGACATCATCGAGCACGGGTGCGCCCGAAACGAGACCTGGAATTAGGCGATGGCCACCACGCTGGCTGCTTTTGTCCTTGGTATAATCGCCCTGGACGCGGATGAACCCTGGTTCGCCGTAGCCGCCAACTTCGAGGCTAACTCGGCCGCCCCAGATGTCTTTATTGTAATTCTCGAGACCCGTGGTCAGGTTCTTGCCGAATCCGCCACGCGACAGGCGGGCAACCGATCCACCGACGCGAACAAGATCGTTGAGCGGAGTGGATGCCGTCACTACGCCTTCGGCCTGATCATAGGTGCCATAGGTGGCACGCGCCGAAATCGCGGTTTCGAGCGGCAGGCGCTTGGTCACATATTTAACCGCGCCGCCGATAGTATTGCGACCGTAAAGCGTCCCCTGCGGCCCGCGCAGCACTTCGATACGCTCGACATCATAGATGTCGAGCACAGCGGCCTGTGGTCGATTGAGATAGACATCGTCGAGATAGATACCGACACCCTGTTCAAAGCCCGAAACCGGATCCTGTTGTCCAATGCCGCGGATGAAGGCGGAAAGGGTCGAGTTGGTAGCGCGGCTCGATTCGAGAGTGACGTTGGGGACGCTCTGCGCGACGTCGGTGATGTCTAGCGCGCCACGCTTTGTAAGTTCCTCGCCGCTGAAGGCCGACACGGCGACAGGAACGTCGATCAGTCGTTCTTCACGGCGGCGGGCGGTGACGATAATTACGCCATCACCTTCTTCTGCCTGCGCATTGGCTGCAAGGCTGCCGTCCTGTCCGGCGTCCTGCGCCGCAGCGGGCATGGCCCAGGCCAGCGAGGCGGTGCCGACAAGCAATGCGGCAGCCAGCCGCGGGGTACGAATCTGCATTGGATTTCCCTCCCAAGGATGTTCTGAAACCGCCAATATTGAAAACTGAACCAACTTTCAAGTTGGGGATTGCACATGGTTGGTCATTTCGACTAGCCAGCGTTGCGGGAGGGCATCACATGCCAAATGCTGCTGCGACGCAGATCAAAGAGCCACGCACCGAACGCGGGCGCCGGACCAGGCGAAAGCTGCTCGAAGCCGCCGCTGCGGAATTCGGCGAGCGTGGCTTTCATGAAGCCTCGATCAGTTCGATCACAAGGCGGGCCGAAGTGGCGCTGGGCACGTTTTACACTTATTTCGAGACTAAGGAGGCAATCTTCTCGAGCCTCCTCAAGTTCATGTCGCAAGGCGTTGCCGAAGCGGCCAAGGCTCGGATGGTGACTGGTGCTGGCGGGATTGATCGAGAATGCCAGGCGCTATCGGGCTTCCTGGATTTCGCGCGCGAGAACAAGGGTATCTACCGCATCATAGATGAAGCCGAATTCATCGATCATCAGGGCTGGCTCGCCCATTATGAAGGTACTGCCCATCGCATTACGGGGCGACTTGATGAGGCTGTTGCGGCGGGCCTGGTCAAGGCGGGTAACAATACCGTCCGCGCCTGGGCCTTCATGGGGATGAGCGTATTTCTGGGTCTGCGCTTTGCAGTGATGGACGAATCGCAGCCGGTGTCCGACGTGGTTGGTGCAGTCGACGATTTGCTCAGAAACGGCCTTTCCGCCTGATCGCAATCCACAGGATCTGCCCGGAACAGGGTGGGCAGCGGATCGTTATTCTCCAAAAGGAGATTTGATATGATCGGCAAGGTTATCGGTGCATTCCTCGGCGACAAGATCGCCAAGCAGACCAGTGGTATCGGCGGCGCCAGCGGCGCGGCCATCGGCGTGATCGCGGCAACCGCGCTGCGCCGGATGAGCCTGCCCGCAATGATCGCACTTGGCGCTGGTGGTTATCTTGCCAAGAAATACATGGACCGCAAGGAGGCCGTAAAGCCGGTTCACCCTGCACCGCAGGTCAAGCGTACTGTCTCCTGATCAAGGTGACATGACAATGGATAGGCGCTGCTCTGCAGGGTGGCCCCTTTTCGCGCTTTAGCTGCGCGGTTCTACACTGTCCGCACCGTCGATAAGCCCCACAAGCACGTCGGGGTGCGAATACATCAGCATCTGTCCGGCGTTGCGTGCAACCATCGAATTTGCGAGCGGCAGATAAGCTGCGAAGTGTGCCCGCGCGCTCGCGGGATCGTGCAGCACGAAGCTGTCGCCGAAAACTAACACCCAGTCTTTTCCGCGGCTCTTACACGGCGGTGCCCAGTCGGTCGCCCAGGCCAGATTCTCCACTACATACCCGTCGAGGTTCTGCCGCAGGCCTTGCGAAGCCTTCAGGTAGTCCTCCGAAACCAGTGGGTCCTCGAGCGCAGCAAGATCGGGCGGGCTTTGCGCAAAGGCGCGGCGCATACCGTTGCGGATGCGCATCGGGGTGGCAAATCGGAGCAGCAGCCCGATCATCAGCCTGATCGAACCGGGGTGCGTAGTGAAGCGCCGTTTGACCGCGCCCAACGGCCCGCGATCCTGCTGTGACACTGAAGCCGGCGGTGTCGGACTGGATACGATCACACGGCTGACCATTGCTGGAAGGCTGTTCTCGATCACCACCGCAATTTGCGGAGCGCTTCGTGCAAGTAGAATGAAGGTAGCAATGCCCTCGGCTTTGCAGACTGCTGCCAGATCCGCGCATAATTGCGCCGAATGCCCTTCGATTTCCTGCGGGCCGGAGGAAGTGTCGCCGAAGCCGGGCCTGTCGACTGCAAGCACCCGCCTGCCTCCCTTGACCAACCGTGCCACCAACCGCGAAGGCGGATAACGGCAAGTAATGTTACTGTGCAGGATAACTACCGCATCGCCTGCCGAGGGACCAAAGATAGAGTAGCCGACCTCCCGCCCGTCCGGCAGGGTCAAAATCTCCTCGCGTACTCGCGGCCGCGACGGACCACCGCCATTTCCCACCAGAAAGGTATCTGCGACATGTGCTACTTGCGTGACGACCGCGGTAAGCTCGACCGCGCTCGACACTTCGAGCAATTCATAAACTTTGCTCAGTTCAGCCTTGACCAGTGCCAATGAGCAGTCGTTCTGCTTGGCGATTTCCTTCCGGGAAGCGCCGCTTGCAAATTCGCGTGCGAAGGCGGCCTGCCTACGCGTAAGCCCCAGCGCGTCGCCGATCCATTCAGCCCCCTGTTCTGGAGAGCCTTCCGGCAACGCCACCAGCAATATCATCAGATGCCCGACGGTCGCCGGCATGTTGACTGTCCCGAGCTTGCGCCTCAGCCGGTTCGAGGCATTGCGCGCGGCTGCCGATCCCAGCCCGTCGATTGCGCCTTCGGCGGACGGATCGCGCCGCGACAGCAGCATTCCCGCAATCCGAGTTTCGAGCTCTGTCAGGCCATAGGCAGCCGCGATGCTTGCAAGCCCTTCGGTCCAGAATTCCTGGTCAAAACGTACGACTATGCCCAGGATGGTATTGTCGCGTCCCAGCTTGACGATTGACGCGCGCCAAGGGTCACGCAAACTCGTGGAATTGACAAAGAAAGCCTCGCCCTGACCGGGCAGCCAATCGCACCATTGTGATGGAAGCAAGGCACAATGCCGACCACGCGACGCGAGGCGAACGACATCCTCCAGTTCGTCGCGATAGCTGGGCGGGCATTCGATCTCTTCTGCCCCGCCGCCTTCCATCAGCCGCAACACCGTTCCATCGGCCGCGATCGCGAAAAGCGAGAATTCAGCTGTCTGCATCGCCAGAAGCGATGCCGCGATTTGCGGAAAGGCTCAAGTATACAGATGGCTATGGCAATGCAGTGCTGCGGCCGCGGAGCGCCAGTTCCGCGAAATCATGGTGGGCGCGACAGGGATTGAACCTGTGACCCCACCCGTGTGAAAGATGGGTTCTAGGACACATGCGGAAGCATGCGGACGAAAATTATACTTGAAAAACAGCATCTTTCGTCTATGGTCATCCTCAAGCGTGCGCATAAGTTTTTCATACTTTTTTCATACTTTTTCGATTTGCGGCGCGGATGGAGGATGGCTTGCCGGACCTCAGCAAGATCGGATCGCGCGACAAATTGAAGCCGAGAGCGGACAAGGAGCCTTATTGGCAGCGCCTCCAAGCCGGCTGGTATGTCGGGTATAGGCCCTCCAAACTTGGAAGCCATGGAACCTGGTTCGCTCGCGCTTACGATGAGGATCTGCGGAAGTATCGCCGAAAGGCGCTCGGACGGTTTGGATCTCTCACTGGCAACGACGTATTTGCTGCGGCGAGGAAAGAAGCCGAGGCGTTTGCGGAACTCGTCGAGAGCGGAGGCATCCAAGTTGAGAAGCTTGAGACCGTGGCCGACGCATGTCGAGCCTATTTGAGCGAAAAGCCAGGCTCGATCGCAGAGGGCGTGTTTCGCCGCCATGTTTTCGGCGATCCACTCGCGCGGATCAAGCTCTCCAAGCTTCGGAGACGACACCTTCGCGACTGGCGAAAGCGCCTGGAAGATACTCCCGCATTGATCAGTCGAAGCAAGAAAGGCGAGAAACGAGTCAAGGTCCGTTCGGCTGCCACGATCAACCGAGATATGGTGCCGCTTCGCGCAGCGCTTTGGCGAATTTTACCGCCCGGCGCACCGAAGACAGACGCGGCGTGGCAAGAGGCGTTGAAGCCCATCAAAGGCGCCGATAGGAGGCGAGACCTCTATCTGGACAGGCAAGAACGTCGTCGGCTGCTTGCGGAGCTCGACGCCGATATTGAACCATTCGTGCGTGCACTGTGTTTGCTTCCGCTTCGGCCGGGTGCGTTGGCTGCGCTCAATGTGAGCAATTTTGAGAAACGGACGAGAACACTTACAATCGGGTCCGACAAGAACGGCGTGCCCCGACAGATATCGGTGCCGGAAAGCATCGCCAGCTTCTTGAGCGAGCAGTCCAAAAGCAAGCTGCCTTCTGCATGGTTGTTTACTCGTAGTGACGGCATCCCATGGTCGAAAGATATGTGGAAGGGTCCGATCAAGAAGGCTGTGGTAGCATCTGAGCTGCCTGCGCAAACATCAGCATACACTTTGCGCCACAGCGTGATAACCGACTTGGTTCGCGGTGGTCTTCCCATTCTTACGGTTGCGCAAATGGCGGATACTAGTGTCGCTATGATCGAACGCCACTATGGGCATCTTGTTCGAAACGACGCTGAGGAGGCCTTGGCGCAACTTGTGCTTTGATTGCCAAGCGACTCTCGACTAGCAGGCACCCAGCCAATCTACCCGCAGCCGATCAAGGCCGACGACAACACCCTCTGCGGTGACTTCAAACCCGAAGTCATCATTCGACGGCTCAAAGCCCTCGAGAACCCAGTGATCCCCTGCATCAGTTACAATTGCAGCTCCCCGAGGAAGGTGCTCGAGCCGTCCGCTGATCCTTTTCCGATTCGCATTCATGTCGAGCTGTATGCCATCCATCGCGCGATAACGCTCTTCACATATCCAGGTGTTTCTCGATTTTTCGGTATCCCGCCGGCTCGCGACACAGCGCCAGGGCCTGCGTTGTAAGCGGCCAGCGCGAGATGGATCGCGCCGAAGCGATCGAGCATCTGCTTCAGATACCGCGCGCCACCGTCGATGTTCTGAACCGGATCGTGGCGATTGCTGACACCAAGTTGCCTCGCGGTTCCCGGCATGAGTTGAGCGAGCCCCGCCGCGCCAGCCGGACTGATTGCCATGGGATTGAAGCGAGATTCTTGCCACACCAGAGCCAGGAGGAGGCGAGGGGGGAGCGAGTATCGCGCTTCTGCTTGCCGAATGAGTGGCTCGTACAGGGCTTCCTTGAAGCTTCGATCGATATGATCCGGTTCGCCATCTGGCTTGCCGAGATAGAACGCAGTTGGGTGGACACCGGGACCTTGGTCGCTTGTAACCTCAACCTTGCTAAGTTCATGGTCGAAAACCTGAAATTCCTGCGCGCAGGCAGATCCAGAGATCGCAATCGCAAAGGCACCGCACCCACAGGTCACCAAGGACATTCTCATCGCACTACCTTTCGCCTTGTTTCGACTCGTGCGAGAACATAAGTAGAACACTGAGGTGTAGGAAAGCGCCTTCTGCAGGTTCATTCGAGAGGAGAGGCGCTCGTTTGGACGGGGCTATTATGCGGCGATGGAGCCAGTATGCCTGTTTCGACTTCAACCCTCCCACGCTCCTCGCTCGAGGACACCGCCCGCAAGATCTGCGAAAGCCGAGGCGGCAAATGGTCCGGCACCAAGGGGATGGCTTGCTGCCCTGCGCATGACGACCGCACGCCGTCACTCGGTGTGTCGCTCGGCCAAAAGGCCATCCTATTCCATTGTTTCGCGGGGTGCGATCAGCAGAGCGTGCTGGCTGCTTTGGCGCGTGAAGGCTTCGAGGCTCCTGCGCTTTTCTCAGGGTCTACGACGACTGATCTTCCCGAGCCGACCAGAACGCGCACACCCTCGGCGGCAGCGCTGAGGATCTGGCGCGATGCACAGCCACTGCGTGCCAGTAAGGCAAAGGAATATCTTGAAGGTCGCGGCATCCTCGCCGCATCTCCGGCGCTTCGCTTTCACCCGCGAACGCCACTTGGCCCGAAAGGACGGTCCCGCTTTCTGCCTGCCATGATCGCGGCAGTCAGCCTCGATGAGGGCCCGATCGCCATCCACCGCACGTTCCTGTCTACCGAGGCTTCAGGCAAGGCCGCTTTCGAAAAGCCGAAACGCGCACTTGGCGCGCTCGGTGAAGCTGCTGTCCGCCTCTTCGATCCGGCTTCCGAAAAGCTCGGCCTCGCCGAGGGTATCGAGAGCGCGATGTCGGCCTATGCACTAACCGGCATCCCGGTCTGGGCTACCTTGGGCAATGAGCGTTTCGGCCTCGTGAGCGTGCCCGATAGCGTGACCGAACTCCACCTCTTCGTCGATCACGATGCTGGCGGCGAGCTGGCCGCGTCGCGTGGCCTGGCCGCTTATGCCCGCGAAGGGCGGACGATCCACGTTCGCAAGCCTTCCTCAATCGACACCGACTGGAACGATGAACTGACAGCATGGCTGCGCCGCAAAGCGGCACAGTAAGAGGAGAGAGGGCTTCTCGAATTCCTGATCCGGCAGAGGGCGAGTCCCGATGCCCCCATCAGGAGGACGAATTGCCATGTTTCAATCAGACCTGTTTCCCGCCGGCGGGCAGTTGCCGTCAACGCCCCTGGCCTATGCCATCGGCACCCGAGTTGCCGCGCTTCTTGCCTCGAGACGCCATCTAACCCGCGTCGACATTTCCGACCTGTTCGCCGAGGAAACCGGCGTCATGGATTGGGGAAGCGCCTGGACCATCGACGTCTACAACAACGCGGTCGAGATCGGCGCACTGCTCTGGCTTCGTGAAGCTTCGCGCATCGATCTGGCGACCAACGTTCATGAAGCAGAAGCGCGGTTCGACTGGCTCGAAGCAGCCTTGCCGCCCCGGCATGTGCGCAGCGAAGCACAGGTCGAATTGCAGCAGTTCTCGACCCCGCCGATGCTGGCCTGGCTCATGGCAAAGGCCGCAGCTGTCGGCGCGCACGACACACTCCTCGAACCATCAGCAGGCAATGGTGCGCTTGCCCTATGGGGCAGCGTCCAGAATGCCTCGTTGGTTCTCAACGAGATCGACCCGGCAAGACGAGACAGCCTGGGCCACATCTTCCCTTCGGCCACGATCACCGCGCAAGACGGGGAACTGATCGCCGACCTGCATCGCGGCCCTGTTCCGTCGGTCGTGTTGATGAACCCGCCATTCGCCCGCAGCCAGGAACGCGGAAAGGATGGTGAGACCGCCCTGCGTCACCTGCGCGGTGTGATCCGGGGTGTTGCCAATGGCGCGAGGATAGTCGCCATCATGCCCGATGGCTTCGCTGCTTCCACTTTCGCCAAGGCACATGACGAAGCGTCGCTGTTCCTCGACGTCCGGCTGCAGCAGATGTTTCGGCGGACTGGGACGGGGATCGCCGTTCGACTGGTCGTGTTCGACAAGACGCCGACTGCGGCTTCGCCCGCGATCACTGGAGATACTGCTGACCTGATCGCGCTCCACGAGCTTATCACTGCGCTTCCGCCCCGTGCGCAGACATCCGCCAACATCCATCGCCTGCCAGTCGGCAAGCCAGTGCGCCTCGTTTGCAAGACTTCGACCCAAAGCGCGCCGGTTCGGCCGGTGGCGCCGTTCGCCGCGACACCAGCAGCCAGCGCGAATGCGATCGACCTTGCCTATTTGGTCCTCGCCGACCCCGCGCCTGTGCCGGAACAGGCAGGCATCTACCTGCCTTACCGGCCCAGCCGCATCGCGTTTGAAGACGCGCCGGTTCATCCCACCCCGCTCGTGGAGTCGGTCGCGATGGGCTCGGTCGCGGCTCCGCAGCCGGAAGTGCGGCCACGTCTCCCCACCAACTGGCAGGCCGATGGCCTCTTATCCGAAGCTCAGTGCGAGACACTGGTCTACGCTGCCCAGGCATTCGCGCGCGACCTCCCGGGTCGCTTCAAGGTAAGCCAGGAAGGCACTGCGCTGGAACTGTCCGAGGATGGCCATTCCTACCGCCAGGGCTTCTTCCTTGGCGACGGGACCGGAGCGGGCAAAGGACGGCAGATCGCGGCGGTCATTATGGACCGTTGGCTCGCCGGCGAGCGTCGCCATGTCTGGATCACCAAGAACGAGGCGCTGCTTGAAGATGCACGCCGCGACTGGGAAGCGCTTGGCGGACTACCGCTCGATCTCCAGCCGCTCTCGCGCTGGAAGCTCGGCCAGCCCGTAACGATGTCCGAAGGCATCCTTTTCGTCACCTACCCGACGCTGCGCTCGGGGCGCGCAGAGGATACGCGGCTCGACCAGATCCTTGCCTGGGCGGGCGAGGGTTTCGACGGCGTGATCGCTTTCGACGAAGCCCATGCGATGGCCAACGCGCTCGTGAGCTCTTCAATCCGCGGCAAGGTTAAAGGATCCGAACAGGGTATGGCGGGCCTCAGGCTGCAGAACCATCTCCCGCGCGCCCGGGTGCTCTATGCGTCTGCCACTGGCGCTTCGGATATCGCCAACCTTGGCTACACCTCACGGCTTGGCCTTTGGGGACCCGAGACCGCATTCCCGACCCACGAAGCATTCATGACCGAGATCCGCGCCGGCGGCGTCGCGGCGATGGAGCTTGTCGCCCGTGACCTCAAGGCGCAGGGTCTCTATCTCGCCCGTGCGCTGTCCTTCGCCGGGGTCGAGTACGAAATCCTCGAGCACAGCCTGACCGAAGCGCAGGTGCGGATCTACGACGCCTATGCCGAGGCCTGGGCGATCATTCACCGCAACCTCGAAGCTGCGCTCGAAGCAACCCGCGTGATCGACGAGGACAGCGGCGATACGCTCAATCGCAACGCCAAAGCGGCAGCACTGTCGATCTTCGAGGGCACCAAGCAGCGCTTCTTTTCCCAGCTCCTGCTTTCGATGAAATTGCCGAGCCTGATCCCCGCGATGGAAGCAGCGCTTGGCGAAGAGCATTCTGTTGTCGTGCAGCTGGTCTCGACCGCCGAGGCCATGCTCGACCGGCGCTTTGCCGACCTTACCGTGGAAGAACGCGAAGCTCTCGATATCGATCTGTCCCCGCGTGAATACGTCATCGACTACCTTACAAAGAGCTTCCCGGTACGATTGATGCAGGTCTTCGCCGACGAGGACGGCAATCTTCGCTCCGAGGCGATGAGCGACGGAGAGGGCAATCCCGTTTTCTGCCCGCGCGCCATTGCTGCGCGCGATGCGCTGATCGAACAACTTTGCGCACTGCCGCCCATCGCCACTGCGCTCGATGCGATTATCGAACATTTCGGAACCGACGCCGTGGCGGAGGTCACGGGCCGGACCCGCAGGCTTGTCCTGGGCCGCGATGGTGAGCAGCGCCTCGAACGGCGTAGCCCCAGCGCCAATGTCGCCGAAGCCCAAAGCTTCATGGAAGGGACCAAGCGCATCCTGATCTTCTCGGATGCGGGCGGCACGGGGCGTTCCTATCATGCCGACTTGGGCGCCAGGAACCAGCAGCGCCGGGTTCACTTCCTGCTTGAACCGGGATGGCGCGCCGACAACGCCATCCAGGGTCTTGGTCGCACGAACCGCACCAATCAGGCCTCGGCCCCGCTGTTCCGCCCGGTCACCACAGATGTGAAGGGCGAGCGCCGGTTCATCTCGACTATTGCGCGAAGGCTCGACGCTTTGGGCGCGCTTACGCGCGGCCAGCGCCAGACGGGCGGACAGAACCTGTTCGACCCGGCAGACAATCTTGAAAGCGACTATGCGCGCGACGCGCTCAGCCGCTGGTTCCAGCTGCTCTATGACGGCAAGCTTGAAGCCACCACCTTTGGCAACTTCGTCGAGCGCACCGGCCTCCGGCTCGAAAACCCCGATGGCGGGCTGACCGACAATCTCCCCACGATCCAGCGCTGGCTCAACCGCATCCTAGCGCTGCCGATTGCGCTCCAGAACGCCATATTCGATGAATATCTCGGTCTCGTCGAAGCGCGGATCGAAGCTGCGCGTGAAGCCGGAACGCTCGATCAGGGACTGGAGACCGTGAGGGTCGATCGCTTCACGGCCCTCGCCGATGAGCTCCTGCGCACAGACCCCGTGACCGGTGCCGAGACCCGTCTCGTCTCGCTCGAAGTGACGAGGCACCTTCGACCTTTACGGTTGCAGCGCCTGGTGCGGATGCACGAGATTGGCAGCCCGCACGCGATCCCGATGCGCAATGCGCGCTCGGGCAAGGTCGCACTGTCGGTTCCGGCCCGGCGTCTCATCGCCGACGACGGGGCCGTGATCGAACGTCGGCGCCTGCTCCGGCCGCTCAAGTCCGCAAACTGGACGCTTGAGGCACTCGCTGAAAGCCATTGGGAAGAAATTTTCGTCACTGCGTTCACCAGCGCCTGGCGGGTCGAGGAAGTGGAAGCGGCCAAGTCACCGGTGACCGAGCGCGTTCATCTTGCCACCGGTCTACTGCTTCCGGTCTGGAAGCGCCTGCCTGGCGATCATGTCCGCGTCACCCGGCTTGTTGCTGAGGACGGCCAGTCCATCATCGGCCGCGAAGTGCTCGATATCGATCTCGCCGCAATCGCCGAGACCTTTGGTCTTTCCGGAGTTGCCGGACCATCGGCTGAGCAGATCGGCGAGCTCGTCATCGCCAGCGGCAAGCCGCTGGGCCTTGCGAGCCACGATTCCCTCACCGTGAAGCGCTCGCTGGTCGGCGGCGAACAGCGCCTTGAACTGACCGGTTTCTCGCCGGATCGCCTCGACTGGTACAAGGGCAAGGGCTGCTTCACCGAGATCATCCGTTACCGCACGCGGCTGTTCGTGCCAATCTCCGCAGCCTCGTCCGTTCTTCCCGCGCTTGCCGCCTGATCCCTCGGGCAGACCCCAATCTCAGAATGAGAGTGGAGGGAGCCCTTTGGGCTTGTGGGCCTCGTGATCCTCACCTGCGCCTT
>CBFGON010000066.1:0-14101 GCA_965650395.1 uncultured Qipengyuania sp. | reverse complement strand
AGATGGCGGCGGAACGCGCCCAATCCATCTGGGACATCGCGGAACATTACACGCAGGCATATTGGGCCGACGTGAAGGCGCTGAATATCCGCCAACCCGCGCGCTGGACCATCGCCACCGAATTCGTGCCGCAGATGATCGAATTTGCCAGGGGAATCGCGGACAAGCACTGCTACGAGCTCGACAGCGGGCTCTATTTCGATGTCTCGACTGTGGCCGATTACGGGCGGCTGGCGCGCGCGCATACCGACGAGGGCGAAGGCCGGATCGAGACGGTGGAGGGCAAGCGCAACGCCGCCGATTTCGCCATCTGGCGCAAGACCCCGCCGGGCGAAACGCGCCAGATGGAATGGGACAGCCCGTGGGGCAAGGGCGCGCCCGGCTGGCATCTGGAATGCAGCGTAATGAGCGGCGAGGTGCTGGGCTTCCCCTTCGACATCCACACCGGCGGGATCGACCATCGCGAGATCCACCACCCCAACGAGATCGCGCAAAATCAGGCGCATTGCTGCACCAATGGTCTGGACGACGCGGCCAATTCGGGCGCGCGCATCTGGATGCACAACAACTTTCTCGTCGAGCGATCTGGCAAGATGAGCAAGAGCGCGGGCGAGTTCCTGCGTCTGCAATTGCTGATCGACAAGGGCTACCACCCGCTCGCCTACCGCATGATGTGCCTGCAGGCGCATTACCGTAGCGAACTGGAGTTCTCCTGGGATGGGCTTGGGGCGGCGCTAACGCGGCTGAAGCGGCTGGTGCTGGCGTTTCGCAAATGGGAAGAGCGCCTTCCGGACACACAGATTCCGGGTGATAGCTGGGAGTGGGATCCCACCTCGCGGGGCCTGGTTGAGCGCTTCGACGCTGCCGTTTCGGGTGACCTCAACACGGCGGATGCGCTGACCATTCTCGACGATGTGCTGGCCAACAAGAAGCTCGCGCCCGAATGCGTGGTGAATGCGGCCAGCCAGATGAATCAGGTTCTGGGGCTGGGTCTTCACACACTCACCCGAGAAGACCTGCGGATTCGCCCTAAATCCGCGACCATTTCCGAAGCCGAGATCGAAGATGCGCTCGCCCGCCGCAAGGAAGCACGCGCGGTGAAGGACTTCGCCACTTCCGATACGCTGCGTGACGAACTCACCGCCGCCGGTGTCGAAGTGATGGACGGCGATCCGCTCGGCTGGGAGTGGAAGCTATAATCCCTGGCTATCCTCACAAATCGTCTCCCCGGACTTGATCCGGGGCACGGCTTAATTTTTGAAGGCAGCGCACCCCCGGCTCGGCGGCCGGGAGACGACGAGTAGTTTGCTCACTTCATACTCCCGTGCTAGGCCAGTTTCATGATGCAACCCATCTCATGGCTGGCACTCGCAGCGGTGCACTTCATGCCTGCGCTCGCATTTTTTCGTCCGGCGATGCTGGGCCAGCTCTACCGCCTTGCGCCGGACAATCCGCTGTTCCTGCTGATGCACCACCGCGCAGCGCTGTTCCTCGGCGTGTTCGTGCTGTGCGTATGGTCGGCCTTCGATCCCGCGCCGCGCAAGGCGGCGGTGGTGGTGACCGCGATCAGCATGGTCAGCTTTCTCGCGCTCTACCTGATGGCGGGCAGTCCTAAGCCTCTAAAAACAATAGCACTGGTCGATCTGATCGGCCTGCCGTTCCTCCTTGTGGTTGCTTGGCAGGCCTTTTCCGGCCGATAGGAGTTCCATGACCAAAGCCGTGATGTCTGCATTGATCCGCCCGCTGGTGGAGCCGCGTCTGCCCGAATGGGTGGAACCCATGTGGTTTGCCAGCCGCGAAGAAGCGCTGGCGATGGCGCCCGAGGCGGAAATCGGCTGGTTCGACCTCAACGAAAAGCCGCCGATGGCTGAAATCGCGACGGCGGCGACCAATCTCAAATGGCTCAATTCGATCTATGCCGGGCTCGATTTCATGCCGCTCGATCTGTTGGCGCAGCGCGGCACGGTGGTGACGAATGGCGTGGGCATCAACGCCATCACCATCGCCGAATATGTCGTGATGCTGATGCTCACCCACGCCAAGGGCTATCGTGATGTGGTGCGCGCGCAGGAGCGGCATGAATGGCTGATGGACAGCCCGGGCAAACGCGAATTGTCGGGTGAGCGCGTGCTGCTGCTGGGCCTTGGTGCTATCGGCCAGCTGGTCAAAACGCGGCTGGAGGCGTTCGACATGGAGGTGGTGCCGGTGCGCCGCTCGGGCGCGGACGGGGCCTTGCGGCCTGACGAATGGCGCGGCCAGCTGGGTTCGTTCGACTGGGTGGTGCTGGCGGTTCCTTCCACCGCCGACACGGTGGGGATGATTGGCGCGGCAGAATTGGCGGCGATGAAGCCCAGCGCGGTGCTGGTGAATATCGCGCGCGGCGATGTGGTCGATCAGGCGGCACTGGTGGAGGCGTTACAGGCCAAGCGGATCGAGGCCGCACTGCTCGACGTGACCGAACCTGAACCGCTGCCGCCCGAACATCCGCTGTGGAGCCTCGATAACGCGCAGATCACCATGCACCTGTCGGGCCGCGCGCAGACCAAAATGTTCATGCGCAGCGCAGACCGCTTTATCGAGAACCTTGGTCGCTGGCATCGCGGAGAAGCGGTTTCGCCGCAGATGGACCTCGCCGCCGGGTACTAGGGGCGGGGGAATTTCCAACTTGCCAGCCGCCGGATTCGGGCGCTGAATTGGGAGATGGCCGACTCACCCAGACCCGCACCGCCACTGGCAGTTTCGCAGTGGTTCAACACGCCCCAGCCGCTCAGCCTGGAGCAATTGCGCGGTCGGGTGGTTGCCATCGAAGCCTTCCAGATGCTGTGCCCCGGCTGCGTCTCGACCGGCCTGCCGCAAGCGGCGAAGATCGCCGGATTGTTCCCACGGGAGCATGTGCAGGTCATTGGCCTCCACTCCGTGTTCGAGCATCACGAGGCGCAGGGGAGCCCGGCGGCGCTGGCGGCCTTCATCCATGAATACCGCTGGCCCTTTCCCATTGCGCTCGACCTTGCGGGCGAGGGTGATCGTATCCCGCAAACAATGCGTGCCTATGCCCTGGAGGGAACACCCTCGCTGATCCTCATCGACCGCGCAGGCTACATTCGCCACCAGCATTTCGGCCATGTCGAGGATATGGCGGTGGGCGCGCAGATCATGGCGCTGGTTGGCGAAACCATCGCCGAACTCGGCAATGCGACGCCTGCTAATGAAGGTGGCGGCTGCAGTGATGAAGGCTGCGCGGTCTAGGGCCGCGGCACGATAGTCAGCTTGTAGGGGATGTAGAGGATAACCTCGCCCGGGCCGGATCGCGCCCATTGCACAGGCATGTTCAGCCCTTCGACCTCCACGGCATAATTCTGCCCCATGCGGCCGGCCATGGCATTGGCATCTTCCGCGATCTTCTCGGCGATCTGCGGGCGATAGCTGTCTGGGCCGACGATCGACAGCGTGCTGTCACCCCATGTCTCCATCTGCGCGCGGCCCACTTCGGGCACGGAATCGATGTAGCGGGCGATCTGCTTCTCTGCCGCTTCGCCGCTTTGCGTGCCGCCCAGCTTCGCCTTGGCGAGGAACACCACACGCTCGCTATCGGGGCGATTGTCCGTCGCCAGCGAGATATCCCCGGCATTGGCGGGGGTCAGCCTGGTGAGCACATAATCGCCATAGGCCAGTTCGATACCTGCGGCATCTGCGCGGCGGATGGCATCGGCCAGCATCGCGCGGATTTCCTTTCTGCGCTGCTCCATGTCGCGCGTGTCGCCCCGAATAACCACTTCCTGCACAAGGAAATCGGCGCTGCGGCGCAGGCCCACGGCGGGCATTTCGTCCGAATAATCATCTTGCTGGATGCGGCTGGCGGTGACGATGACTTCGGCATCGGCCAGATCTTGCGCTGCCAGCGGTGCGGAAATGGCAATGGCAGCCAGAATCAGCAGTATCTTTCGCATGATGTACCTCCCCGGATGGAGCAGAGGATTAGCGCTGGAATGTCGCGGGTCAATCAGCGGCATCACGCATCCTCCAGCAGCAGCAATTCGCAATGCACCACGAGCCTTGGCGCGGGGAGCAGGTGGTGATCGACCTCGGTGATATCGGCATCGGCGACCAGCTGGCCGGGGATGGTGAATTCATGCTCGGGAAGCGCAGCGATGAAGCGCTCGCCTGCCTCCACCGCCTCTTCGCCCGCGAACAGCAGCGAGACGCTGTGCCGCGCACCGGCAAAGGTGATGCTGGCCCAGGCCTTCTCGGAATGGGAGAGCAGCTGGCCCTGATGATCGCAGAGTGTGAGCAATGCATCGCGCAGGCGGTCGGCGCTGGTGCGGCGGGTGCGGCGCGGGAGGCGCGGGCGGGGAAGGGTGGTTTCAACCGACATGGGCTGCCTCCCGCGCGCTCTCGCACCGCGCTGCTTCAAAGCCCTGCATGAAGCCGATGATGCGCGCCTCTGTGGCGCCGCGCGGCTCGCGCCCCAGCCGGAGGTCGAGCACGAAGCGCGGATCATGCGCGGCAAGGCGGCCGAATTTGGTCGGCGGCATGTCATAGGCGCGGAGGAATTTCTCGACGGATCGGATCAGCATGGCGCTCCCCTTTTGGCTGACGAATCGATAATGTGTTCCCGATTCGTTCCACTCGAAATCCTACTTGTCTAGGAAAAATCCTATGGTATAGGAATTTTCTCGCATGACACGCTGTAAGCGGTGTTTTTCGTCCCGCTTCGGGACAGCGAGGCAGGAGGCAGGATATGGCGGATCAGATTACCGCGGATCGCGCGAGGCTGGTGGAACTGGCAGAGCAGAACCGTACCAGTCTTGCCTCGCTTTCAGCAATGTTAGGGCGTAATCCCAGCTACTTGCAGCAATTTGTCCGCAAGGGTTCGCCGCGCCGTCTCGAGGAACAGGATCGCCGCAAACTGGCCGAGTTCTTTGGCGTGGGCGAAGTGGAGCTGGGGGCCGATCCGGGCCATGTCCGGCGCAGCGAATCGCAGGATTTCGTGGCCATTCCGCGCCTTGCACTGGATGCATCGGCAGGTCCTGGTTCCTATGGTGCGGAGGAAATTTCCTTTGACGATTTCCGCTTCTCGCCGCGCTGGATGGCGGAGATGGGGCTGAAGGGCGCGGCGCTTTCCGCAATCCGCGTTCAGGGTGACAGCATGGAACCCCTGTTGCGCAGCGGGGACGAGATTTTCGTCGACCGCAACAAGCGCGGCGGCGAAGGGATCCATGTCGTCCGCATTGGCGATGTGCTCCACGTCAAGCAGCTCCAGGCCAGCGCACCGGGCCGGATCAAGCTGATCAGCGCCAATGATGCCTATGCCCCGATAGAGCTTTCGCACGATGAGGTGGAAGTGATCGGCCGTGTTGTGTGGAAGGGAGGCAGGGTGTGACGCCCGCGCTCCAGTTTCCCAGCGATCATGCCATCGAACATCTCGCCAACCGCGTGCTCGACGCTTCCTTGCCGCGCGCCGAATGGACCCATGCCGCGCATTTTGCGCTGGCCCTGTGGCAGCTGCGCTATCGCCCCGAACATGCCGGACCGGAGGATTTCCGCACGATAATCATGCGCCTGAATGATGCGCACGGCACGCCGAACACGGATACCTCGGGCTATCACCACACTATCACCATTGCCTCGATTGGCGCTGCACGCGCCGTGCTGGTGGAGCAGGGCGATGATATTCCGCTCCATGCAGTCCTCACCGCTCTGGTGGATAGCCCCTATGGCCGTTCGGACTGGATCCTTTCCCATTGGTCACGCGATGTGTTGTTCGGCGTGGCGGCCCGGCATGACTGGGTAGGTCCGGACCTCGCGCCGCTGCCGTTCTGACAGGGCGTGCTTGCATTGGCGCGGCAGGGCAGCCATTTCCTTCGCCATGAATGACACTCCCGCCACGCCTCCGATGAAAGCCGGCATCGTCCCGGTCACGCCCCTGCAGCAGAATTGCTCGCTGATCTGGTGCACCGCCACCAACAAGGGCGCGCTGATCGATCCCGGCGGTGATCTCGACAAGCTCAAGGTGGCGGTCGAGCGCAGCGGGGTGGAGCTGGAGAAAATCCTCGTCACCCACGGCCATATCGACCATTGCGGCGAAGCGGGCGTGCTGGCGAAGGAATTGGGCCTGCCCATCGAAGGCCCGCATGAAGCTGACCGTTTCTGGATCTCGCGCCTCGATGAAGACGGCGCGAAATACGGCATCCGCGGCGAAGTGTTCGAGCCTGACCGCTGGCTGGTGGATGGCGATACGGTGACCGTGGGCGACCTCACGCTGGAGGTCATCCATTGCCCCGGTCACACCCCCGGCCATGTGGTGTTCTTCCATCGCCCCAGCAGATTCGCAGTGGTCGGCGATGTGCTGTTCCAGGGCAGCATCGGCCGCACCGATTTCCCGATGGGCAATCACCAGGATCTGATCGACGCGATCACGCAGAAGCTGTGGCCGCTGGGCAATGACGTGACCTTCATCCCCGGCCACGGCCCCACCAGCACCTTCGGCCACGAACGCCAGACCAACGCCTTCGTCAGCGACTACGCGCTGTCCTAGCCGGTGTGGTCAAATTTTCGACATCAAGGAATCAGGGTGTCAGGACGAAACGAGACATTCTGCTAGCGACCCGATAGCAGACGCGGAACAGTAGCTCGTTCGCCGAGCTATCTCTGGAGATCGCCCGAGCGCTTAAGGCGGTATGGAAATTGCTCATAGGCGGGAGGCGCGCTTCCTTATGCTTCTGCCCTGCAAGTGTGTTTAGCACCCGCCATCTCGGAAGACCCGCTGGTTGCACCAAATAGTCCTGTGAGCCTCCGCACATTGAACAGCTGTGCACTGCCGAATTGTGCGACACTGAAATAACAAGGTTGAAGAAATTTCCAGTTATTCTATTGTAGTGTCAATACACTAAGGGCCTGGAGGACGGGTTAAATCGAAGGGGGTAAGTATGAGGGTCGCAACTTGGGTGGCATCCATTTCGGGTGCCGTATTCCTTACATCCTGTGGAGGTGGCGATGGTTCAAGTCCACCGGTTGCAGGACCATCTCCAACTCCATCGCTACCGGTCACGCTTTCCGAAACTTCAGCTGACATTGCCATTCCGGAAGGGGGAAAAGCTGAATTCGGATTTAATGCGACTTATACCGGTTCTTCCTCAGATAGCGTTGTCGCAGATGTGGCCGTGGGCGGTCAAAGATATGCGCTCAAAGCAACGCCAGCGTCCTCAGGGAAGACCTTCTCGGTTAACTTCGAAACGGTCCCTTTTCCTGCAGGGGGGCTATCCACAAGCGAAGTCGTGTTCCGCCTTTGCAAAACAGCCGCATGCGACACCGTTTATCCTGGCTCGACCAAGCGTTTCACTGTCAAACTCGATGTGATGGTGAAGGACTGGGCGACGTTCCAAAGAGATATTGCGCATTCGGGATACGTGCCCGTGCGATATGATCCAGCCATTTTCAGAAAGGCGTGGGAGTGGACTGATTCCTTCACCGCAGGCAGGATACGTCCGCCAGCGGCGTCAAGGGGGAAGGTGTTGATCGTCGCTGCTCGTGACGGTGGTATCGCTTACGCCGGGACCGCTCGCCTCAAAGCATTCGAGACATCTTCGGGCAGCGAGATATGGTCGTACGATATGGGTGACCAATTCCACGCCAGCGGTCCGTCGATCTCTAATGAGCTTGTGCACGTTACCTCGATGCGTTCGTCAAGTTCGTCGAATCCGCAATGGGTTTTCAATCTTGGCTCCGGCACGTTCAAAAACCAAATGTCGTTTGCAGCCCAGTGGACTGACTTCAATCAGCCAGTCGCGGACGGCAACGACGTTTATGTAGCCGCTGGATACTATGGCAGCGTCATCTATGGTTACGATGCTGAAGCTGGAACGCAAAACTGGGTCACAGAACGAACTGGCGGCGCAGTCTGGGGCGGCCAAAGCATGGCACTGGATGAGAACTACGCTTATTATTATTCTGGCACCGCTCTGGATCAGGTTGACCGAATCACTGGTAAGATCGTCAAAAGTATCGCCGATCCGGAGTACGTGGCAAACACGAACGACTACGCGACCGGGCCAGTGCTCGATGGGAAAGGAAATGTCTTCCTTTTTTCCGGAGACAAACGGTTCGACGGAAGCAACAAAATTGTCGCCATGTCACTAGAAACAGGCTCTATTAAATGGCGTAGTGCAGCCGAATACACGACAGCCTTCGCACTGGCGGACGGTACAATTTATGCGGCTCGCCAAGACGCTCACGTATTGTCCGCAATTGACTCGGAAAATGGCAACGTTTTGTGGTCTGCGGTAATTCCTGGAAGCGATGTGTTGGTGGGAAATGTGATCGCAACCGAAAATCTGATTTTTGTGTCTTCGGCTTCTCAAACCTGGGCAATAGATCGCAAGAGCCCAGATCACCCTATTGTTTGGGAAGCTCCTACCGGGGGAAGATTGACGATCACACCGGACAACTATCTGCTGACCACTGGCCAGAGAGGCGCGAGCCGGCTCACGGCGTACAAGCTTTTTTAGCTGAAGCCGGGGAAGTCTCTTGAACACAAATCCAAGTACCCAAACCTGGAGGTTCCGCTAGCGACCTGTGACCTGCCGTCGAGCATTACCATTTCGCGCGCCCTGACTAAGCGAACGCTAGCCTACAGGTGCCATACCGTCCGGATACCAAGTAAACTCCGCTCGCAATCCGTCCGGATCAGGGACGAATAGCGCTCTTGCTCCGTGCAAATCCTGGATCGGCTGTGCATCAATGCCTGCTGTGATCAAGGAGGCGCGCAACTCTTCAACTGCCTCGGCACTTTGCATCGACAGCCCCCAATGGTTCACGCCGGCTCCATAGCGCTCGTAAGGACCCGTTTCCTCTTTTGCCGTGATGAATTGCAGATAAAGACCCTCTCTATCCTTCCAGATCCCGTCCTTGACCTTCTCGAATCCCACCAATGGTAGGAGGATCGAATAGTGACGATCAGCCGCCTCGCGGTCACGTGATGCAATAGTGAGATGGTCCAATTTGGCAGGCATGTTTGTTCCTTTCAGCCGGCGCAGATGGGGTGGCGCTCAGAAAAAAGGAAGAGACAGGCATAGACGCAAATGTCTGCTTTCCACCCATCTGACGACGTTCTCACCGAGCCAGCGATGTGCCAGTAGCGGACGGGCTGCTAGCGACCCGATTGCGGACGGCTGCTTATTCGCCACACAACTTGAAGCCATCAGCAGACTTTGCTAATCGGAGCCCGTAGCGGAGACCACGTTCCCGCCCCTTTTATCAGGGTTTCAAGACCGGGACGGCCCGGCAGCACTTAGGAGGCTGCCGTGGCGTGGATCGTCATAATAATTGCTGGTATTTTCGAAGTCGTATGGGCTGCTGCCATTAAGCAGTCCGATGGATTCACTCGTCTGGTTCCCAGCATCGTGACCTTTGGTGCGATGCTCGTGAGCTTCGCGCTGCTCGCCTATGGCATGCGCTCTTTGCCGCTTGGCACAGCCTACATGGCATGGACCGGAATTGGCGCAATCGGCGCCTTCGTGGTCGGAATAGTCTGGTTCGGCGAGCCTCTGACAGTCGTTCGCGCCATCGCGGCATTGCTAGTCTTATCTGGCCTCGTGCTGCTGAAATCCACTTCTGCAACCTAGAGACAGGAGAGTAATTCGTGAGAATCGAAACCCTTGCTATCCACGCCGGAAGGCGGATTGATCCGGTTACGGGAGCTGTCTCGGAACCCATTCATTTGGCGACCACCTTCGAACGAGACGAGGACGGCGGTTTTTCGCGCGGCTTCGAATATATTCGAGACGGCAATCCCAATCGTAACGCCCTCGAAAATTGCATGGCTCAATTGGAAGGAGGTTGCGATGCTGTCGCGTTCCCCTCCGGAATGGCGGCAATTGCCGCTGCGATCGAAGCCATGGCAGTCGAACACCCCGGCGTGGTGTTGCTGCCGGACGATATGTATTTCGGAATTCGCTCGCTCGTCAATGAGACGCAATTTGGGCGCAAGCTCGAAGTCGTCTCTGTCGACATGACGGATCTCTTTGCCGTTGAACGGGCTTGTGAGGAGCATAAGCCTGGCATCATCTGGGCCGAAACGCCATCAAACCCGCTGGTTAGAGTCGTCGACTTGTCTGAGATTTCGCGCCTTGCAAGAAGTTTCGGAGCAGCACTCGGTGTTGATAATACTTGGGCTACGCCGCTGCTTCAGCGACCGCTCGATCTCGGTGCTGATATCGTGATCCACTCCCTGACAAAATATGTCGGCGGTCATTCTGATATGATGGGCGGAATCGCCGTGGTTCGTGAACAGGGTCCTCACTTGAACGAACTGAGGGCAATCGTGAAGCACCGCGGTGCAGTGATGGCTCCGTTTGACTGTTGGCTGGCGCTTCGAGGCATTTCTACCCTGCCGGCACGGATGCGGGTTCACTGCGAAAACGCCGCAAAGATCGCCGCTTACCTCGAAGCTCATCCCGCTGTAACGCGAGTGTATTTCCCTGGCCTGCCATCCCATCCGGGGCATGATCTCGCAGCGAAGCAGATGCGCGATTTTGGCGGGATGCTATCATTCGAAATCGATGGCGACAGGAAGGAGGCTATGGAGGTCGTGAACGCTCTGCGCATCTTCACCAGAGCCACAAGTCTCGGGGGCAACCATAGCCTCATCGAGCACAGAGCTTCAGTTGAGGGCCCTGCGACCATGGCACCCGAAAGCTTGCTTCGTGTTTCCGCAGGCTTGGAGAGCGTAGAAGACCTTCTCGAAGATCTCGACCAGGCTCTTAGGGGTACTCGTTCTGAATGATAAGGGTCAGGATTGTCGGCTTTCCACCTCATATCTGACGCTACCCCTGGATTTTCAAATGCCGCATACCGGACAAACGTATTCGTCCAAGCGGCTTAACACCCCATTGGCTTTACAGGACGCCCATAGCGATCAGCGTTGCTACCACCGCAAGGCCGAGCTGCGTCAGTATGGTGACGATCACGCCAATCCTGCGGCCGCCGCCCAGCGTGCCGCCGTCCATTCCCACGCCATGCGCCACGCGGCCGAGCATGTAGATGCCTGCCACATAGGCGAGCCAGGGCGCGCCGCGACCGGATAGCTCGATTGCGGCGATCAGGATCAGCACGAAGGCGGTATTCTCGACGAAATTGAGCTGCGCGCGCATGCGCGCGGTCAGTGGGCCGCCGGCGTCATCGCCTATCGAAACCTTGTGCTTGATGCGCAGCTGCCCCACGCGGACGCTGAGCCAGATATTGATGATTGCGGCTGCCGCGGCGGCGGTCAGCGTGACCGGAAGCACAAGTCCCATAAAAACTCCCCCCTTTAGGTTCGCGAACTGCTACCTACATCGGCGTAGAGGAGCAAGCGAACAAGGCTCGCCGGATCGCTTGCATAGTGGAGAAAAATCGCTATAGCGCGCGCCTTCACCGCCATGGTCGGGACTAATCAGATGAAGCGCCTCTTGTGCGCCCGCTGACTGTCCCCTAGGGCGGCCACCGAAATTGACTGTAATTGTTTGAGGAACAGGTGCCGCCATGGCCGTCCCCAAGAGGAAAGTATCGCCCCACCGCCGCGGCAACCGTCGTGCGCATGATTCGCTCAAGGTCGAAGCTCATCACGAGTGCTCGAACTGTGGCGAGCTGAAGCGTCCGCACAATCTGTGCCCGCATTGCGGCTACTACAACGGGCGCGAAGTTATCGCTCCCGAGGGTCTCTAAGACCGTAACTTGAACCGGAGAACGTCATGAGTTTGCCGCGTATCGCCGTTGACGCGATGGGCGGCGACGAAGGCGTCCGCACGATGATCGAAGGTGCCGCGCTTGCGCGCCGGCGTCACGATCGATTCAAGTTTCTGCTGGTGGGCGACGAGGAGCGGATCAAGGCCGCGCTCGAAGACCATCCCGGCATGGCCGGTGCATCCGAGATTCTCCACGCGGAAGATGTCGTGGGCGGTGACGAGCTGCCTTCGAAGGCGCTGCGCCGTGCCAAGACCACCAGCATGGGCCTTGCGGTCAATGCGGTGAAGGCGGGCGAGGCGGGGGCCGCGGTCAGCGCGGGCAACACCGGCGCGCTGATGGCGATGAGCAAGCTGGCGCTGCGCACCATGCCCGGGATCGACCGGCCTGCGCTGGCTGCGCTGCTGCCGACCCTGGGCGACAATGACGTCGTCATGCTCGACCTTGGCGCGAATCGCGAATGCGATACCCGCAATCTCGTCCAGTTTGCGGTGATGGGTGCAGCCTATTCGCGGGTGGTGACAGGGCGCGAGGCGCCACGCGTTCGCCTGCTCAACATCGGCACCGAAGACACCAAGGGCACCGAAGAGATTCAGGATGCCGCCAGCTGGCTGCGCCGCGAGACCGGGCTTGCCATGCAGTTCCAGGGCTTTGTCGAGGCGGACAAGATCAACCGCGGCGAATGCGATGTGGTGGTGTGTGACGGCTTTTCCGGCAATATCGCATTGAAGGCGATCGAAGGCGCAGCGCGCTTCGTGACCGACCTTCTGCGCCGCGCCTTCACCAGCTCGACCCGTTCGAAGATCGGTTTCCTCGTGTCGCGCCCGGCGACCGAGCTGCTGCGTCACCATCTCGATCCGAACAACCACAATGGCGCGGTATTCCTCGGCCTCAACGGTGTGGTGGTGAAAAGCCACGGCAGCGCCAATGCCAAGGGCGTGGCCAATGCCGTGGAAGTCGCCGCGCGTCTGCTGGAGGACGATATTCTCGACCGTATCAAGCACGACCTGTCCGAACTCCACGACGGCGGAATGAGCGCGAAATGATCCGTTCGGTGATCACCGGCAGCGGCAGCGCATTGCCCGCCAAATGCGTGACCAATGCCGAAATGGCGCAGATGGTCGACACTACCGACGAATGGATTGTCGAACGCACCGGCATCCGCCAGCGCTATATTGCGGGCGAAGGAGAGACGACCTCCAGCCTCGCGACAGAGGCTGCGCGCCAGGCGCTTGCCGATGCCGGCGTCGATGCGAGCGAGATCGGCCTGATCATCCTCGCCACCGCCACCCCCGATCACACATTTCCCGCCGCTGCCACGCAGGTTCAGGCCAATCTCGGCTGCGGCGGCGGAGTGGCCTTCGATGTGCAGGCAGTCTGTTCGGGCTTCCTCTATGCGCTGGGCACGGCGGATTCGCTGCTGCGCACCGGCATGGCGAAAAAGGCGCTGGTGATCGGCGCGGAAACCTTCAGCCGCATCCTCGACTGGGAAGACCGCACCACTTGCGTGCTGTTCGGCGATGGCGCGGGCGCGGTGGTTCTGGAAGCGCAGGACGTGGCCGAAGACGGCCCCGGCATCCTCGCCACGCGGCTCCACGCCGATGGCGCGCACAAGGACCTGCTCTATGTCGATGGCGGTCCGTCGACCACGGGCGAGGTGGGCAAGCTGCGGATGAAGGGCCGCGAAGTGTTTCGCCATGCGGTGGTCAATCTGGCCGATGTCCTCAACGAAGTGCTCGACGAGGCAGGCGTCCCGTCGGACGATATCGACTGGGTGGTGCCGCACCAGGCCAATGCCCGCATCCTCGATGCCACCGCGCGCAAGCTGGGCCTTTCGCCTGACAAGGTGGTGGTCACGGTGGACCGGCACGCCAACACATCCGCTGCCTCGGTGCCGCTGGCGCTGGACACGGCGAAGAAGGACGGACGTATCCGCAAGGGCGATCTGGTGATGTTCGAAGCCATGGGCGGCGGCTTTACCTGGGGTGCCTCGCTCGCCCGGATGTAACAAAAGTTGAAAAAACTTGTGCGTGCCATTGCTAGAATCGGCACAACCATCTATATTGCTTGACGAATATAGCGACGGGGGTCGCGCTTCACTCAGGGTCGTGTCTGAGGAGAAGGATAATGGACATGATGCGCTCCGTAGGCACTTTGACCCGTGCCGATCTGGCAGAGACAATCAACCGCAAGATGGGGTTGAGCCGCGCTGAGTCGCTCGATCTGGTGGAGGAAATCCTCGCCAAGATGTGCAATGCTCTCGCGCTGGGCGAAAACGTCAAGATTTCGGGTTTCGGCAGCTTCGTGCTGCGTGACAAGAGGGAACGTATCGGCCGCAATCCCAAGACCGGGATCGAAGTGCCGATCACGCCGCGCCGCGTGA
>CBFGON010000065.1:0-14318 GCA_965650395.1 uncultured Qipengyuania sp. | reverse complement strand
AGCATGCGGATCGGCGCATCGGCATCGATGTGCTTGAGGATCTGCGCCATGGCGAGGAACTGGCGCACCGCAGTCGAGCTTTCGACCGCGAGGCTGGCGAAATTGGCCGAAAGCGGTTCGGCGTGTTCGACCATTTCGCGCAGGGCCGCGAGCGCGCCCTGACTGCCGAGATCAAGATCGGCACCGTTCTCCAGCCGCGGGCGGATCGCATTGTGCAATTGCTTGGCATTCACGCGGAAATGGATGTGACCCATGCCCAGCCCGTCTGCGCGCATGGCGGCGGCCAATGTCTTGAGCGCCAGCGCCCGCGCATCATCGGCTGCGAGCGCTTCGTCCTCGAGTTGTGCGGTCAGCGGGTCAAGCGTCAGCAGCTTGTCCTCACCGCCTGCAGTCAGTCGATTGGCAGCAGCGGAAAGTTCTGCCGGTTCGGACAGATCCGAAGCAAATTCGGCAGCACTGGCGGCAGTGCGAGCCTGCGCCGAGCGGAGCAGGGCCAGCAGCGGGTGGTCGCTGTCGATGGCAGCGAGCTGGTCGGCATAGCGCGCCAGTCGCTGTGCCTTCTCAGCGAGACGGAAGGCGATCGAGGTGTACCATTTGATATCGGTACGCCCATCCATGTCATAACCGACCCAGCTGGCGAAACGGAACGGCAGGGGGGCAAGCGTGCGCCAATTGTCAGGCCACTGACCAGCGGCGCAGCGCAGCAAGCTGGTAACTATCCTGTCTCGCGCCTCTTGCGCTTTTGCGATGGCGGCCATTGCGCGCTCATGTTCGTAGCCCAGCGTGATCGCCGGGCGCCCGCCCTCCACCGGGGCAACTTTTGTCCCGTCACTCGCCGCTTCGGCCACAGCTTCGCTTTGCGCAGGTGAGAGCAGGAAAGTAGGATGTGCGGTGAACACCACATGCAATTGCGGGTGTGACCAGCGGGTGCGGAATGCTTCAAACCCGTCGTGATCGTGGCAGAAGGTTTCGAGGCGTTCATCCGACAATTGCGGTGTTACCAGTGTGCGCAACCGCTTGGCGCGGGCATCGAGCGATTGCGTTTCCAGTTCGCCGATCAGCCGTGCAAAATCCTCCAGCGTGACCGTGCCTGCTTCAAGCTCACGCGAAAGATCATGCGCCAGCTGAAAGACCGGATTGAACAGCGGCGTCTCTCGCGTTCGAACATGCAGATCGCGCAAGCGGTTTGACAGCGAGTCGAGATCGAGCGGTTCGTATTCGGACAAAGCAGGTTCCCAGTCTTCCTGTGGCGCGATTGCGCTGCAAAGCACTGTATGAGTCAAGCAACTTTGCCGCACTGCAACATGAATAGGTTTGCGGGCGCTTGCGACACAGCAAGACTTTACACGCCGCGCGGCTTTCTTCACCCCAAGCGCGTTAACCGCAAGCGCCAACCTTACGGTCATGGCTTGCAGCGATGGCAGCGCCACAAAGGAGCGCGGGATTAGGCATGAGTAACTGGACCATCGGCATCATCGGAGGCTCGGGCCTCTACGCGATGGATGCGCTCGAGGATGCGCAATGGATTTCGGTCAAATCGCCCTGGGGCGAACCGTCGGACGAGATCCTGTGCGGCACCATTGGCCATGTCCGCGTGCGTTTCCTGCCGCGCCATGGACGGGGGCATCCGTTGATCCCGTCCAGAGTCAATGCGCGCGCCAATATCGATGCGCTGAAGCGCGCGGGTTGCACCGATATTCTGGCAATCAGCGCGGTAGGCTCGCTTTCCGAAGATTTGCCGCCTGGCCGCTTCGTCGCGGTCGATCAGTTCATCGACAATACCAGAGGCCGCCCATCCAGTTTCTTCGACAATGGCTTCGTTGCACATGTCTCGATGGCCGATCCGGTCTGTGCAAGGCTCTCGAAACACGCCGCCAAAGCGGTCGAGAAAGTAGGCGGCAGCGTGACAGAGGGTGCCACCTATCTCGCGATGGAAGGACCGCAGTTCTCCACCCGTGCTGAAAGCAAGCTCTATCGCCATTGGGGCGCGGAAGTTATCGGCATGACCGGCATGCCCGAAGCCAAGCTCGCGCGCGAGGCAGAGCTGCCCTACGCCATGCTGGCGATGGTAACCGATTGGGACAGCTGGCGCGATGGCGAGGCATCGGTCGATGTGGGCGAGATCGTGGCGCAGATGCAGTCCAATTCTCAGCTGGCGAAGAAGACAATTGAAGCATTCTGCAAAGGCCTGCCCAAGAAGCGCAGTCCTTCACCAATCGACCGCTCGCTTGATGATGCGGTACTGACAGCGCCCGACAAGCATGATCGCGAATTGATGGCGCGGCTGGATGCCGTGGCCGGACGGCTGTTCCGGCCAGGATGAGCGAACGGGTCGATCTCCTCGTCATAGGCGGCGGCATCAATGGCGCGGGAATTGCGCGCGATGCTGCCGGACGCGGACTGTCGGTCATGCTCGTCGAGAAGGACGATCTGGCTTCGCATACCTCGTCTGCCAGCACCAAGCTTGTGCATGGCGGTTTGCGTTATCTGGAGCATTACGAATTCCGGCTGGTGGCGGAGAGCCTGCGCGAGCGCGAAGTGCTGCTGGGCAATGCGCCGCACATCATCTGGCCGCTGCGTTTCCTGCTGCCACATGAGCCCGAGATGCGCCCCAAATGGATGCTGCGCGTTGGGCTGGCACTCTATGACCGCTTGGGCGGGCGGCGCAAACTGCCGGGCTCGAAATCGGTCGATCTGAAGGTCGCGCCGCATCGCTCGATCCTGCAGGATCGGTTGGTTAGCGGCTTTGAATATTCCGATTGCTGGGTCGACGACGCGCGGCTGGTGGTGCTCAACGCGATGGATGCGCAGGCGCGCGGAGCTGCGGTCCTCACCCGCACAGAATGTATCGGACTGGAACGGCTGGCCGACCATTGGCGCGTGACCTTGCGCGATGCTGCAGGCGAGCGGTCGGTGGAAGCTGCCGCGCTGATCAATGCCGCTGGGCCATGGGTCGACCATGTGGCGAAACAGGCGCTGGGCGGCGGAACCACGGCGCATCTGCGGCTGGTCAAGGGCAGCCATATCATCGTGCCGCGCGCCTATTCGGGCGACCATGCCTATATTTTCCAGCAGCCTGACCAACGGATAATCTTCCTCATTCCCTACGAGCGCGATTTCACGCTGATCGGGACCACCGATCTGCTCTTTGACGGCGATCTCGATCATGTGGAGATTACGCCGGAGGAGCGGACCTATTTGCGTGAAGCGGCTACGCGCTATCTCCGTAGCGGGGTGACCGAGGAGGACATCGTCCACACCTACGCTGGCGTGCGTCCGCTTTACGAAGATCATTCGAAGCGCAATTCCACCGTTACTCGCGATTATGTGTTCGAAGTGGATGCCAAAGGTGGCGCGCCGATCCTGTCGGTCTATGGCGGCAAGATCACCACCTATCGACGTCTTGCCGAACATGCGCTTGCCAAGTTTGCGCCGCATCTGGCCGCGCAGGGCGGGGCATGGACCGAGCACGCGCCTTTGCCAGGCGGCGATATGGAGAAAGGCGACTTCGCCGCTTTCCTGTGGCAAGCAAGCGAGCGCCATCCCTGGCTACCGCCCGAGATGTTGCTGCGGCTGGCACGCGCCTATGGAACACGGATCGACCTGCTGTTGCTCGAAGCGCAATCGCTGCATGATCTGGGCGAACATTTCGGCGGCGATCTCTACTCGGCAGAGCTGGAATATTTGGTGCGTTGCGAGTTCGCCCGAACCGCCGAAGACGTGCTGTGGCGGCGCAGCAAGCTGGGGCTGCATCTGCCCGTCGAAGCGCAGCATTCGGTTGCCCGGTGGTTCGCCGCCCGCGACTAAGTTTACGTTACGGAACAAGCGCCTTGTCACAAGGCTTGAAAGGGCAGGGCTGCGGGTCCAATGGGCGCGCCAGAACCTAGCCATTCAACGGAGTCGTATGGCCTTGCACGATCCTGCCCGTCTTTCCCCCATTTCCCGTCAGGCGCTGCGCGAAGCCTATCGTGCTGAAGAAAACGCCTGTGTTGCCGAGCGCATGAGCCAGGCTTCGGGGGCAAGCACCAAGCATGCAGAGGCGGCTGCGCTGGCAGGTAGGCTGATCGAGGGAGCGCGTGCGCGCAAGGCTTCGGGGCTCGATGCGTTCCTCCAGCAATATGGCCTCGCCACCGATGAAGGCATTGCGCTGATGTGCCTTGCCGAAGCGCTGCTGCGTGTGCCTGACGCGGCAACCGCCGATGCGCTGATCAGGGACAAGATCGGCGATATCGACTGGTCGGAACATCTTGGCGAAAGCTCGTCCACCTTCGTCAATGCTGCCACCTTCTCGCTGATGCTGACCGGCGAAGTGCTCGACCGGCCTGAAGAGGCGCAACGCGGCATGGGTAAGACCTTGCGCCGCACGGTCAACCGGCTGGGCGAGCCGGTGATACGCAAGGCGACGCTGCAGGCGATGAAGATCCTTGGCGGCCAGTTCGTCTTCGGGCGAAACATGAACGAAGCGCTCAAGCGCGCCGCGCCCGAGCGGGCACGCGGGCTGACGCACAGCTTCGACATGCTGGGCGAAGGAGCGATGACCTATGAGGATGCCGAACGTTATCGGCAGGCCTATGAGCGCGCGATCGAACGGCTGGCCAGCGAGGCAACCGGCAAGGTTGAAACCTCGCCCGGCATTTCGGTGAAACTCTCCGCGCTGCACCCGAAATATAGCTTCCTCCATGCAGCGCAGGCGGCGGCGGATCTCGTCCCCATGCTGCGCGATCTGGCGGGCAAGGCGCGTGACGCCAATATCCATTTCACCATCGATGCCGAAGAAGCCGAACGGCTAGAGCTGTCGATGGACATCATCGAGGAACTGGCCGCCGACGATGCGCTGTTCACCCGCGCCGACGGTTCGCAATGGACCGGCTTCGGCCTTGCGGTGCAGGCCTACCAGAAGCGCGCAGTTCCGATGTGCGACTGGGTCGCGCGACTGGCGCGCAAACATGGCCGCAAATTCTTCGTCCGGCTGGTAAAAGGCGCTTATTGGGACACCGAAATCAAGCTGTCACAGGTTGGCGGCTACAAGGATTTCCCGGTCTTCACGCGCAAGCTGTCAACCGATGTCTCCTATCTCGCCTGTGCCGAGCGGCTGCTGGCAGCAGACGATGCCATCTATCCTGCTTTCGCCACGCACAACGCCTATACAGTTGGCGCGGTGAAGGCGTTGGCCGGCGCCCGCCAGTTCGAATTCCAGCGGCTGCACGGCATGGGCGAAGATGTTTATGACGCGCTGGCGCAGGCAGAGGGCAATGCGCGGACCAATGTGCGCATTTATGCCCCCGTAGGCACGCATAAGGATTTGCTCGCCTATCTCGTGCGCCGTCTGCTGGAGAATGGAGCGAACAGCAGCTTCGTCAACCGCATGGCAGATGCAGAAGTGCCTGTGAGCGAGCTGGTCACCGATCCGGTGGCCGATCTCAAGGCGCTGGAACCCTATCGCAATCCGGCGATCCCGCTGCCGGCGAATATCTTCGCTAACCGTATCAATTCGGCTGGGGTCGATATTGCCGATCCGCTGGTGCGCGAGCCGCTGATTGAGCGCCTGCGCAAGCTCGAGGCGGTGCAATGGCATGCCCAGCCGACCTTCACTTCCGATGCAGAAGGTGAAACCGCGCCGATCAACAAGCCGCATGATCTCTATGTCGAAGTCGGCACCCGTCGCGACGCGCTGCCTGCCGAGGTCGAGGAAGCCATCACCCGGGCCGAACGCATCCAGCCCGGCTGGAATGCGCTGGGCGGCGAGAAACGTGCGCTGCTGCTCGAAGCGGCGGCCGACCTTTTTGAAGACCACACCGACGAGATACTCTCGCTGTGCCAGCGCGAAGCAGGCAAGACGCTGATCGACGCAGTGCTCGAACTGCGCGAAGCGGTCGATTTCCTGCGCTATTACGCCAATGAGGCACGCCGCCTGTTCTCGGCCCCGATCGCTCTGCCCGGACCGACTGGCGAAGAGAACCGACTGAGCCTGGCCGGCCGCGGCACATTCGCCACCATCAGCCCGTGGAACTTCCCGCTGGCGATTTTCATCGGCCCTGCCGCCGCTGCGCTGGCTGCGGGCAATTCGGTGATCGCCAAGCCTGCCGAACAAACCCCGCTAATCGCAGCGCTGGCGGTCAAGTTGTGCCACGAAGCAGGCATTCCGGAGGACGTCTTCCAACTCCTCCCCGGCGCAGGAGACGTGGGTGAAATGATCACTGCCGATCCGCGCATTGCTGGCGTGGCTTTCACTGGCTCGACCCAGACTGCGCAGGCAATCAACCGCAGCCTCGCCGCGCGCGAAGGGCCAATTGCCACTTTCATCGCCGAGACTGGCGGCCAGAACGCGATGATCGTCGATTCAACTGCTCTGCCCGAACAGGTCACGCGCGATGTCGTCGCTTCGGCATTCCAGAGCGCAGGCCAACGCTGTTCGGCGCTGCGCGTTCTGCATCTGCAGGAAGACGTCGCCGACGACATGCTCGACATGATCCGCGGCGCCTTCGAAGCGCTGACGGTGGGCGATCCTGAAGATCTCGCCACCGATGTCGGTCCGGTGATTGATCCCGATGCCAAGGCCGCGCTCGAACGCCATGTCGCGCGCCGCAAGAAGGGTGGCGGTACGATCTGGCGGCGCAAGCTTCCGCGCAATACGGCAGCGGGCTGCTTTGTGGCGCCGACGATCATCGAGATAGATTCGATTCTTGACCTGAAGCGCGAAAATTTCGGCCCGATCCTCCATGTCGTGCGCTTCAAGGCGTCGGAGCTGGGCAAGGTCGTGCAGGACATCAACGCTACCGGATTCGGCCTGACGCTGGGGCTGCATTCACGGCTGGAGGAAACGCGCGAATTCGTCGAACGCCATGCGCGGGTCGGCAATTTCTACGTCAATCGCAACCAGATCGGTGCAGTGGTGGAAAGCCAGCCCTTTGGCGGCGAGGGACTATCAGGGACCGGCCCCAAGGCGGGCGGGCCGCATTATGTGGCGCGTTTCGCTACCGAACGGGTAGTCTGCATCGATACCACGGCGGCTGGCGGCAACGCCACCCTGCTCGCCAGCTGACCGCGCAAGTCATTGCGAATTAAGCCGCTCTTGCGATAGAAGCTCGCTATGCTTCGAACCATTCGTACGCTTTTCGCACTACTCGCCTTTGCCTGGGCATCGATCGCTTCGGCGCAGGTGGATATCACCTTCCACTCGTTCAACGGGTCGGTCTTTGCCGGACGCTATCCACATACCTTTGTCTCGATGGTCGGAACATTGAAGGACGGGACGCAGGTGAAGGAGAACTTCGGATTCTCGGCCAAGAAGACCACGATTGCCGTGCTTAATGGCCCGGTCGAGCACACCATTCTGGTCGAAAAGGACAAATGGCTGACCAAGACCAACCGCCATTTCACCATGACGATCTCGGACGAGAAATATCATGAAGTGCGCGCCATGGTGGAAGCCTGGCGCAATGCGCCGGGCAAATATTACAGTCTCGATACGCGCAACTGCATCCATTTCGTGGGCGAGATCGGCAAGATCGTCGGCCTCAAAGTGGATTATCCTGAAGATATGCTGCGCCGTCCGAAGAAATGGCTCAACCACATCACTTTGCTCAATCCGGTGCTCGGAGCGAAGCAGATCGACTAGGCGGCGGACTCTTCGCGCCGCTCGCTGTAGATACTCCATCCGGTGATGAAGAGGCCCGCGATCAGCGGACCGATGATGATCCCGGAAAGCCCGAATAGCGACAGTCCACCCAATGTCGTGACCAGAATGACCCAGTCGGGAATGCCGGTGTCCCGGCCCACCAGGATCGGGCGCAGGACGTTATCCGCCATGCCGACCAGACCGAGGCCGGAACCGACTACCACAAGCCCTTGCCATATCTGGCCGGTTGCAAAGAGGAAGATCGCCGCCGGCACCCAGATGATACCCGTGCCCACAGCCGGCAGCAGCGAGGCAATTGCCATCAGCACGCCCAGCAGCACTACCGAGGGGAAGCCGACGATCCAGAAAGTCAGCGCGCCTAATACACCCTGAACCAGACCGACGACGATCGATCCCTTGATTGTAGCGCGCACTATGCTGAGGAAGCGTTCGGAGAGCCGATCTGCAATTGAACGGTCGAACGGCAGGGCGCGGAGAACCGTTTCGCCAATCGATTGGCCATCCCGCAGCAGGTAAAAACTGGCGTAAAGGCCAAGCCCGAATGCGAGGACCAATCCGGCAAGACTGCCGCCGATTGCCAGCGCATGCTGTGCGATCAGGCCGATACTGTCCTGGATCAGCTGCTGCAGGCGCAGCGTCACCGTCTGCAAATTGCTCCAGCCGTTCTGGTCGAGCCATTGCTGGACAGTTGCCGGCATGGATTCGACCGTGGTGTTGAACAGGGCAACAATATCGAATTCCTGCCGCTGGAACGCCAGCACGACGCTCGCTGCCTGTTCGATGACGAGCGAACCGATCAGCAGGGCAGGCAGCACCACTGCAATCATGATCACCAGCAACGTCGCCAGCGCCGCCTGATTGGTGCGGCCGGGAAGGCGCTTGAGGAACCAGAGATACATCGGCTGGAACATGATCGCGGCGAGCGTCGCCCAGATCAGCGGCTGCAGGAAAGGTGCCGCAACCAGTCCCAGCGCCACGGATACCAATGCGAGGAAGAGCAGGAAACCGCCGTGTTCTACCTTGTCCGTAGTCAGTTTCTCCATGCTCTCTCCAGATCGATCAAACGTCGAGATTGGCGACGTTCAGTGCATTCGCCTGGATGAATTCGCGGCGCGGTTCGACCACATCGCCCATCAGGCGGGTAAAGATTTCGTCGGTCACGTCGGCGTCTTCCACCTTGACTTGCAGCAGGGCGCGATTGTCGGGATCGAGTGTGGTCTCCCACAACTGCTCCGCATTCATCTCGCCCAGCCCCTTGTAGCGTTGGATCTTCTGCCCCTTGCGCCCCGAGGCCATCACCGCCTCGAGCAATTGCGTGGGCAGAGTAATCGCACCGTCAGCAAAGATCACGGTTTCTGCTTCAGTCTCGTCACTCTCGACTTCGTCTGCCGCTTCTTCCGCGCCGCTGCGTGTCAGGCGCACGGGAGCAGTATAGACCTCGGCCTGCTCGCCGGCGACGCGGTGGAGTTTGCGCGCTTCGGCACTGTCGAGAAAAGCTGGCTCGATTTCGTGTACGTCGGTCACGCCGCGCCAGAAGCGACTAAAGCGGACCACGCCATCGGCACCGATCTCTGCGCTCCAGCGCGCTTCGGGATCGCCCATCTGCAGATGCGCTGCGGCACGCGAGAGTGCAGCGGAACGATCGCCGCCGGCGGGATCGAGCACGCCTGAAAGCGCCATCGCTTCGATCATGGCGAGATTGTATTTGCGCGGCACGAAGCCGAGCAGATTGCGCATCCTCAGGCCATGTTCGACCAGCCCCTCCAGCTCGGCGCCGCCGCGTGCCCCGCCCTGCGTTTCGAGGATGCGGCCCTGCAGGCCCATCTGGATCAGATAACGGTCATAGGCGGCCTGGTCCTTGAGGTAGACCTCGCTCTTGCCGCGCGCGACCTTGTAAAGCGGTGGTTGCGCAATGAAGAGGTGCCCCGCCTTGACGATCTCGGGCATCTGGCGGTGGAAGAAGGTCAGCAGCAGCGTGCGGATATGCGCACCGTCGACGTCAGCGTCGGTCATGATGACGATCTTGTGGTAGCGCAGCTTCTCGAGATTGAACTCGTCACGCAGTCCGGTGCCCATCGCCTGGATCAGAGTGCCGACTTCCTTCGACGAAATGATCCGGTCAAACCGGGCGCGTTCCACGTTCAGGATCTTGCCCTTGAGCGGCAGGATCGCCTGCGTCTTGCGGTCACGCCCCTGCTTGGCAGAGCCACCTGCGGAATCGCCTTCGACCAGGAAGAGTTCGCAATTGGCCGGATTGCGGTCCTGACAATCGGCCAGCTTGCCGGGCAGGCTTGCGATGCTCATCGCGCCCTTGCGGCTCATTTCACGGGCGCGGCGCGCAGCTTCGCGGGCGGCCGCGGCATCGATCACTTTCTGGATGATCGCCTTGGCCTCATTGGGGTTTTCCTCCAGCCATTCGCCCATCTTCTCGCCCATCAGGCTTTCCAGCGGCTGGCGCACTTCAGAGCTGACCAGCTTGTCTTTGGTCTGCGAGGAGAATTTGGGGTCGGGCAGCTTGACCGAGACGATCGCCGTCAGACCTTCGCGCATGTCCTCGCCCGAGAGGCTTACCTTTTCCTTCTTCATCAGGCCCGATGAAGTGGCGTAATTGTTGAGCGTGCGCGTCAGCGCTGCGCGGAACGCTGCCAGATGCGTGCCCCCGTCGCGCTGGGGGATGTTATTGGTGAAGCAAAGGACGTTTTCGTAATAGCTGTCGTTCCATTCGAGCGCGACATCGATGCCGATCCCGTCCTTCTCTGCCGAAACCGCGATCGGCTCGGCAACCAGCGCCTGCTTGTTGCGATCGAGATATTTGACGAACGCTGCGATCCCGCCTTCGTAATAGAGATTGTGTTCCAGCGGTTCCTCGTGGCGCTTGTCGCGCAGCAGGATACGCACGCCCGAATTGAGGAAAGCGAGCTCGCGATAGCGGTGTTCGAGCTTCTCGAAATCGAACTCGATGACGTTCTTGAATGTCTCTTCAGATGCCTTGAAGGTCACGCGGGTGCCCTTCTTGAAGCCGTTCTCGTCCGAATTGCCATCGACCTTCGGAGCTTCGCCGGTGACACGCAGCGATTCCACGGCATCGCCGTTCTCGAACCGCATCCAGTGCTCCTTGCCTTCGCGCCAGATGACCAATTCTAGCCATTCGCTGAGCGCATTGACCACCGAAACCCCAACGCCATGCAGCCCGCCCGAGACCTTATAGGCATTATCGTCTGACGTGTTCTCGAACTTGCCGCCGGCGTGGAGCTGGGTCATGATGACCTCGGCCGCCGAGACACCTTCTTCCTTGTGCATGCCTGTGGGAATGCCGCGCCCGTTATCCTCGACCGAAACCGAACCATCGGGGTTAAGTTCGATCAGCACAAGGTCGCAATGCCCGGCCAGTGCTTCGTCGATGGCGTTGTCGGACACTTCGAAAACCATGTGGTGCAGACCGCTGCCATCATCGGTATCACCGATGTACATGCCGGGCCGCTTGCGCACAGCATCGAGGCCTTTGAGGACCTTGATTGAATCCGCGCCATAGTCGTTCTTGTTGGGAGTATTCGCGCCGCTCTGGGCGGGGGTATTTTCGGTGTTCTCGTCCATGCCGATTATATAGGCTCTGGCGGGCAGAATTCCAAAGATTCCGGGCAGTTTTTCCCCACAGTTCGGCGTGACGTGCTTTGGCGGCGCATGCGGTTGATTTTCCCGCTGCAAACGCCCATTCGCGGGGCCATGCTTTCGGTCCTCGACATCTTCCGCATCGGCATTGGCCCTTCCTCCTCACACACTGTCGGTCCGATGCGCATCGGGGGCATGTTCCTGCGTGCGCTGGCGAGGGCGGGGAAGATCGATCCCATCGCTCGCGTATCGGTGGAATTGCAGGGTTCTCTGGCGCTTACGGGCATCGGGCACGGCACGGTCGATGCCAGCATCCTGGGCCTGATGGGGTTCGAGCCGGAGACAACCTGCCCCGATGAAGCCGCCGCCGCGCTGGCAGCCGTGCGGGCCGACAGGCAGATGATGCTCGGCGGCAAACATCTGATCGCGTTCGATCCCGTGGCCGATATCGACCTTGCCGGACATATCATTCCTCCGCTGCATCCCAATGGCATGAAGCTGGCGGCATATGATGCCAGCGGTGTTTTGTTGCTCGAGCGGACTTACTATTCGACCGGCGGCGGGTTTGTGGCCTCGGAAGCGCAATTGAAGCGCAAGCCGAAGGACGACCGCATCGCTACCGGTACATCAGTTCCCCATGACTTCGGCTCGGCGGCGCAGCTGCTTGCGGCGTGCGACAGCAGCGGGCTGAACATTGCCGAAGTGGTGCTGGCCAATGAGGATACCTTCCGTCCACGGGATGCGACGATGGAAGGCATCGACCGGATCGCGCAGGCAATGGACCAGTGCATTGATCGCGGGCTGACCAGTCGCGGCATTTTGCCCGGCGGGCTGAAAGTAGAGCGCCGCGCACCCGATCTGTGGGACAAGCTTTCTGCCAACCCCCAATCGAACGAGCGCGAGCAATTGTTCGACTGGCTCAACTGCTATGCGATGGCAGTGAACGAGGAGAACGCGGCGGGTGGCCGCGTGGTGACCGCGCCGACCAATGGCGCAGCGGGCATCATCCCGGCAGTAATCCGCTTCTATTGCACCAATGGCGAGGAGAATCCCTGCCGTGACAGCCGGCGCACCTTCCTGCTGACGGCAGGCGCGATCGGCCTGCTCTACAAGCAACGCGCCAGCATTTCGGGTGCTGAAATGGGCTGCCAGGGCGAAGTCGGCGTGGCTTGCTCGATGGCGGCCGGCGGTCTGGCTGCACTGTGGGGCGGAACGCCGCAACAGGTTGCCAGCGCGGCGGAGATCGGCATGGAGCACAATCTCGGCCTGACCTGCGATCCGGTAGGTGGGCTGGTGCAGGTGCCTTGCATCGAACGCAATGCCATCGGCGCGGTCAAGGCTGTCAATGCCGCACGGCTCGCGCTGCACCGGACCGGGGCTGAAACGCTGGTTTCACTCGACCAGGTGATCGAAACCATGCGCCAGACCGGGCTCGACATGAGCACCAAATACAAGGAAACCAGCCAGGGCGGGCTGGCAGTCAATGTTGTCGAATGCTGATGGACTTGCCGCGCTGACTCCATAAATTGGGCGGCATGGTAAATTCACATGCAGCCGCTCTGGCAGAACCCTTTGGCAGCCTTCCTGCCGTCATTTCCGGCAATTCCCGGCGCCTAGGTGCGGCAATCGCCTTGCGTGACGACAGGGGTGAATCGAGCTGGGCCGAGCTGGGTGAACGGGTTGAACGCATCGCCGCGCGACTGATTGAAGACGGGCTTCAGCGCGGGCAGGCAGTGGCCATTCTCGGAACATCCTCGATTGCCTACGCGCTGGTATTCCTCGCTGCGGTGCGCGCGGGCGGTGTAGCCGCCCCGCTGACGACCAGCGCCAGCCCTGACCAGCTTGCCGCGATGGCATTGGATTCGGGCGCGAAGCACATTTTCATCGACCGCGCGAAGCTGCGCGAACTGGGCGAGGACTCTTTTCCGGGCCTGACTCGCGTAGTGCTGGACGAAGAACTCGATGACTGGATGGCACCTGCTGGCGCGCAGGCTCCGGCATTCGAGCCACAGCCTTCCGAGCCTTTCAACATCATCTATTCCTCTGGCACCACGGGCACGCCCAAGGGCATCGTGCATTCGCACCAGATGCGCTGGCGGCAATTTTCTGCGACCGCCGCCAGTTGGCTGGAGGCGGGCATGGAAGTGCGCAGCCTTGCTTCAACCCCGCTTTATTCGAACACCACCATGGTTGCCTTCCTGCCGGTGCTGCTGGCGGGCGGCATGGTGCGGGTGATGGGCAAATTCGATGCGGCTAAATGGCTCGGCTTTGCAGAAGCCGACCGCAGCACTGTGACCATGTTGGTGCCGGTACAATACCGCAGGCTGGTGGACGAACCGCGTTTGGGCGGAACCGACCTGTCCGCAATGCAGCTCAAATATTGCACCTCAGCACCATTCCCTGCCGATCTGAAACGCGAGGTTCTGGCACGCATGCCCGGTGCGCTGGTCGAGATCTATTCCATGACCGAGGGCGGTGTCGTGTGCCTGCTCGAAGCACATAAATTCCAGGATAAGCTGCATACGGTGGGCCGCCCCGCGCCGGGCAGTGAATTGATGGTGCTCGATGATGAGGACAATCCAGTCTCGCCGGGCACACCGGGCAATCTTGTCGGCCGCAGCCAGACAATGATGTCAGGCTATAAGAACCAGCCCGACAAGACGCGCGAGGGCTATTGGACCGATCCGGCCAGCGGAGAAGTGTGGCAGCGCATGGGCGATATCGGCCGCGTCGATGCCGAAGGCTTCGTCGAACTTGTCGGCCGCGCCAAGGACATGATCATCTCGGGCGGGTTCAACATCTTCCCCGTCGATCTGGAGAGCGAGCTGGTGAAGGAACCGGAGGTCGTGGAAGCGGCGGTCATTGGCGTGCCTTCGCAGCGGTGGGGCGAAACACCAGTCGGCTTCGTCGTGCTGCGCGAAGGCATGCGCGATGCAGAGGGAATTCGCGACGCCGTCAATGCGCGGCTCGGCAAGACCCAGCGGCTGGCGCAACTGCATTCCATTACAGAAATGCCACGTAGTCATATCGGCAAGCTGCTGAAGACCGAATTACGTGATGAAGCTGCACG
>CBFGON010000064.1:0-14403 GCA_965650395.1 uncultured Qipengyuania sp. | reverse complement strand
CACGCGCTCACCGCGCCGTTCGACGGGACCGTGACCGAACTCAACACCAGCGCCGGTGCGCAGGTGCAGGTCGATGCCCTGCTGTGCGTGGTGGAACCGCACGACACTGCGGATCAGTCCTAGGGACACAACTGCCTCTGTTGCACCTGCCGTCATACGGTCCAGTTGCTGAAAGCGTTTTACTTGACCAGGCAGAAGCACCTGCCAACTGTCCCCAATTGCGCCAAGTCCGCAAATCCTATTGTGCGGCTATCCACTTGTGATAATTCCTCGCCTGATGGTTCGATTTCGAATCACAGCAGCTTGCTGCCCTGAATTGGACCGTTTGCAACATGACATGCGAACTATTGGGGGCAGCAGCTAGAGGGGCGCATTTCCATGGCTAATTTCGTCGGCAGCGACACTGTAGAATCCTTCGTCCTGAGCGCTTCAGGAATTGTCAGCACGGTAATGAGCCCCCGCGGCGATCTGATCTACGCCGTCACCAGCAGCGGCCATATCGAGGTCTATAGCGTTGGTGACGGAAGCCTGCTCTTCGACTGGACCATTGGTGGCACGCTAGGGGCGGTTACACTTTCCGATGATGGCTCGTTCCTGCTGGTATCGGTGATTGGCGGCGATGCGGAAAGCGCCGGATTGATCTACCGCATCTCCACTGCTGACGGTTCGACCAGCACCTATCGCACTGCAACGAGTGTCCACGACATCGAGATTGTGGATGGCGACACGGCCATTCTGAGCGGTGGGCAGATGCAGACGCTCAATCTGAATATCGGGACGTTTACCTTTCTCCCCGGCGCTTACAGCTACAATGGTTCGCAGTCTTACCTCGTGGAAGACGGCCATCTTACGCTGATTTCCGAGCCCGATGTATCCAATGGCCCGCTGTTCATTTTCGATGATCGCACCAACCAGATTGTGGCGTCGGGCGACAATTACCAGTCCGGGATTGGCTCGGGCTTCAACTGGGGCGGGCAGGCGATCAGCGAAGAAGCCGGGCTGGTTGTCCAGTTCAATTACTACGCTGGCCTCAACATCTATAATCTGCAGTTGCAAGCCATCGAATGGGTGTCGATCGACGCGCCGGCGAGTGGCGTGGTGTTCAGCGCCGACGGGCGTTACCTCTATGTCCTCCTCCCTCAACAGGGCGAAGTGGTTCAGTACAAGGTGTCCGACTGGACGGTTGTCGAACGTTTCGCGGTCCAAGCTGCGGGAGACCATATTTCCGGCGGCTTTAACGACAATCTGACCATTTCAGACGACGGCAGCGTTCTGACCATTCTGTCGGGCAGCTCAACCGGAATGCTACAGGTCATAGATCTGACGGGCCGGAACGAGATTTTCAACGGCACGTCCGGAAACGACACGATGACCGGCCGGCGCGGCAATGACAACTATCGTGTCGATACTGCCGGGGACGTAGTGACCGAATGGATTGACGGCGGAAACGACACCGTGCGGCTGTACAACCTCGCCACCTACACGATGCCCGCCAATGTCGAGATCCTGCAGACCTATATCAATGCCAACCTTACGCTGACGGGGAACAATGGCGACAATGTGATCTACGGCGGCGTTCTGGCAGACGAGATTTCCGGTCTAGGCGGTAACGATACGCTCGTGGGGCGCGAAGGGAATGACGTTCTGATTGGTGGCCAGGGCAACGACATCCATGATGGCGGCCTTGGCGATGACGACATGCGCGGCGGCTATGGCGACGACACATATGTTGTGAACAGCATGGGCGATATCGTGAGCGAGGCATACGGGCTCGGCACGGACTCGATCCAGCTGCGCAACCTGACAAGCTATACGTTGCCAGCCAATGTCGAAAACCTGCGCAGCCTGGTGAACGCCGCTTCCGAGCTGACCGGCAATTATCTCGATAACGAGATCTATGCGACGCCCTACGCCGATACAATCATCGGACTAGGCGGTAACGACCGGCTGTTTGGCGGCAGCGGTAACGACCGTCTCCTGGGTGGTGGCGGAAACGACCGGCTTGAGGGCGGAACCGGTTCGGATGTCCTCGATGGCGGGTCAAGTGCCGACACAATGTTGGGCGGCCCGGGAACGGACTATTACTTCATCGATCACGAAGGGGATATTGTGATCGAGCTGGAGGGCGAAGGCTATGACACCGTCCGTTCCTACATCAGCTACACCCAACTCGGTGCCAACTTCGAGGCGCTGTTCGGCCTCAGCACAACGGGCCAGACGCTGATCGGCAATGCAGCAGACAACACCGTCGGCGGCGGATCGGGCAACGATGTGATCGACGGCGGCGAAGGCAATGACATCATGCGCGGCGGATCGGGCAATGATGTCTATCACGTCGACCAGGCAGGCGATCAGGTGCTCGAGGACTACAATCGCGGCACTGACCGGGTGGTGACTTCGCTCGAAACCTATGTCCTGGCCCCCCAGGTCGAGGAACTGGTGGGCAGCCGGTACGGGTCGCAATCGCTCACCGGGAATGGCCTCGGCAACACCATCACCGGTAGCGAATTCGACGACGTGCTGTCAGGCGCGGGCGGCAACGATGTGCTTGTCGGAGGCAATGGCCACGATGATCTGGATGGCGGAATCGGCGCTGATCGGATGGAAGGCGGCTATGGCGATGACTACTACCTCGTCGATAATGCAGGCGATGTTGTGGTGGAAGCCAATGGCGAGTGGGGCGGCATCGACGCGGTGGTAACCGCGCTGGCCAGCTACACGCTGGGCGAGTCGGTTGAAGCGCTGATCGGCATCGGGACCACCGCGCAAACTCTGACCGGCAACGGTCTCGCCAACACCATCATCGGCGGAACCGGAAACGACACGATCAACGGCTGGGGCGGCGACGAACTGATTTTCGGCGATGCGGGCAATGATGTGATTATCGGCGGCGCTGGTGGCGATATTCTCGGCGGCGAAGGCGGGGCTGACCGCTTCGTTTTCGACGATGGCCATCTGAGCAACGACCCCAATTATATCGAAATTATCCTCGACTATAACCGCGCAGAAGGCGACCGGATCGATCTCTCGGCCATCGACGCGCGAAGCAATGCTGCGGGCGATCAAGCTTTCAGCTTCATCGGCACCGGCAATTTCACCGGCGTTGCAGGGCAGATGGCCTATGTTGCGGTGGAAGGCGGTGTGGTGGTCGGCATGGACGTCAATGGCGATGGCTCGGCCGACATGCTGCTCTATCTCGATGGATTGACGAGCCTGCAGGCGAGCGACTTCATCCTCTAGGCCTGCAAGGCATTCCAATGGCGGGTTTGACACCGCGCAAATAGCTGCCAATCCTCAGCTTCAGGAGTTGGAGGGGTAAGCGCGCGTGAATTCCAGCCAGTCGCATCGCAAGGTCATTATCGCATCCTCGCTCGGCACGGTGTTCGAGTGGTATGATTTCTACCTCTACGGCCTGCTCGCCACGATCATTTCGGCGCAGTTCTTTTCCGGCGTCAACGATACCACCGCCTTTATCCTCGCGCTCGGAGCCTTTGCTGCGGGCTTTGCGGTGCGGCCCTTTGGCGCGCTGGTGTTCGGGCGGATCGGCGACCTTGTCGGGCGCAAATATACCTTCCTGGTGACGATGGGGCTGATGGGCCTTTCGACCTTCGCGGTGGGGCTGCTGCCGAGCTATGCCAGCATCGGCGTGGCGGCACCGCTTATGCTGGTCGGCCTGCGACTGCTTCAGGGGCTGGCGCTGGGCGGCGAATATGGCGGGGCGGCGATCTATGTCGCCGAACATGCTCCGCAAGGAAAGCGCGGGCTCTATACCAGCTTCATCCAGACCACCGCCACTTTGGGGCTGTTCGCGGCGCTGCTGGTAGTGATTGGGCTGAGAACATGGGTGGGCGAGGAAGCCTTTGCCCAATGGGGCTGGCGCGTGCCGTTCCTGCTGTCTTCCGTGCTGCTGGCGGTGTCGCTGTGGATCCGCATGCAGCTGGCCGAAAGCCCGGTCTATCAGGCAATGAAGGAAGAGGGCGAGACGTCGAAAGCCCCGCTGTCCGAAGCCTTCGGGCGCTGGGTGAACCTCAAATGGGTGCTGGTGGCGCTGCTGGGCGCGGTCGCCGGGCAGGCGGTGGTGTGGTACACGGGCCAGTTCTACGCATTGTTCTACCTTGAAAAAGTGCTCAAGGTGGATGGCGGCACAGCCAATATCCTTATCGCCATTGCGCTGGCCATAGGCACGCCGTTCTTCGTGTTCTTCGGCTGGCTGAGTGACAAGATTGGACGCAAGCCGATCATCATGGCGGGGCTGGCGCTGGCGGCACTGACCTATTTCCCGCTGTTCGGCGCGCTGACCGGGGCGGCCAATCCGGCGCTTGCTGCCGCCAGCGTCGAACATCCGGTGACCGTCTATGCCAATCCGGCAAGCTGCTCGGTCCAGTTCGACCCCATCGGCAAGAGCAAGTTCGACACCACAGGCTGCGATGTGGCGCGTTCCACACTGGCCAAGTCCGGCATACCTTATACGCTGGCGGAGGAAGGTGGCGATTTGCCGCAGGCGCTGGTCACCATTGGCGAACAATCGGTAGAGGTCGGCCCACACGGCAACACCGCGACTATCACCGATGCAATCAACGTCGCCGGATACCCCGCCAAGGCCGATCCCGCCGCCATCAATAAGCCGCTGGTCGTCGCCATCCTCACCGCGTTGGTGGTGCTGGTGACGATGGTTTATGGCCCCATCGCCGCGCTGCTGGTCGAACTGTTCGACGCGCGCATCCGCTATACCGCGATGAGCCTGCCCTATCACATCGGCAATGGCTGGTTCGGCGGTTTCCTGCCGACGATTGCCTTCGCTTGTGTTGCGGCGACCGGCGATATCTACGCCGGGCTATGGTATCCGGTGGGGGTCGCGGTGCTGAGCCTGGTGGTCGGCCTGCTGTTCCTGCCGGAAACCTTCCGCCGCGCAATCGGCCACCGCGAAAGACGGGAGGTCAGTTCCGCGGAGTGACCCGCCGGAACAGCTTGCCCTTCTCGCTATAGAGGATCACCGCCAGCGCCAGCAGCCCACAGCTCAGCATGGCCGTGGCGAGCGGGCGGGCGGTGCCATCATAGGCGAAGCCGATATAGCTGCCCAGCAAGGCGCCGCTGATCATGCGCAGACTGGTCTGCGCGCTGCTCGCCGCACCGGCGATATGGTGGAACGGCTGCATCGCAATCGAGCTGAAATTCGCCCCGATGAACCCGAGCGACGCCATTGATACGGCAAGTATGGGCACAAATTCCCACAGCTGCTGGTCCGCACGCCCGCTTGAAACAAATTGCGCCACGCTGGCCGCGATGAAAACCAGCAGCGCGGCATGGCTCACCCGCCGCGCACCGAAGCGTTCGACAATCCGGGCATTGGTGAAATTGGCCGCGACCATGCCCAGCACAGCCGCGCCGAAAATCAGCGCGAAGCTTTGCCCGGCGTGGAAATGCTCGCCAATCAGTTGCTGCGAGGAATTGAGGAAGCCGAACAGCGATCCGAACACCAGCGCGCTGCCGATCACGTAACCGATCGAATCGCGCCGGAACAGCGCCGTCCCCATGTTGCGCAGAATCGTGGCGGGTTCGATATCCTGACGGTTCTCGGGCGTGAGCGATTCGGGCAGGCGGAACCACACCCATGTGCCCACCACGGTCCCCATGATCGCCATTGCCCAGAAGATTTCCCGCCAGCCGAACAGGTTGAGGATCCCCTGCCCGATGGTGGGTGCGACCAGCGGCACGGCGAGGAAGATCATCATGATCAGGCTCATCATCCGCGCCATCCGGTCACCGCCCACTCGGTCACGCACGATAGCGGCGGGAACGACGCTCAATCCCGCGCAGAGCAGCCCTTGCGCCAGACGGATGCCGATAAGCGCATCAAAGCTGGTTGCCAGAGCGCAGGCTACCGAAAGCAATACGTAAGCGATCAATCCCAGGGCCAGCACGGGCCTGCGCCCGAAACGGTCTGCAAATGCGCCGGGGAAGAATGCGCCAATGCCGGAGCCGAGAAAGTAGGCGCCAATCACGAACTGACGCTGGTTTCCGCCCACGCCAAAATCGCTGGAGATTGCGCCAAGCGCAGGCAGCATAGAGTCGATGCCGAAGGCCTGCAGGCTCATCAGCAGCGCCATCAGCACGATCAGCTCTCGCTCGCCCAATTTGTGGGTGGGATGATGCAATAGACCGCTCACGCGCCGCGACTTGGGGGCCGAAGCGCTGAATGGCCAGCGCTTTTTTGCAATGAATAGGAATACCCGCATTCAGGCGAAGCCATTCCGCCCGCGCGGACGACACGCTATCACAGGGCATGGCCACGGCGGATGACAGCGAGGACAGGGACGAAGCGCAGGGCCTGCGCAAGATCATCCATGTCGATATGGATGCCTTTTTCGCCAGCGTCGAGCAGCGCGACAATCCGGACCTGCGGGGCAAGCCGGTGGCAGTAGGCGGCGCGGGCGAGCGCGGCGTGGTCGCCGCCGCCAGCTACGAAGCGCGCAAGTTCGGGGTACGCAGCGCCATGCCCGGTGCCACCGCGCGCCGGCTGTGTCCCGACCTGATATTCGTTCGCCACCGCTTCGAAGTCTATCGCGAAGTCAGCCAGCAGATCCGCGCGATCTTCCGCCATCACACCGATCTGGTCGAGCCGCTGAGCCTCGACGAGGCCTATCTCGATGTGACCGAGGACAGATTGGGTTTCGGTTCGGCCACACGCATTGCCGAGCTGATCCGGCAGGAAATCCGCGCCAAGACCCGCCTCACCGCCAGCGCCGGGGTAAGCTACAACAAGTTCCTCGCCAAGATCGCTAGCGACCAGAACAAGCCTGATGGAATGTGCGTGATCCGCCCCGGCGAAGGCGCGCATTTCGTCGCCAGCCTGCCGGTCCGCCGCTTCCACGGTGTGGGGCCCAAGGGGGCGGAGAAGATGGCGCGCCTGGGAATCGAGACCGGGGCCGACCTCGCCGCCAAGGACATTGCCTGGCTGCGCGCCAATTTCGGCAGCTTCGCCGATTATCTCTACCGTGCCGCACGGGGGATCGACCTGCGCCCGGTTCGCGCCAGCCGCGTCCGCAAATCGGTGGGTGGCGAGCGGACCTTCAACCACGACCTGTCCAGCGGGTCAGACCTTCGCGCGACGCTGGAAGACATCATCGATATCGTCTGGGGCTATATCGAACGTGCCGAAGCGCGCGGGCGCACGGTTACGCTGAAGATGAAATATACCGATTTCCAGATTTTCAGCCGCGCAAAGACGGTCGATCGTTTCATCGCCGACAAGGGCGAGTTCGGCAGCATTGCGCGCACCTTGCTCGACGAGGTTCTGCCCTTGCCCCTGCCCATCCGGCTAATGGGGCTGACACTGTCGAAACTGGAAGGCGATGAAGCAGAGGAACCGCGCCCCGATGCGCAGTTGAGCCTGCTCTAGCTCTTGCGGGCCTGCCACATTTCAAGCCGCACACGCGTGCGCGGACTGAGTGGTTCGGGCAGTGAATGGGTGGGGAAGAAGCGCGCTTCCACCACTTCGCGGCCATCTGCCTTTGGCGTATCATTGACTACGCCGTCGAAAAGATACGCCTGATGCTGTGCGCCTGACAGCACTTCATCGATTATGCCGAGGAGTTTGAGCCCCTCGACCTCGCAGCCGGTCTCTTCGCGCAATTCGCGGCGCGCGGCATCTTCCGGCATTTCGCCCAAGCCAACGCCGCCGCCGGGAAGATACCAGCCCTTGGGGCCGTAACTATGACGGATGAGCAGGATCTGCCCATCGAAATCGCGCCCCACAACCGTCACCCCGTCGCGCGTCTTGCCGGTGGCGCGGCGCAATTTCTGCTGCAGTCGATAGGCCAGATTGAGCGCCAGCCGATGCAGCGGTGCGGGGATCAGGTGAAGCATGTGACAGGCTGTGTAGCGCCTGCCAGCAGCCGGGCAACCGGCAGATCATTTTTGCCCCCAAGCGCATCTTCGAACACTGTGCGCTTGTCATCACCGCGGATGACGAAAGCGATCGCATCGCTGCCGAGCAATGCAGGCAGGGTCAGGCTGATGCGGTCGAAAGGCGCTTCGGGCGGCAGCGGATCGGGGGTCAGCCGCAGAATGCGCTGCGGTTCATCGACCTGCGGGTCGGTGTTGGGAAACAAGGACGCAATGTGCCCGTCGGCACCCATGCCCAGCCAGGCGAGATCGAAGTGCGGCACGGCTTCCATCTCGCTCAGCGTGACCACTTCGGCACCTGCAGGCTCGAACAGGGCGCGCAGCTTGCCGGTGTTGGAGGCAGAATGGTCCTCGGGAACGATCCGGTCGTCATTGGGCCAGACCACCAATCGGGACCAGTCGAGTTCGCGCTCCAGCAGGGCTTCGATGATCGGAAACGGAGTCGATCCGCCGGGCACGGTGATTGTCACCGGACCTTCGCGCGATGCCATTATCCGGCCGAACAGTTGCGCCAGCCAGCTGGCGATTGCGCCATTATCCGCGCCCTCGATGATCTTAGCATTTGCCATCTGTCCACCATACACCAGCCCCGCCTCCGGCCAATGGTGCGGGCGGACCTGCATAGCTATTCGCTAGATCATGCCGCGGACCGACAGGCCGATTATGACGGCAGCGACCAGCAGCACGGCGGCGAGTGACAGGCGGATAACGCGCAGCGGCAGCAGGCGCGGCAGTTCCGCGCCCATCATCCACCCCAGCGTTACCGCAGCGCAACCGCCGATGGCCCCGCCCAGCCCCGAGAGCTCAGGCGAAGCCAGCGCAACCGCCAACGCCAGCACCAGAAAGCGCGCGGCGTCTGTAATCTGGCCAACGAACAGCGCGAGGAAGGTCGCTACCAGCGAGTGGGTCGGTTCCTGCGGCAGCTTGCGCCGCCACGGCCACGCCAGCTCAAAAGCAGCAACCAGCAGGGCGATGGCGACGAACATCAGCGAGGCGCCTTCCGCCAGCCGCGTGCCGAGTTGCGCGCCCGCCCAGGCAGCGATCACGGCCGTGATTGCGCTGCTCGCAAGGGCGGCAAGGAGTGGTCCAATGGATCCACCCAGCTTTTCGCGCAGATGCGCCACCAGCAATTGGTCGCGCGCGCCAAATGCCAGCGCAAAGCTGCCGACAAGGGCGAAGAAAAACGCGTTCACCGCCGCGCGTCAGGCCGCCCAGGGGCCGGTAATCGCCAGCGTTCTTGTGGGCGCATAGGCGTTGACGAACAGCGTCCTGCCATCGGGCGAGAAGCAGGCGCCCGCCAGTTCGGTCTGCTGGATCAGGCGGGCGATATCATAGCTGGTGCCTTGCGGAGTGATGCCCTTGATGTGGTTGTCGACCACGTCAGTATATTGATCCTCGCACACCACCAGATGCCCGTTGGCGGCCACGGTGAGGTTGTCGCCATAGTTGAATTGCGCTTCGTTCTCGCTTTCGAAGAACAGCTCGAAGCGGTCGTCGGCGCCATCAAGGCCGGGGATCAGGCGGAAGATCTGGCCGAGTTTCTTTGCCCCGCCATTGGTGGCGCAGAGATAGAGATCGCCGTCCCCCATATGGATGCCCTCGCCGCGCGCGACCAGCGCTGCGCCCTTGGCTGCCGCGCGCTGGCGCAGATCGTCCGCCGGTGCATCGGCATCCTCCAGATCGACCCAGCGGACCGTCTTCTGCGCGCGCACGGGCAAGGCCGGGCTATCCCAATTGCGCGTATCGGCCGGCCCGTCGACGATCACCATTGCCTGCAGCCTGCCGCCTGCCGCCAGATCGCCCGGGCGATGGGGGATGAAGCGGTAGAACACGCCGTCCTCGCGGTCCTCGGTTTCATAGACGATGCCGGTGCGCGGATCGACGCAGGCGGCTTCGTGGTTGAACCGGCCAAGCCCTTTCAGCGGCGGCGCGTCGACCAGCCCGTTTGCGGCAGCGGGAACCTCGAACACCCAGCCGTGGTCCTTGCCCAGCTTGTCGGGCGCGATATGCTTGGCTTCGGTGACGAATTCCTCGCAGGTCAGCCAGCTGCCCCAGGGCGTGATCCCGCCCGAACAATTGCGGATCGTGCCTGCAAGCGAGCGGAACTCGCGCTTCTTGGCCAGAGTCTTCGCATCGAGCACCAGCGTAGTCGTCCCGCCGCCGATCACCGCCTTGCCCGCCACCCGGTCATAGCCGACCGGCAGATCGCCACCCGCATCGGCAGAGGGCATCAGCTCGTGGTTGCGCACCAGCGCGATTTCGCCATTACCGATGTCGAAACAGCCCATGCCGTCGGCGCGGTCGGGCACCTTGAACCCGTCATCCATCGTATCGCCCAGCCGCGAGAGCACGCGGTAGGAGAAGCCTTGCGGCAGATCGAGCAGCCCTTCGGGATCGGTCACCAGCGGGCCGTAACCGGTAAAGCCACCGGCAGAAGCAACCCCGCCACCTCGCATCATGCAACCACTCACCGAAAGCGCGGCGAAGGCGCTCGCCGTGGCGGAAAGGAACTGGCGGCGATGCAATGCGACGGTCATCTGTGTCTTCCTTGGAATTTGCCCTTGCGCCATGCGATAGCAGCATGAAAGCGGTGTGACAGCCTGCAAGGGGCGATAAGGACAAAGTGATAGTGGAATCGGCGGATAATACGGCAATGAACGATCCGGCGGCGCAGGTCGATGATTTGCGCCGCACAGCCGCGCGCAATCCGCAACACGCACCGGCTCAACGCCAGCTTGCCAGCGCGCTCAGGCTACTGGGACAGGAGGAAGAAGCACAGGCGGCAGATATGGCGGCAATCCGTGCGGCTACACTGGACCCGCAGTTGATTTCCATTGCCAAGGCGCTGATGGCAAACGATCTGCCAGCCGCCGAACAGCAGTTGCGCGGGCGGCTCCACGCCCAGCCCACTGATGTTGCCGCCATCCGCATGATGGCCGAACTGGCCGGGCGCATCGGGCGCTATCGCGATGCTGAAAACCTGCTCCGCCGCGCGCTGGAGCTTGCCCCCGGTTTCATCGCCGCACGCGCCAATCTTGCCACAGTGCTCTACAAGCAGAACCGGTTCGGTGAAGCGGCAGAGGTGCTGGAACAGGTGCTGGCGCGCGACCCGGCCAACCTTGCGCACCTCAATCTGCGCGCCGCCGCGCTTGGACGGATCGGCGAATATGACGAATCCATCCGCCTGTTTGCCGAACTGGCCGCAACATTCCCCGATCACGCCAAGCTGCAGATGAGCCACGGCCATCTGCTCAAGACTGTCGGCCAGCTCGACGAAGGCATTGCCGCCTATCGCCGGGCGCTGGCGATCCAGCCCGATCTGGGCGAAGTCTGGTGGAGCCTGGCCAATCTCAAGACGGTGAAGTTCGACGATGCCGATGTCGATGCGATGGAGGCAGCACTGGCGGGCGGGCCCGCGCATGAAGACGCCTTCCACCTTCATTTCGCGCTCGGCAAGGCATGGGCTGATCGCAAGGACTACGCCAGAAGTTTCGACCATTACGATGCAGGCAACCGCCTGCGACGCGGCGAAATGGATTACGATCCGCAAACAACCACTGCGCAGGTCGACAGCATGATCGAAGTGCTGACGCCTGCGTTCCTTGCCGAACATTCCGGCATGGGCGATCCCGCGCCCGATCCGATATTCATCCTCGGCATGCCGCGCGCCGGTTCGACGCTGATCGAACAGATCCTGTCCAGCCATTCGCAGGTCGAAGGCACGATGGAATTGCCCGATATCCCCGCCATGGCGATGCGCGAGGCGCGCGACATGGGGTTGGGCAGCCGCAACTGGCCCGAAGCGGTGGCCGCCATGCCGCGCGAACGCCTGGCCGAACTGGGCGCCCAATTCCTCGACCGCACGCGGGTGCAGCGCAAATCGGGCAAGCCTTTCTACATCGACAAGCTGCCCAACAACTGGAGCTATGCCGGCTTCATCCACCTGATCCTGCCCAATGCGAAGATCATCGATGCGCGGCGCGATCCGCTGGATTGCTGTTTCTCCAATTTCCGCCAGCATTTCGCCAAGGGTCAGGGTTTCTCCTACGGGCTTGATCTGGTGGGACGCTATTACGCCGATTACGTGCGCGCGATGGACCATTATGATGCAGTGCTGCCCGGGCGCATCCACCGCGTAATCCACGAAGATCTGCTGGACGATCCCGAACGCGTCGTGCGCGCCATGCTCGACTACCTTGGTCTGCAGTTCGAAGAAGCGTGCATGGAGTTTTACAAGAACGACCGCGCGGTGCGGACAGCCTCGTCAGAACAGGTGCGCCAGCCGCTCAATCGAAGCGGTGTCGGCGCATGGGAGCCCTATGATGCATGGCTTGGCCCATTGCGCGACGAGCTGGGCGATCTGACCCGCACCTATGCCCGGCGCTGAGGTTCATCCCAACTTCGTTGCATAAATGACATAAAATCGGGCTATTTTCCGAAATATTCACCGCCGAAAACGGCGCGACTCTTGGCAAAATGCAAAAGCTGTGGCGGATTGCGCTGATGGGGTCGCACCTTCGGAGGGAAATCGCATGACAATCATGCCTGCACAATCGCGCCGCACATTCGCCGCGAGCCTGCTCACGGGAACCACGCTAACACTCTGCACTCCGGCCATGGCCCAGGAAACGCGGCCGGCGGATGAACCGAACGTCATCATCGTCACCGCGCAGAAGCGCGCGCAGGACCTGCAGGACGTGCCAATGGCCGTCTCGGCCATGAATACCGAAACACTGGAAGAACTGGGCGTCAGCGAATTGCAGGACGCGATCAAGTTCCTTCCTTCCGCCACCATCCAGACGGCCGGCCCCGGCTTCAGCCAGGTCTATTTCCGCGCTGTTGCCAGCGGCGAGAACGCCAACCACTCGACCTCGCAACCGACCGTCGGCACCTATCTCGACGAAATGCCGATCACGACCATTCAGGGCGCGCTCGACATCCACGCCTATGACCTTGCCCGCGTAGAGGCACTGGCGGGGCCGCAGGGCACGCTTTACGGCGCCAGCTCGATGGCGGGCACGATCAAGATGGTCACCAATCCGCCCGATTATTCGTCAAGCTACGGCGCGATGGACGTGGAAGTGAACCAGGTCGCGCATGGCGAAATGGGCGGCACCATCGAAGGCTTCTACAACGCCAAGCTGTCCGACAATGCGGCACTTCGCCTGGTCGGCTGGTACCGCAAGGATGGCGGCTATATCGACAATATTCACGGCAGCCGGATCTTCCCTTCACTCGAAGCCGAACAGGGCACGGCAGCCGCGACGCAGGACAATACAGCCCTCGTCGAGGAAGATTACAACGATGTCGAAACCTATGGCGCGCGTCTGGCGCTGGGGATCGAACTCAATGACAGCTGGACCGTGCGCCCGACCATCATGGGCCAGAAGCAGGACGGCACAGGCAGTTTCGCGCAGGAACGCTCGTCTGCCGTCACCGACGATCTCCAGACGGTCCAGTACAACCCCGAATATTCGACCGACGAATGGGTTCAGGCCGCGCTGACCATTGAAGGCGAGATCGGCAATTGGGATCTGGTTGCGACCGGCGGCCATCTGTGGCGCGAAGACGAAGTTGCCTCGGACTATTCCGACTATGGCTATTTCTATGATGCCATCTCCGGCTACGGTGCCTATTTCTACGACAATATTGGCGACCTCGTCAGCCCGAACCAATATATCAATGGTGCCGACAAATACCGCCGCTGGTTCGGCGAAGTGCGTATCGCCAGCCCGCAGGAAAACCCGCTGCGCTTCATCGGCGGCCTGTTCGCACAGCGCCAGACGCACTACATCACCCAGAACTACATCATCGACGATATCGCCGATGCGATCACCGTTCCCGGAACTGAAAGCGATATCTGGCTGACGCAGCAGAAGCGCGTTGACCGCGACTATGCCGCATTCGGTGAAATCAGTTTCGACGTTACCGACAAGCTGACGCTGCTCGGCGGTGCGCGCGTCTACAATTACAAGAACTCGCTGCTTGGCTTCTTCGGTTATAGCGACGGCTATTCCAGCCGTACCGGCGTTGCTGCCTGCTTCGGCCCGGCAGAAGTCGATGGCAGCCCCTGCACCAATGTCGACAAGACGACTTCTGATACCGACGTCATCTTCAAGGCCAATGCGACATACAAGATCAACGATGATGCGCTGGTCTATGCCACCTGGTCGCAGGGCTTCCGCCCGGGCGGCGTGAACCGCCGCGGCACGTTGCCGCCTTACAATCCCGACCAGCTCGACAATTACGAGATCGGCTGGAAAACCACCTTCGGACCTGTGCGGTTCAACGGTGCGGTCTATCAGATTGACTGGAGCGGGATCCAGCTGTCCTTCCTCGGTGAAAACGGCCTGTCCGAAGTCCGCAACGCGGGCGAGGCGCGCATCCGCGGTGTCGAAATGGACTTCGGATATAACTCTGGCGGCTTCTCGCTCAATCTGGGTGGCAGCTACAATGATGCCGAAATCCGCAAGGACTTCTGCGTCGTCGCCAACCCGC
>CBFGON010000063.1:0-14494 GCA_965650395.1 uncultured Qipengyuania sp. | reverse complement strand
TTCCAGGAGCGGTGTGGCATCCCGATACCGGGCGCACACCGGTCGACACGCTGCTGTGGCGCGCACTTGAAGAGACGATCCAGCGCGCGCGGCGCAAACGGCCCAGCCTGCCGGTAATCGTCTTCTGCCGGGCCGATTGCTGGATGAGCTGGAACGCATCGCGTCGGCTCGCAGCCGGCGGTATCGAAAACGTCTGGTGGCTTGCCGAAGGCACCGATGGCTGGAGCGCCGCGGGGCGCGAACTTGTTATCGCGCAGCCGGCAAGCGTCCCGGAACGGAAATCACGGACCAAAGGAGAATGACATGGCCAATCTCGTAGTGAGTTATCCGCAGCATGATGGTGCTCGCTTCGATGCCGATTACTATTGCGACAAACATATCCCGCTGGTCGAGAAGCACTGGGGTGCCACCGGAATGACAGGGGCAGACATTCTGTGGCCGGCTGATGGCAATCAGCCCAATGCCGCAATGGTGGTGCTGAAGTTTCGCAATGCCGCCGCAATTGACGCTGCACTGGGTTCTTATGGAACTCCCGAGGTGCTGGCCGATATTGCCAATTTCACCGACATACAGCCGGTAATCTATCGCTCGCAATGAGCAAGGGGCGGGGACAAACCCGCCCCCTGTCTTCAGCGCTGCTTCTTCAGATAGTCGATGATTTCCTGGCGCTTTGCTGCATCCTTGATGCCGGGGAAGCTCATACGGTTGCCCGGCACCAACGCGCGCGGATTTTCCAGCCATTTGTGCATCGTTGGTTCGTCGAGCGTCAGTCCAGAGTTCTTGAGCGCATCGGAAAAGGCAAAGCTGCCCTGTGCGACCTTCTTGCCGAAGGTGCCGTAGAGATTGGGCCCCAACTTGTCCTCACCACCCTTGTTCGCCGTGTGGCACACCGCGCAACGCCCGAAAGCTGCGGGAGGTGCGACCTCGGCGAGCTTGGCAGGCGGCGGAGCAGCGACAGCTGCAGCCGACGGTGCCGGCGCTGGCGATGGCTTGGCTTCGATAAGCTTTTCCTCTTCTGCGGCAGGCGTCTCTTCTGCTGCAGGGGAGCCTGGCGCAGCCGGATCTGCAACTGCCGTAGCGGCAGGCTCGGCAGGGGCAACCAGAGCCGTGTCATCGGGCGCAACGGGTTCTTCGGCAGCCTCTTTTCCGCCCGAACACGCGGCGAGTGCCAATGCCAGCGCCGAACAGGCGAACAGCGAAATTCTTGCCATGGGTATCCTTCCCTCGTGACCACTGTGATTTGGTCATTGCATGGCATTTCTATGTCACTGGCGACATTGCACCTTTGGGCAAAAGAGGCGTAATCGGGTCAAAAGTGCAATGGCGGCAGCCCGATCACGCTTTAGCTATTCGCACAACTGCCAAGCGGGAGATTGATGCCATGGATCCGAAACAAGCACTCGCCCAGCGCCACGCGTCCGTGGCCGGCGATGCCGATGGCTACTGGCTCGAGGAAGCTAGACGGCTCGACTGGACGCGCTTCCCCACCAAAGCCGATCGCAGCTCGTTCGACGAGGCCGATTTCGGCATTCGCTGGTTCGAGGACGGCGAGCTTAATGTAGCCGCCAACTGCCTCGACCGGCATCTCGTCACGCGCGGTGACAAGACTGCGATTGTGTTCGAAGGCGATGAGCCGGGCGAAGGCCGCACGCTGACCTATCGCGAACTCCATGAGGAAGTTTGCCGTTTCGGAAATGCACTGAAAGCCAGCGGCGTCGGCAAGGGCGACCGTGTGGCGATCTATATGCCGATGATCCCCGAAGCCGCGATTGCCATGCTCGCCTGCGCGCGCATCGGCGCGGTGCATTCGGTGGTGTTCGGCGGCTTCTCGCCGGACAGCCTGGCCGACCGGATAGAGGATTGCGGTGCTAAGCTACTGGTCACCGCCGATGAGGGGTCACGCGGCGGCCGTCGCGTCCCACTCAAGGCCAATGCCGACAAGGCGCTGGCCAAGTCCCCCGTTGATGCCGTGATAATGGTCAGTCGCACGGGAGGTGATGTTAACTTCGTGGAAGGACGTGACCGCTGGTGGCACGATCTGCGCGAGGAAGTGTCCGCAGAATGCCCGCCAGAGCCCATGAACGCGGAAGACCCGCTGTTCATCCTCTACACCAGCGGGTCGACCGGCAAGCCCAAGGGGGTAATGCACACCACTGGCGGCTATCTGCTGTGGGTCACATCGACCTTCGATATGCTGTTCGGAGCAAAGGATGATGACATTTTCTGGTGCACCGCCGATGTTGGCTGGGTCACGGGACACAGCTATGTCGTCTATGCTCCACTCGCCAATGGCGCGACCACGGTGATGTTCGACGGCGTGCCTAATTACCCCGATTTCGGGCGTTTTTGGGAAACGTCGAACCGGCTGGGCGTGACTATCTTTTACACTGCCCCCACGGCGATCCGCGCGCTGATGCGCGAAGGCGATGAGTGGGTTAAACAGCATGACCGCTCGCAAATTCGCCTGCTCGGCACGGTTGGCGAGCCGATCAATCCCGAAGCGTGGAACTGGTATCACGAGATCGTAGGCGAAGGGCGTTGCGAAATCGTCGATACCTGGTGGCAGACCGAAACCGGCGGGGCGCTGATTGCCCCTGTGCCCGGCGCAGTCGAAACCAAGCCCGGCAGCGCAACGATGCCGCTGCCCGGTGTCTATCCGCAGCTCGTCGACAGCGAAGGCGGCGTGCTTGAAGGCGCGACCGAAGGCAATCTGTGCATCACGCAAAGCTGGCCCGGCCAGATGCGCGGGGTCTGGGGCGATGCCGACCGTTTCTTCCAGACCTATTTCACCACCTATCGCGGCAAATATTTCACAGGAGACGGCTGTCGCCGCGACGAGGACGGCTATTACTGGATTACTGGCCGGGTTGACGACGTGATCAATGTCTCTGGTCACCGCATGGGCACTGCCGAGGTAGAAAGCGCGCTGGTGGCGCATCCCAAGGTTGCCGAGGCGGCGGTGGTCGGAATGCCGCACGATATCAAGGGGCAAGGCATCTATGCATTTGTCACGCTCAATGCGGGCGAGCCTGACAGCGAGGATTTGCGGCAAGAGCTGCGCCAGTTTGTGCGCGGCGAGATCGGGCCGATTGCTTCACCTGACGCGATCCAGTTTGCGCCTGCACTGCCCAAGACGCGGTCGGGCAAGATCATGCGCCGCATCCTGCGCAAGATCGCCGAGGGCGAACCGGACAAGGTTGGCGATACGTCGACGCTGGCCGATCCGGCGGTTGTCGACGCGCTGATCGAAGGCGCGGTGATCTAGTCCGAACGAGAACGGAATCGCGATTCAGCGCGGGCGAGCGCAGCAATGTCGTCGATATCGGCGAAGTTGTCGTCATCGCCATCGGCGGGCCAGGGCACGCGCACCATTCCAACCGACTCGGCAAAGCGCCACAATGCCCGCCCGTCTGTCGCGATGTATTCAGTCAGCGCCGGACTATCGACCTTCCACAGCGCGGCCATATACTGGTCATGCCCATTGCTGACTGGGACTGCTACGCCCTTATCGCCAATTGCCGAACCGAGACGACTGGCGAGGTCGGCAGGCAGGAAGGGTTGATCGCAGGCAATCAGCAGCAAGTGCGAACATTTATTTGCCTCGGCAAAGCGGAAGCCGCTTTCCAGCGCTGACACGGGTCCCGCACCGGCCACGGCATCCGTGAGTTGCTCGAAACCACGGTGAGCAAGCCGCTGCCCTTCGCGCACCGCCAGCGCCAAGGGGCCGCCAAAACTGGTTGCAATGGCAATGGCGCGGTCAACTAGAGCAATACCGCCCAATTTCTGTTTGGCCTTCTCGGCCTTGAGGCGCCGGCCCAATCCGCCACATGCGACGATGGTGGCGACGTTCATGCGCGCTCTCCAGGAATCAGGATGGTGGAGACGGTGGACATGGAAGATCGCAACCTAATGAATTGAAGTACTCTTTAGTTAAACTTCAGCCAAACCTATTCTCACATTTATTACCACATGCGCCGGATTGTGCCAGACAATTGATAGATATTTTTGCCGTCTTTTGTCTGATCTTTTCTATAACACGCTACTTCATTGACGTTAAACGGCACGAACTGAATTCTCGCTGCAACAGCATGGCATGTCTAAAAAAGAGACATATTTTAGCATTCTGCGAGCGATAGTAGCCACGCTGAGCGCAATGGGTCCGGTTGCCGACTGAGCAGTTTCATGAGCCCTATAACGGCAAGCTGACATTCCCGAACGCCATTTGCATCAATGAAAATCCCGTGACCGTGGCAATACCCGTACATTGCGTGGATGTTGGGCATGGGGAATCTCATCGCCGCAGGATAGTGACGGGGCCATATGTTCCTGATCCGCGAGGCGATTGAGCATGGCGGTCCTGTCGATGATCGTATGTGCCATCAGATGTACCACACCTTCCTTACTGCGTTGGATTTGCCCTTCGATCATCATCAGCCGTGCGGCCATCACCGCGCGGCGTTGCTTCTCCATATCGCGGGCCCAGAGCAAGGCGTTGACGATGCCGGTTTCATCCTCGATCGTGATGAATACCGCGTTCCCTTTGCCGGGGCGCTGGCGGGTGAGGACAACGCCCGCCACGCGGACCCTGCGACCATCAGGCGTAGAATTGGCGTCAGCGCAACTCAGCACGCCTTCCCCCGCCAGATCGACGCGGAGAAATTGCATCGGATGCCCTTTCAGCGAGAGACGGGTGGTTTGATAATCAGCGACCACCTCCTCGGTTAGCGGCATGGTGGGTAAGCAGGCATCCGGCTCGCTCCCCAGTTCGGGGGCATCAGCGAAGGCGAACAGGGGTAGTTGATCGGGCAGAGCGCGATGCGCCTCCCACAAAGCGTCGCGCCGGGGTAGCGCCAGAGAACCGAAGGCATCGGCATCGGCCAGCTTGCGTAGCGCGGCGGAGGGGGTGCTGGCACGTCGTCCCAGATCCTCCATTGAGGCGAAGGCGCCAGACACACGATTGTTCACAATCCGGTCGGCCCATTCCTGACGAAACCCGTCGATCCGCTCAAATCCCAGGCGCAAAGCAAGTGCGCCATCCTCGCATTCTTCCAGCGTAGAATACCAATCGCTGGCGTTGACATCCACCCCGCGTACCTCGACGCCATGCTCCTGCGCATCGCGCACCAGTTGCGCGGGGGCGTAAAAGCCCATCGGCTGGCTGTTGAGCAGAGCACAGGTGAACACCGCAGGGTGGCGGCATTTCAGCCAGGACGAGACATAGGCCAGCCAACCGAAAGCCTGCGCGTGGCTTTCGGGAAAGCCATATTCGCCGAAGCCGCGGATCTGCTGGAAACAACGCTCAGCGAAATCCTGATCATATCCGCGCGCGGTCATGCCCTCGATCAGTTGCGTTTGGTAATGGTGGATAGTGCCGTGGTTGCGGAAGGTGGCCATCGCGCGGCGCAACCCGTCGGCCTGCGCAGGCGTGAACCCTGCGGCAACGATGGCGAGCTTCATCGCCTGTTCCTGGAACAGCGGAACGCCCAGCGTCTTGCCCAGCAGCATCCGCAATTCGTCGGGATCATGCGGTGGGCCGGGACTGGGAAAGACCGGCTTCTCTTCCCCGCTGCGGCGACGCAGATAGGGGTGGACCATGCCGCCCTGGATCGGACCGGGGCGAACGATAGCGACCTGGATGACGAGGTCATAAAGCTCCTTCGGTTTCATCCGCGGAAGCATGGCAATCTGCGCGCGGCTTTCGACCTGGAAGGTGCCGATGCTGTCACCGCGCTGGAGCATACGGTAAACCTCAGGGTCTTCCAGCGGCACATTGGCGAGATCGTGATCGGCGATGCCATGCGCGCGCAGCAGGTCGAAGCTCTTGCGAATGCAGGTCAGCATCCCCAACGCCAGAACATCGACCTTCATCAGTCCCAGCGCGTCGATATCGTCCTTGTCCCATTCGATGAAGGTGCGGTCGGGCATGGCGGCGTTGTGAATTGGTACCAGCTCATCGAGTCGCCCTTCGGTGAGCACGAAGCCGCCGACGTGCTGCGACAGATGGCGCGGGTAATCGAGCAGCCGGTCGGTCAGTGTCTTGAGCCGTGCGATATGTGGATTGGTAATGTCGAAACCGACTTCGGCCAGATTGCTTTCGGGAACATCGCGGCCCCAATTGCCCCAGATGGTGGAGGACAAACGAGCAGTGACATCCTCGGTCAGCCCTAGCGCCTTGCCCACTTCGCGCAATGTGCTGCGTGGACGATAGTGGATGACGGTGGCGGCAATCCCGGCCCGCTCGCGGCCATAGCGGTTGTAGATATACTGCATGATCTCCTCGCGGCGCTCATGCTCGAAATCCACGTCGATGTCGGGCGGTTCGTCGCGCTCTTCGGAAAGGAAGCGGCTGAACAGCAGCTTCTCGCGCACCGGGTCGACGGGTGTGATGCCGAGGAAATAGCACACCAGCGAATTGGCGGCGCTACCGCGCCCCTGGCACAGGATCGGCGGTTCCATGCCGCGTGCGTAATGCACGATGTCATGCACGGTGAGGAAATAAGGCGCATAGCCGCGGGTGCGGATCAGGCGAAGCTCCTCGTCGAGAACCGTCTGATAGGCTTGCGGCAGACCTTCAGGAAAACGCTGCTGCCCGCCTTCCATCACCAGATGTTCCATCCAGCCTTGAGGCTGCCAGCCTTCGGGCACCGGCTCGTGCGGATATTCGTAGCGCAACTGATCGAGTGTGAAGCCGATGCGCGAGAGAACATCGCCGGTAGCGGAAATCGCTTCGGGGCAGGCGCGGAACAGGCGGGCCATTTCGGCAGGCGATTTCAGGTGGCGTTCGGCATTGGCGGCGAGCAGGCCTCCGGCCGTCTGTATAGTTACCCCCTCACGGATGCAGGTAAGGATGTCGTGCAGCGGCCGCGCCTCGGGGCAGTCGAAAAGCGTATCATTGGTGGCGAGAAGAGGAACGCCCGTCGCTAGCGCCAGTGCCTGCAGCTCCGCCAGCCGCCGCGCATCAGCCCTTGCGCGCAGCATGGTTGCAGCCAACCAGACCGCACTTGGGCGGGCTTCGTTCAATCGTTCGATAGTGGTCCTGTCGTGCCCCGTAGCGATCAGCAGCAGATCCTCCGCATGATCGAGCAGGTCGGGCAGATGGAGCGTGCAATCGCCCTTCTGTGCACGCCGGTTGCCAAGGGTAAGTAACCGGGTCAGCCGGCCCCAGCCGTGGCGTGTTGCGGGATAGGCGATGATGTCCGGCGTCCCGTCGGCGAACACCAGCCGCGCGCCGACCGCCAACCTGATGCCACTTTGTATGCCGCCAATGCCGCGCCACGCGATATGCGCGCGGACCACTCCGGCCACGCTGTTGCGATCGGCGATACCGATGCCCGCCATACCCAGCGCATGAGCGCGCTGCACCATCTGCGCCGGATGCGAAGCGCCGCGCAGGAAGCTGTAGTTGGTGGCGGCCACCAGCTCGGTAAAGGACGGCGCGCCGCTCATGCGAAGAGGCCATGCATATACCATCGGGGGTCTGGCTTTTCGTCGTACAACCCGTGGCGAAAAATCCAGTACCGCCGCCCGCGCGCATCCTCCACCCGGTAGTAATCGCGCGTCAGTCCGCCTTTACCGGGCTCCTCGCCACCCTTGCGCCGCCACCATTCCGACGCGATCCGTTCTGGCCCTTCATAGAGCCGCACCTCGTGCATCTTGCGCTTCCAGCGGAAGCGGTGAGGTGGGCCGTCAGGCACTTCGGCAATAACTTCGACCGGCTGCGGCGGATCGAACAGGAACAGCGGGCGCATCGGCGGTTCGCCTGGAGGCGGTGCAGGCCAGCGGACAGGTGCGCGACTACGGATCGCGGGGAGTGCCAGCTGCGCTTGTTCGGGAATATGACTGTCCTGCGGAGTAAGACGGCACAGGCTTGCCGGCCCCATCCGCGTGCTCAGCCGGTCGATCAGTTCGGCCAGCTGCGCCGAGCTGGCCGCTCCGCTGTCGAACGCCTGCTGACTGGCAAGAAGCGGCTCGCTGAAGGGGATGGACAGTGTGATGCTGTCGTAGCCGAAGCCGGGGTCGAGCGGATCGGCCAGCGCAGCAATCCGCTCGTCGAACAGCCGCAGCACCAACGCCGGGGCACGCGTCGGCAGCCCTGTTTCGATCATCAGCCGATGCTTCGTGCCATCGCTGCGGAATAGAGTAAGGGCAAAGCGTCGTCCGCCCAGATCGTGCTGCTCAAGCTTTTCGGCAGCCTCCTGCAGCAATTCGAGGAAGCAGGTTGCGATTGAGGCTTGATGGCCGATCGGCTCGGCAAAGCGCCGCTCGAACCGTAATGGAACAGGTTGCGGCAAAGGGTCGATCGGTGCGACTTCCTCGCCCGTCAGACGGAGCAGTGCGGTCACCGCTTCCATCCCGAAGCGCGCGGCGATGCTGGCGCGCGAACGGGTCGCGATTTCGCCAATGCTCTTCAACCCCGCACGGTGAAGCCCCCGGCTCACTTCTACATCCAGCCCCAATGCGGCAATCGGCAGGGCGCGGATCGCCTCACGCTCGTCCCTTATGGGTAATGGAGCATGGCGGGCCAGCGCCTGTGCCGCTTCGGGCGTGGAGGCAATGGCGAGTCTGGCCGTCATGCCCATGTCGTCGTAGGCCTCCTCCACCTGCGCTAGTAATGAGGTTTCACCGCCGAACAGATGCTCGACACCGGCAATGTCGAGCAATATGCCATCGGGCGGAGTGATGGTAACTAGCGGTGACCAACCGATACAATGCTGCGCCAACCGCCTGAGCCAGTGGCGATCGGCTTCCTCATCCACATCGACCACGCGCAATTCGGGCACGCGCGCCCGTGCATCGGCCAGCGTCAGGCCCGGGACAATGCCCTGCCGCCTGGCGTGAGGATCAACCGCATGCAGCGTCAGCGCGCCACGCAGCTTGCTGACGAAAGCGAGCGGTAAGTCAGGCGGCACGCCGGCTGTGTGGTCCGCTTCCTGTATCCGCAGCCGGTCTGCGGGCAGATACGGAAACCACAGCGCCAGATAGCGCCGCCGTACCAAACTGGATTTCATGGAATTGGCGTTGGTCACGGTCCCACTCCAATCGCCAGCGCATTCCAGACAGGCCGGATTTCTGGCGAAGCAGTTCAATATCGAATGTCGGTCTGCCTGGAGCATTGCCGAGCAAGCTCTGCGAGCTTGCCGAAATCACCTGCCAGCGCGTCTGCGCCGCGCTTGACGCAGGCCTGGTATCGAAGCGCAGGAGGAACAGCGGCACGCCCGTTTTTTCAGCGGCGAGGGAAAGGCGGCGGCTGGCAGTCAGATCCAGTTCCCGCATCTGTCCTCTGCCCTCGACAATCACCGCCCCCACGGCCTGGCACTGCAGGGCGCCAATCGTTGCACGTAAAAGGGCGGTGGCATTGCAAAAAGTACCGAAAATCACATCGTCGGGCTTACCACCCAGTTCTGCCCAGCCCTTGGCCTGAATTATCCCGCCCTGTCTGACATCACGCCGTAAACGCAGCCAGAAGATGGTCTGACCGGTCTTGCCCATGGCAGTCGCCAAAGCCACGGCAAACCCGGCTGTAGCCGCAGCATCGTCTCCCTCCGCAGCATAGATTTCATGTACCCGGCCATAAGCCATCCCGCCGCCCAGCACGGCATCGAGCGAGGCGATCCCGCTGGGCCAACGCACACTACCAGCCGAGTCTGCGACAGTGCAGGTATGGGACAAAACGAATCTCATTCGTTCACTTTATGTTCTTGTTGCCGGCGGAGCAAGCATTCCTTGCTAAAGCCATGATCATCCACAGGGTTTGACGCGTTCAGTCTATCGGACCGGCGTGATGTGACACCCACTCTGTGGAGACATAAGCGAGGGAAGAACCCATGATCGCTTCCACCGTTTGAAATTGGCACTTCAAATGGCCGTAATGAGAGCGCGGAGCAGGCATAGGTACAGGCTGGATTTCGGCTTCGCCGAAGGTCGGAACATCCGTGGTGCCATCCATGCCGCGAAATCGCCCGCCGGCCTCAGGCTCGTGCGGCAACGGGATCGCAGCTCGCACAGCGACAGCTCGCCATGAAGCTGATCAGCGATAATCCAGACTATTCAAACAGGATAAGATAACAATCGATTGCATAATTGCGATTGCAATCGATTGCAGTTGCGTTACAAGGGCCGCGAATCGAGCATTGCGAAAGAAGCGTGCTCGTACCTTGGGGAGAGGAATTGATGACGAAGTCCACCTATCGTAGTCGTGCGTCTGCATTGGCCTTGTGCGCTGCTCTGTCGTTTCCGACAGCCGCCACCGCACAGGATGCGGCCAGCGAAGCAGCCGAAACCGATGCGAATGGCCTAGACGTAATCGTGGTGACTGCATCGGTCGGCAACCAGACCCAGATCGAAAGCTCGATTTCGGTGACCAGCATCGACAATTCGATTATCGATAACTTCCAGCCGGCTTCCGAAGCCGAAATTTTCCGCCTGCTTCCGGGCATCCAGACACCCGGTACATCAGGCCCGGGCGGTAACTCGAATATTGCCGTCCGCGTTCTGCCGGTTGCAACCGGCGGTGCGCCCTTCGTGCAGTTGCAGGAAGACGGCCTGCCGCTGGTGCTGTTTGGCGATATCCAGTTTGGCAACAACGACTACTGGACCCGCTTCGATGCAACTACAGCCACGGTCGAAGCGGTACGTGGCGGTTCGGCCACCACGCTGGCCAGCCAGGCACCCGGCGCCGTTATCAACTATATCAGCCACACCGGCGAGGACGAAGGCGGTCACCTGCAACTAACCAAGGGGATCGATTTCGACGATACCAAAGTCGATTTCCGCTATGGTGGATCGCTGTCCGATGATCTTTATTTCCACATTGGTGGTTTCTTCCAACGCGGCAAGGATCCGCTGGGCGTCGATTACACAATCAACGACAGCATGCAGGTAAAGGGCAATCTCACCAAGCAATTCGCAGACGGCGAGTCCTTCCTGCGGCTCTACTTCAAGGCTGCCGATACGCAGGGAATCAACTACACAGGCGCCCCTGCGCTGGCGGATTTCGATGGCACCAGTGTCGAGAATATCCGCGCATTCCCCGGCTTCGACGGTCGCAGCCAGACAAACTACTCGATCTATAACCAGAACCAGCTGATCTATAACCGCGAAGGCAGTTTCGAGCGGGTCGGAATCAATGGCATCTCGACCGATCAGAAATACATTGGCGCACAGTTGCATTACGCTTTCGGCGATAATTTCACGCTCGATAATCGCGCGCGCTATTCGGACCTCAGCGGAAGCTTCTCCTCGCCATTCATGAACATTGCCCAGACATCGAGCATCATCGGTTCGACTGTCAATGGCGCCACTGTAGCGGAGATCCGCTATGCCGACGGTCACAACGCAGGCGATGTTTTCACCGGCGAGTTGCTTGACAATAATGTCAACGTCACGACCAACATCCGCGATCTTGGCGCGTTCGTGAACGATCTGGTGCTGGCGGGAGAATTCGATGTTGGCGAGGCATCCACACTGACTGCGCGTGCCGGCTTCTTCTACATGGACCAGACTATTGCGATGGACTGGCACGTCAACAAGTCGACCCGCGAGCTGTCAGGCGACAACCCATCGCAGCTCGACCTCTATGATGCTGCTGGCAACCAGCTCACCTATCAGGGCATTTCAGGCTACAACAATAACTGGGGCAATTGCTGCGCCCGCGATTATGATCTCGGATACACGAATACCGCGCCTTACGCCCAGCTCGTATTCGATCATGACGTATTCAACCTCGACGCGTCGATCCGCTTCGAAACGGTCGACGCCAGCGGATATGCAATCTCTGGTGGCGATACTTTTCTTGTAGCCCCGGACCCGAGCAATCCGGGCTTACTGATCGAAGCGATCACCGCTAACGGCACGCGCGAACAACTCGACTACAAGCGCAGTTACACCAGCTGGTCGCTCGGGGGACTTTTCAAGGCATCGCCTGATCTGTCGCTCTTCGGCCGCGCATCGCGGGGCGGGCGCTTCAATGCGGATCGCCAAACGTTAGGTGGCAAGATCGGAGACGATGGCTCACTGTGTACCGGCGAACAGGCGCTGGCCGGCACTAATGTCTGTGCAGCGGACGGTATTACTCCTTCGGTCGACTTCGTTAACCAGTACGAGCTCGGTGCGAAAGCTCGCGGTGGTCTGGGCGGCGGCGACTGGACGGCAGAACTGACGCTTCTCAAGGGTGATTTCAGCCAGAGCACCTTTGAATTGTCGGCAACGCGTTGTCCAGGCGGCGCAGGCGGTTGCATCATTGACAGTAACTACAAGTCGCAGGGCTTCGAATTCTTCGGCACATATCGCAACGGCGGGTTGTTGTTCGTGGCGAATGCCACCTATTCCGATGCCGAACGCAAGCTTTCGGGCGCGGAATCCTATACCAAGGCTCCGTTCATTCCCGACCTGAGCTACTCGCTGTCGGCCTCGTACGACTTCGGCGATTATGCGACGCTTGGGCTTTCTGCCACTGGCCAGAGCAGCATCGTCGATGACGCACTGCGCGAATATGAAGGCAAGACCACCTTCAACGGTTCGCTCCGCGTCACGCCTATCGAGAACCTGCAATTCGGGCTGAACATCTACAACATTTTCAACACCTACGACTTGCGCGGTAACGGAGCCACTTTGGTCAATGGCAGTTCCACCCCTGCGATAGTCAGCGGCACGCCGGTTCCGGGCCGCAACATCAGCGCTTCGGTTCGCCTGAGCTTCTAGAAAGCTCCGAAGGAAAAGGAATTGTGCGGACGAAGTGCATTGCGTCCGCACAACCTCCCGGCGGAACCTTTCGCCAAGGACGGGACCGGTGGTGCAGACTACCGGTCCCGTTTCGTTGCGACTAAGGAGGCGGAAAGGGAGAGATTGTGACTGACGATCTTGCGATCAAGTCGATTCTGGTGGTCGGGGGCGGTTCGGCCGGATGGATGACGGCTGCGGCGCTGGCCAATGCCCTCCCAAAGGGGTGCGCAATCACTCTTGTCGAATCCGATGCCATAGGCACGGTCGGAGTAGGTGAGGCGACAATCCCTCCGATCCGTACGTTCAACGCGATGCTTGGCCTCGACGAGCGCGAATTCCTGCGCGAAACTCAGGGATCGTACAAGCTGGGCATCGAATTCGTTGATTGGGGTGATAAGGGATCGCGCTATTTCCATCCGTTTGGCCTACATGGAAAGCCGATGGACATTCGCGACGTCCACCAGATGTGGCTTCAGGCACGCCACGAAGCCGGCAATGCCGGCGCCTTTGACGAACTCTCCATGGCGTGGAATTTGGCGAAACAAGGGCGCTTTACCATTCCCGGTTCGGATCCGCGCAATGTTCTTTCCACATTCGATTACGCCTTCCACTTCGATGCCGGGCGGTATGCCCGCTATTTGCGCGGCTATGCCAAGAGGCGCGGTGTCACGCGGATCGAGGGCAAGGTTGCTGCTGTCGCACTCGACGGTGAAACGGGTTTCGTCACGCATGTAACGCTCGAAGACGGACGCAGTCTCGAGGCCGAACTGTTCATTGATTGCTCGGGCTTTCGCGGACTGCTGATTGAAGGTGCGCTTGAGACCGGATACGACGACTGGTCTCATTGGCTTCCTTGCGATAGAGCAGTCGCGATCCCCTGCCAGCACGGCGGCGAATTTAGCCCGTACACCCGCTCGACCGCCCGCGAAGCGGGCTGGCAGTGGCGGATCCCCCTGCAGCATCGCATCGGCAATGGGTATGTATACTGCAGTCACTTCATCGACGATGATGCTGCCGAAATCACGTTGCGCGCCAATCTGGATGGCAAGCCACTTGCCGATGCCAATCGCTTGCGTTTTGTCACTGGAATGCGGCGCAAGTTCTGGAACCGCAATGTCATCGCCATTGGTCTGTCGAGCGGGTTCATGGAGCCGCTTGAATCGACCAGCCTCCACCTCATACAGGCGGGAATATCGAAGTTGCTGGCACTGTTCCCAGACCGCAGCTGGGATCAGATGGTGCGCGATGAATACAATCACATCGCGTGCACAGAGTTCGAGCGCATCCGCGATTTCCTCGTGCTGCATTACAAGCTGACCAAGCGCGATGACAGTGATCTGTGGCGTTATTGTCGCGAAATGGAAATCCCCGACACGCTGGCATTCAAGATCGAACATTTCCGCCGCTACGGCCGCCACATCGCGCGGGACATGGATCTTTTCGGCCCGCCTAGCTGGCATGCGGTGCACATCGGGCAGGGCAATCTTCCCGAGCGTTTCGATCCCTTGGCCGGCTATTGCGAGCAGGCGCCGGACGAATGGCTAGGCAAGCTGCGCGCAGCGATGGCGGCGGAAGCTCTGAAGCAACCAACCCACCAGCAATTCATCGACCGTCACTGCAAGGCATCTGCGGAGTAATGGCAATGCGCACGGCCGATAGCACCGATGCACTCGTGCGTCGGGCACAAGCAGGATATGCCGGGCAGGACATGCGCCTTGCCTGCAGTGCGATCGATGCAGCTGCCAAGCAGGCACCAGGCGATCCGTTGATCGCT
>CBFGON010000062.1:0-14891 GCA_965650395.1 uncultured Qipengyuania sp. | reverse complement strand
CCATGTCGGCGTGATCCCGCGCGCGGTGGACGATTACTGGCAGTTCCGCGAACGACTCAGCGAACAGGAACTGGACAAGCAACTGGGCAATCCGGTGTGGCATCTGGCGCGCGCCAATGGCGGGTTTGCCGGGGCAGAGGCTCCCGGTGCGGGTGAGAGCCTGCCGGTGACCTATGGCCTGCTGCTCAACCTCGCCAGCGTGCTGGGCGCGGAAGCGAGCGAGGCCAATCTGCGCGAGTATCTGGAAAGTTATATCGGGGCGGGCAAGGTCACGCCCGAGCTCGAATCCCTGATCACGACCGCTGTCAATTACACCCGCGATTATATCGCCCCGACACTGCACAAGCGTGCGCCTTCCGCCAATGAAGCGGCAGCGTTGCAGGCGCTCGATGCCTATCTGGCTGGCGCAGCAGCGGACACCAGCGCCGAGGATCTGCAAACGCAAGTCTATGAAATCGGCAAGCGCGAGGAGTTCGGCTTCGAGTCCCTGCGCGACTGGTTCAAGGCACTTTACCAGACGCTGCTCGGCAGCGAGCAGGGCCCGCGCATGGGCAGCTTCATCGCGCTTTACGGCGTGGAGAACAGCCGCAAACTGATCGCCGAGGCGTTGGCCCGCAGCTGACGCGTTACGTGTGCGTGCGCGTGCGGTACCATTTGGTCAGCACGTATTTCTCGCCTTCGATCACCGGCGTGCCCGCGTGCATCGTATCGAGATTGGGCTCTCCCTGGGGCGTGGCATTGTTCCAGATCAGCAGGACGCCGGGCTTGGGTTCGATCGAGGCACCGACCTCGGTGAAGTGGGTGTGGCCGCCAGCCGCGACATGGTTGAGGAAGGCCATCGCGGTCCAGCACCGCTGGCCTCCGCGCTTGCGTTCTTCCTTCCAGTATTCCTGGTCCGTGTAGAACCAGTCGTTATGCGGCTTGAACTCCTGTCCGGGCAGGTAGCGCTGGCCCTGAATACGCTCGCCGAAACTCGAATCGATGCCGAGCAGGTCGTCGATCCGCCGCGAAATGCCCTTCACCAATGGATCATCGGGGTCAAAATTGCCCGAATAGGATGTGCGAAATTTGGCGACATAGGCGGTCTTGTGCAACTCGCTCGGCCGCGCGACCTGGTCGATCAGTGCTTTGAAGCGGGTACATTCCGCTGCAGAGAGGAAGTCGGCAGCAGCGAAAATCTCGGCCTTGTCGGTTGGCAGCTTGTAGATGCCGGGATCGGCCTCCAGCCGCTGGCGTACCTGTGCGCCGATGCGCTTGAGCGCCGCGCGATCGGGATTGGCGAGCGAAACGGTCATGGCTCAGCGTGTTAGCAATTGCACCGCGTCCCGCAAGAGAGCGGATTGCGCCAGCAGGAATTGCAGCTAGGTTCGCCAGCGAAATTCGGAGAGATGCATTTCATGGACACCGATTCCGCCAGCACTGCCCGCCGTTATTCTACGGGCGCGATGATTTTCCATTGGGTGATCGCCGTGCTCGTCATCATGAACTGGAGGATCGCCGAGACAGCGGAGCATCTTCAGGGCGCCGAGAAGATGTCCGTATTCGGCTATCACAAGGCCTGGGGTATGCTCATTCTTGTGCTGACTCTTGGACGGTTGCTGTGGAGGTGGTCGCATCCAGTCCCGCCGCTGCCAGCGGACCTTAAGGCATGGGAAGCGACGCTTGCGCGGGCAGTCCATGTGATTTTCTACGTCCTGTTGATCGGACTTCCGCTGGGCGGCTGGCTGGCCAATTCTCTCTACGGTAATTCGGTGAGCTTTTTCGGCCTGTTCACCATTCCTGCACTGCCGGTGAGCGAGAACAAGGAACTCGGCGGTTCGATCTTCGATGCCCATGCTGCGGGCGGTTCGATTTTCGTGTATCTCATTGCCTTGCACATAATCGGGGCGCTCAAGCACACCTTTTTCGACAGGAACGGCGGTATTTTCCGCATGCTGCCGTTTGGCAAAGTGCCGAACTAGGCGAGAAAAAGCCCCGCCGATCGCTCGACGGGGCTTTCTTGTTTCTCCGATCCGCTCTCAAGCCGGATAGGCAGCGAGCGGAGGACCGCTTACCAGAAGAAGTCGTAGATCACGTCGACCACTTCGCCGCTGTAGATATCGACCAGCAGCACGTCGTCGTAATAGCGGACCCAGCGATAGGGGCCATAAACTTCGGGCAGGCGATAGCGCCAGGGATCGCCGATCCAGTAGCGGCTGCCGAAGAACAGATTGTTCAGCCGGTAGCCGACATTCAGGCGGCGATAGCGATAGTCGCGATAGGGCGAATAATAGATTCCGATGTTGAAGATCGAGCGGTTGTGTCGACGGTAGCTATGCCAGTCGTATCGACTGTTGTCGCGCCAGCTGCGGCTGTCCCACCGGTTGTATTCGTGCCAGCGGCGACCGTCATGATAGCGGGCACGACGATTGGCATCTCGGTAGCCGTCACGATAGGCGTCACCGCGGATCCGGCGGTCTTCGCGATAGTCATCACGGCGTTCGTCGCGGCGGCCGTCACGATAGGCATCGCGGCGCGCGTCGCGATAGTTCTCGCGCCGGTTTTCCCGGCTTTCGCGGCTGCGGCGATCGCTTTCAGCTTGCTGCCGCCAACTGCGGCGATCGCTTTCAGCCTGCTGCTGGCGACTACGGCGTTCGCTTTCTGCTTGCTGGCGACGCGCATTCCAATCGCTCCGCGCTTGCGAAACATCAGAACGACGATCGCTGCGGTCGCTCCGGTTCCATTCGCGTCCGGAACGTTCTTGTGCAACGTCGGCGCGACGATCACTCCGGTTCCAGTCGCGGCCACGGCGCTCATCCTCGCGCGACTGGCCGGTGGTCGCCTGGCGGATCGGTTGCTGCCGGTTTTCGGCACGGTGTTGACGATTATCGCTGCGTTGCTGGCGATTCTCGTTACGCTGCTGGCGGTTCTCGCTGCGCGGGCCGCGGTCACCGCGATCACGCTGTGATTGCTGTTCGGAGCCAGCTGCCGAAGCTTCTGCTTGAACGGGAATCGCGGTGGTAAGCAAGGCTATCGCAAGAGCGCCGAGAGCACTTCCCTTCTTCAACCTATCAAGTGTCATGGACCGTTTCCTTCAAAGTCCAGGCCACGCCACCACCCGTAGCCTCATGTCGAATGGATAGCTTGTATCAGGTTGTCCTGACCGGCAACTGAACCGCGGTGCAGGCGCTTTGTTAATGTTCAAGCTGCGAACAGTGAATATTGATATGCGACGACTGCGCTTACAGGGCAGATTTCAGCTTGCAGGAATGACCCGATCCCGGCCGCTGTTCTTGGCAGTGTAGAGCGCCAAATCGGCATTGCGCAGCAAGTCTTCCAGTTCCTGTCCCTTGCCAAGCTGGGCAACACCGGCACTGAAGGTTACTGGCTCCAGCCCTGTTTCCTGCCACTGGTATTGTGCAGCGGCTGCACGGCAGGCTTCGACCTGCGCAACAGCGTCGGTAAGCCCAACCGATGGCAACACAGCCAGAAATTCCTCGCCTCCAATTCGGCCGAAGTCGGATGCTTCAGGAATGGTGTCGCGTAGAAGCTTGGCGAAGCTGACCAGTACCCGGTCGCCTGCTTCGTGCCCGAAGCGATCGTTGATAGATTTGAAGTGATCGATATCGATCATGGCGATCGAAATTGCCCGATTGCCGGGGTCCTTTGCACCGATAGCCTCCTGCAATCGCGCAAGGATCTTGCGCCGATTCGCCAGTCCGGTGAGCGCGTCGGTCTCGGCGAGGCGGCGCACTTCGATCGCTTCGCGCTCAGCCCGCTCGCGCAGGACAGTGGCGGCGCGCATTGCTTGCGCCCTTTCTGAAACGTCCAGGATTGTGCCGAAGACGGTCGAGACCTTTTGCTCGCTATCGAATTCGACCTTGCCCCTGCATTCGACATGCACGGTACGCGCATCGCGTGAAGGGATGCGTGCTTCGAACACGAAGGGAATGCCGTTCTGCACAGCCTGGGTAATGATCGCCCGGATACGGCCCCGGTCTTCGGTGTGGAACGCCGACAGGGCCACGGTCAGCTTCGCGTCCTGTGTTTCGGGAAGATCCAGCAGCCGCCGCGCTTCGGTCGACCAGAAAGTCATGCCGTCGCGGATTCGATAGCGCCAGTGACCTACACTTGCTGCCTGTTCGGCAGATTCCAGCATCCGGTTCGCCTCGCCGATTTCGGCCAGGTTGCGGCGCCGCTGCTCGAGCAATGCTGCAAGCGGCAATCCCGAGACGAGCAGTGCGACGAGATAGATCTGGAAAAACAAGACCTGCGATTTGGTATGGTCGAAGAAGAGCGGCAGAGGGCCTGTGTTCAATACGGTAAGGATCGAACCAAGTGCCGCCACGATAAGTGCCGCAATGGCGGTTCCGCCCAAACCCAGCGCGTAGGTTGCAATCGAAATTGCGACCACCGGCACGAATATCAGTGGAATCTCGGCCTGACCGAACGCGATCAGTGAACTGAACGCCACGAGCAGGAAAATCCAGAAAGCGCGGAACGTAGGCAGATTGGCTCTGTCCTCGGGATTCTCGGCCACGAACAGGATCACTGGCGTGACGATCATCATGCCGAGCGTGACGGTGCTGGCCCACGAGCCGAGGAACTCGCTTGAGAAATTGCTCGACAGAACCCCTGCCATCATCGCGCTGGCGCAACCGCCGACAATGGCGGATCCCCCGAAGCGCAGCAGGTTTACCGGTTCCGACAGCCGGGGACGGCGCCGGTGCGCTCCCATCAGGAAGAACACCAGATAGCCTTCGATGAGATTGGCGAGGGTATAACTGATCGAAGCCCAGAGCGAGACGCCGGTCCAAAGATTGGCCGCGAGGCTCGCCACGGCAACCGCCGCAGTCAGGTGATCGCGACGGCGGTTATCAAGGAACAACAGCCCGGCGATAAAGAAACCGCTCGGCGGCCATACGGCTGCAATGCCGTCTTTACCCTGCGTCAGTTCCAGCGCAATGATCGCAGAGGCGAAATAGGCCAGGGCAAAGATGTAGGGCAAAATCGCCCGACCTTTACCAACCATGACCCGAACCCCCGCGACCGATTGCGCAATCAACGCCATTCAGCGCAATATTGCTTAACCGTCCTTTGCCGCACTTTTCTTCAAATGCAACAAAATGACGATCACCGCGTCAGTTTCTTGTAGGCCAGACGCGTGGGACGATCGGCCGCATCGCCAAGACGGCGACGCTTGTCTTCCTCGTATGCCTCGAAATTACCTTCGAACCATTCGACGTGACTGTCGCCTTCGAACGCCAGGATATGCGTGGCCAGGCGGTCGAGGAAGAAGCGGTCGTGGCTGATAACCACAGCGCAGCCGGCGAAATTCTCGATCGCTTCTTCCAGGGCACCCAGCGTTTCCACGTCGAGGTCGTTTGTCGGTTCGTCGAGCAGCAGCACGTTGCCGCCTTCCTTGAGCATTTTGGCCATATGCACGCGGTTGCGTTCGCCGCCCGACAGCTTGCCGACGTTCTTCTGCTGATCAGCGCCCTTGAAGTTGAACGCGCCGACATAGGCACGGGTCGACATGTCGTGGCCATTGACCTTCATGTAATCGAGACCGTCTGATATCTCTTCCCAAACATTGTGTTTGGGGTCGAGGTGATCGCGGCTCTGGTCGACGAAACCCAGCCGCACGGTTTCACCGATGTCGACGCTGCCGCTATCCGGCGTTTCCTTGCCGGTGAGGATCTTGAAAAGGGTCGATTTACCTGCACCGTTGGGGCCGATCACGCCGACAATGCCGCCCGGAGGCAGCATGAAGGAGAGGTCTTCGAACAACAGCTTGTCGCCATAGGCCTTGGATATGCCCTTGGCCTCGATCACCTTGCCGCCAAGGCGCTCGGGCACCTGGATGACGATTTGCGCCTTGCCGGGCTTTCTGTCCTTCTGGCTCTCCTGCAATTCCTCGAACTTGCGGATACGCGCCTTGCTCTTGGTCTGGCGCGCAGCGGGCGTCTGGCGGATCCACTCGAGCTCGCGGCTGAGGGCCTTCTGGCGGCCCGATTCTTCGCGGCTTTCCTGGTCGAGCCGCTTGGCCTTCTTTTCCAGATAGGTCGAATAATTGCCTTCGTAGGGGTAGTAGGAACCGCGATCGAGTTCGAGGATCCATTCCACCACATTGTCGAGGAAGTAGCGGTCATGGGTGATCATCAGCACCGCACCTGCGTATTCCTTGAGATGGTTTTCCAGCCACAGCACGCTTTCGGCGTCCAGATGGTTGGTCGGTTCGTCGAGCAGCAGGATTGACGGTTTCTGGATTAGCAGACGGGTCAGCGCAACGCGACGCTTTTCACCGCCCGACAGATCGGTGACGGGCCAGTCTCCCGGCGGGCAGCGCAGCGCTTCCATCGCGACTTCGAGCTGATTGTCGAGCGTCCAGCCATCGACGGCATCGATCTTGTCCTGCAGTTCAGCCATCTCGGCGCCCAATGCGTCGAAGTCGGCGCCGTCTTCGGCCATTTCCATACCGATAGCGTTGAAGCGCTCCACCATGTCGGCGGTCGCACGTGCGCCGTCCTTGACGTTTTCGAGCACGGTCTTGCTCGGATCAAGCTCGGGCTCCTGTTCTAGATAGCCGACCGTGATGTTCTCGCCGGGCCAGGCCTCGCCGGTGAAATCGGTGTCGATGCCTGCCATGATCTTGATCAGCGTCGATTTACCTGCACCGTTGGGGCCGACGATGCCGATTTTTGCGCCTTGGTAGAACTGCAAGTTGATGTTGCTGAGCACCGGCTTCTGGGCACCGGGGAAGGTCTTGGTCATGTCCTTCATGACAAAGGCGTATTGGGCGGCCATCGGGCGTGTCCTCGTGAATCTCTTGGATGGGGCGGGGCGCTCTCCCCGCGGGATGTGCGCGCCAGATAGTGGCCGCAGGGCAAAGGAGCAAGCACGGGATTGGCTTGCCATTTCGAATCGCCTAGCGCGGGCATATGCAGCGCCACAGTGCCAATGATGGGAACGACCTGCCGCAGGTCGCCATATTGTTCGCCCATTTCGCGCCCTATCATATCGACCGGATCGAAGCTGTGGCACGGCGGCTGAAAGGGCGGGCGCATGTGCTGGGGGTCGAAGCGGCGGACGCCTCGCACGAATATGGCTGGGAGCCTGCGCGCCGGTTCGAGCATGCCCGGCATGTCACGCTGTTTCCCGGTCGGGTTTATGAAGAGATCAGCCGGCTGGAGCGCCTGACCGCCTATGCCCGCACCATGCGTGGCTGCGATCTGGTGCTGAGCGGCATACCCTATTCGCATCCCGATGTGGTGGCGCTGGCATGGCGCTGGAAAGCGCGCGGGCGGCGAATCATGGCGATGACCGACAGCAAGTTTGATGACAAACCGCGCAACCTTCTGCGCGAACAGGTCAAGTCACGGCTGCTGGCGGCCTATGACGGGGCTGTGGTCGCCGGGGTTCGCCAACGTGCCTATCTCGAATTTCTCGGCTTCGACAAACGGCCCATTCTGCCCGGCTATGATACGCTCAGCGTAGATCGTATCCGCGCTCTTGCGTCGGAAGCAGGTATTGACTGGCGGGACCGACCATTCACTTATGCCGGTCGTTTTGTCGGCAAGAAGAACCTGCCCACCCTGATCGAGGGGTACGCCCGCTATGTCGCCGACGCAGGTAAGGAGGCGCGCAAACTCGTGCTTGTTGGCGATGGCCAGCAAGGTTCAGAACTAGAAAAGCTGGTCGGAGCGCAAGGGTTGGCGAAGCTGGTCGAATTTGCCGGCAACCACGATTCAGTCGGGGTCGCCAGGCGGCTTTCGCAGGCACTTGCCTTGTGCCTTGTCAGTACGGAGGAGCAATGGGGGCTGGTGGTCAATGAAGCCGTTGCGTTGGGAATTCCCGCAATTGTTTCTGCACCGGTCGGCGCACGCGATGCTCTGGTTCGTTCGGGCGAAACGGGACATGTCATCGATCCGCATTCGCCTGCGGACATCGCACGGGCAATGAGCGCTTTGGGCAGCGATGAAGCGCGATGGCACGCAACGGCCAATGCAGCGCGCGAGCGCAGCTGGCTGGCCGACGCGGATCGCTTTGCAGATTCCGTCGAAGTGCTGATCGACCCGGGAGCACTTCAGGCGGCAGCCAATATCGAACGTTTTTGGCAGATGTGCGAGCGCGGTTGATCGCGGCGCCGCTTTACAGGTGCTTATCCCGACTCTAGCACTTTGCCCGATGAAAAAGTCATTGGTCGCGTTTGCCGCGTTTTCGCTTGCCTCACCCGCACTTGCCGACACCGCCGACGAGGCGCTGACCGGCGATACGCTGGCGTGGGACTTTGTCGAAGGGATTACCACTGAAGTCGGCCCGCGACAGGCGGGGACAGAAGCGGAGGCACGCGGGCGTGTCTGGGCGGTGAACTGGCTCAAGGCCAATGGCTTCGCCAATGTTGCCGACGAACCCTATCAGATGCCGACCTGGGTTCGCGGCGCCGAACAGGCCTGGGTCACCACGCCATTTCCGCAGGCGATGCATATCACGGCGCTTGGCACATCGTCCTCGACCGGACCTGAAGGTTTGGAGGCGGAGGTAGTATATTTCCCATCCTATACTGATCTCGAAGCTGCTGCGCCGGGCAGCCTGGCCGGCAAGATCGCCTTCATCAGCCACGATATGCGCCCGACGCAGGATGGCTCGGGTTATGGTTTTGCGGGGCCTGCACGCTGGACCGGGGCGGGTCTCGCTGCGAGCAAGGGCGCAGTCGCCACGGTAATCCGCTCTATTGGCACCGAGAACCACCGCACGCCGCATACCGGCGGAACGAGCTTTCCTGACGGTGTGGCAGCCACGCCCGCAGGCGCTCTGTCCAATCCTGATGCTGACAATCTGGAGCGCATGTTCGAGCGTGCCAAGGGCAAGCCGATCCGGATGAAGCTGGTGATGACCCCGCGCGATCTCGGAACCACCACAAGCGGGAATGTGGTTGGCGAAATCGTTGGCCGCAATCCGAAACTGCCACCGGTTCTGCTCGCTTGCCATCTCGACAGCTGGGACCTTGGCACAGGTGCTATCGACGATGCATCGGGTTGCGGCATCGTGGCTGCTGCTGCGAAACATGCCGCTGCGCAGGGCAAGCCGCTGCGCACGATCCGCGTGCTGTTTGCAGGGGCGGAGGAAACCGGTCTGTGGGGCAGCAAGGCTTATTCCGAAGCTCATATCAGCGAGAAGATGTTCGTCGGCCTCGAAAGCGATTTCGGTGCAGATCGTATCTGGAAGATCGACACCAATTTCACCGCCAGCGATCCCGCACTCTATAAATCGCTGGTTCGGGCCGTTGCGCGCTTTGGCGTGGCTCCGGGCCGAGACGTGGCGACCGGCGGGGCCGACATCAATATCGTACGCGACCAGAAAGGTGCGATCATCGACCTCAATCAGGACGGGACGCGCTATTTCGACCTGCACCATACGCCTGACGATACGCTCGACAAGATTGATCCCGTGCAATTGCGTCAGAATGTCGCAGTATGGACGGCAGTGACCGCCATCCTGGCCAATCACCCTGATCCGATCGTGCTGGCGGCGCAGGACTAGGCTGCTATTTCATTTTCCGTATGAAGGTACTTGCCGATCCCGACCATGTGCTTGCCGATGGTCTTGCCGCCATCCGCAAGCAGTATTCGGTGCCGGAAGCTTTCCCGACTGAAGTCGAAGCTGAGGCCGCTGAAACGAGCAAACGTGGACTGATTGAGCATGCCGACTGGACAGACCGCCCTTTCGTCACGCTCGATCCGGCAACATCAACTGATCTCGACCAGGCCTTCTATATCGAGCAGGCGGGCAGCGAACTGCTGCTGCATTATGCGCTGGCCGATATTGGCTGGTTCGTGCCAGCGGGCGGCGCGTTGGAAGCCGAAGCGTGTAAACGCGGCGTCACGCTGTATCTGCCTGATGGGCGGGCTCGGCTCTACCCCTCTGTGCTCAGCGAAGGTGTTGCAAGCCTGCTGCCCGATGGCCCGCGTCCGGCGATTGTCGCCACCGTGCGTTGCGCTGAGGACGGTGCGGTCAAGCTGGACGGAATGACGCGTGCGCAGATCCGCAGCCGCGCCAAGCTCGCCTATGAAATAGTCGACATGGCCGAGATTCCGCATCTTCAGGATTTCGCCGCAAAGGCTCAACGTGCGGAGGAAGCGCGTGGGGCGGGACGTATCAACGTTCCCGATCAGCAGGTAGAACGCTGCGCGGACGGCAGCTATGCGCTCTCGTTACGTCCTTGGCTGCCTTCCGAGTCGACCAACTCTGCCCTCTCACTTGCTGCCAACATGGCAATTGCGGATGCGCTGCTGTCTGCACAAACCGGGCTGTTCCGCGAGATGTCGCCGCCTGATGAAAAGGCAATCGCCAGATTGCGCGCCACGGCTCGCGGGTTGGGGCTGTCATGGCCCGCCGACGCAACGCTTGCGCAATTTGTGCGGACGGTGGATTCCTCGACCAACTCGGGCGCGATGTTCGACTATGCGGTCAAGCGCGCTACCGGCCATGCCCGCTATGCACCGTATGAATCAGGGCACATTCCCTGGCACGCCGCGCTCAATGCCACATATACGCATGCCACAGCGCCCATGCGACGGCTGGCAGATCGCTATATCCTCGAGGCGGCACTGGCGCTTTCAAACGGCCGACCGGTTGCTATCGAAAAGGATGGTTTTGCTGATCTCGCAAAGGTGATGGACGCAGCCGATTCGCGCGAAGGGGCAATCGAACGCGCGGTGCTCGAGCTGGCAGAGGCGGTGCTGCTTTCTGGCCGTGAGGGCGAGAGTTTCACAGCCGTAGTCACTGAGCGTGATGAACGCGGGGCACGGATCCAGCTATGCGATTTGCCGATTCTAGCCCGCGTTGACACCAATGCAGTAGCTGCAGGCGATATGGTCCATGTTCGACTGACAAGGGCTGACACAGAGCGGCGGGAATTGGGTTTCGAGCGGGTAAGATAGACAAGTGGTCGGGGAGACAGGATTCGAACCTGCGACATCCTGCTCCCAAAGCAGGCGCGCTACCGGACTGCGCCACTCCCCGACACTTGCATTCGCCACCAGCCCGCGCGGAAAATGGTGGGCCCGGCAGGACTCGAACCCGCGACCTAGCCGTTATGAGCGGCCAGCTCTAACCAACTGAGCTACAGGCCCCGCCGCCCGCGCGTTGGGCGAGGAAGCCGCCTAGCCGCGTGATCGAAGAAGGGCAAGCGGTCAGACGATCACGGAATCGATGATTTCCCGAACTGTTGTCGGACGGACACCACGCATCTCAAGATAGGACAGGACCCCGCGCAGCCAGTCGTAAAGGTCGTCGACATCCTCGGGCGTGCGGACATAGGGTGTGTGTCCCGGTTCAAGCGACGGGCTGTGGAGGTTGATCACCAGCAGCGGCAAACCGTCGTCGAGCGCGATATCGACTGCGCGCAGAGCCTCTTCCTTGGTCACGCCTTCAGGTGTGAGCGAGATGCGTTCCAGCAGACCCAGCCGTGGCAGAAGACCACCCATCATGGGAAGCTTGTGCATTGCTGGAAACAGCTGGCGACCCTGCTTGCGCAACATACCCCAGAAAACGGTCGTCAGCGGCAATTCCAGCAGCTGGCGGTCTTCGTCAGACCAGTAGGGGATCAGCGGATGGTTGCGATAGTCGGGGCCATCAACGGCTGAATAGTCGTAATTGGCGCGCACAGAACTGTCGATCGCGATGCCGCGCTCACGCAGCATACGTGCGGTATCGGGGCCCAGCCCATACCGCCCCGCGCGATAGATCTGTGGCACGACCTCGAAGTGCTTCTCGATCACATCTACCAACCGCGTAAATTTGGCGCTTTCCAGCTTCGGTGGCAAGCTGCCCGGGAAGCTGTTGCGGCTGCTCAGCTCCTCTTCATGCGGGGGATTGACCCACGGATGAAGCTGCACCCCGATTTCGGCCCTGCCACCGCGCACGGCATCACCCAGCACATCATGTGCGACCGGAGAATTGGCGACCACCCAGTCAATCATATAGACCGGCGAGATCCCGATGCCTTCGCAGAATTGCTGGAAGGACGGCAGCCTGATGAGGTGACTAAGCCCATGTTCCGTACGCTGGAAAGGTTCGTTCCAGTCGAACTCTTCTTCAGTATCGACGGTCAGCAGCACCCTTGGCGCGAACCCTTCCGCAAACCGCGCATATTGTTGCGGCTGTGGTGGATCGAGAAGGTTGCGATGGGGCAAGCGTCATTCCTCTCGACAGGCGGCGCGAAAATTGCGGCGCAGGGTTGAGCGGCCCTATCCCGGCGCGCGGTCGGGTTGGATTTCGGGGCTAGGCACGAGGTCCTGCGCGGTCAAGAGTGGCAGTGACAGGATCAGGCGATCTTCTACGCGCGCGAGCTCTCCGCCGGCGGCACGCGCTTCAGCCCTTGCGAGCCTGAGTGAGAAGCCTGCACCAAAGATTCCGGCACTGAGTGCGCCAGACGTGCCGCGAGCCTCGACCGAAAATACATCCTTTGCATCGCGCAGGGCGGCAGGAAGCTGCGCCGACAATTCGACGTGATCGCCCGAATTGGTCAGCATCAGCGCGACCGCCTCACCGGCGGAAACTGCGCCCGCAAGTGTCGCCAGCAGCCGCCATGCCAGCCGCTCCGCCTCCGCTGCATCGAGCGCGAGCGGTGCGCGCGTATCGGCAAGTTCGGCATCGAATCGCGCGACGCGCGGGCTGAGGACAGTCTGCAACTGCGCAACCTGGTGTCGCGCGATGGCAGCGAAGTCGCTTTCGCCAGGGTCGAGATCGAGCGCGCCTGTTTCAAGCCGGGCGAGCCGGTCCAGTTCGTCGAAACCGGCGAGGATATGCGCGGCATCGCCAGCGATCGTGGCGGCGATGGCGCGATATTCATGGGGGACCGGACCGATCATCTGCTGCTGGATGATTTCCGCATAGCCTTGCATCGCATTGACCGGCGTCCGCAGCTCATGGAGGAGCTGGCGCAGGCGATCCGCTTCGGCATGGCGGATGTCATCTGCCATCGAAACGGCGCGGCGGAAGCACCCGACATAGCCGAAGAAGCGACCTTCGGAGCGGGTAAAGCGTGGTGCCGCATCGACGATCCAGTCGCCTTCGATGCGCGATGCACCGCGCAAGGCAACTTCGCTTGCGCGGACCGGCTGGCGCAGCGCCAGCAACTCGGCAAGCGTAGCATTTCCAAGTGAACCGAGATCAAGGCCTACGAGCATGGGGGCAACTTCGGGGTCGGCCCAATCGACCTTGCCATCCGAATCGCTACCGAACGAGAATTGGTCGAGCGGGCGAGAATCTTCTGGCGGAACATCGACGGCGATCTGCAGTTGGGGCGCATCGCCGTCCTGCTGGCGATCGCCGCGGCTGCGCTGAAATGCCTCGATCCGGTCAACCAGCGCACGAATGCCTTCCACTCCGGTGGTGGCTGGTGCCGGTGCAGGATCGTCTTCGGGAAGGGCGACATCCTCGGCCGCTTCGTCAGCGAACGGAGGTTCCATCTCTTCGATCAATTCCAACGGCTCTGGCTGCGGCAGACCACGGTCGGACACGCCCAACTGGTCAAGCACGGACACAGCATCGTCGGGCAGATCGCGGCGGTGGCGAAGGAAGCCGCGCGCACGAATTGGTAATTGGGGGATCAGCGCCTGCCATTCTTCGCCTGTCAGTTGCGCACGATAGAGCGCAGCAGACGCGACATTGGGATGCGCCTCTCCAAACCATTTGACCAGTTCGGGATTACGGAAGCGCCAGCCGCTTTCGCCCACCATCCGTGCCCGTTCGGCAACCGGGATCATTTCGCCCAGCGCAATCAGCCGCAGATAGGCGGCCGCCTTCAATGCCTTGTCGCCCGCCTGGGGCCGTTCGCCCAGCAGGTCGATCAATTGCCGAAACTGCGTACGCGCCGCGCGTTCGCCCGTGGCGCGGATGCGCAGCACAGTGGCAAGGCGGTCGTCGAAATGCATTCAGTCTCCGTTTCGGGCGCGGGGCAGGAATATATGCCATCGCACAGCGGCATTCATCGATGCACAATATTTATGGTTAAGGCGTCGTTTACCCTAGCCGGGCCTTGTCTTGCGTTGCAAAGCGGGACAATTGCTGGCAAAGATAATAATGTTAGCCAATCCGATGGTTGCGCGTTTTCAACATTTCATATGTTCGCGCACCGCAGCTTGGCATTGACGTCATATTTAGGGACTGTGAAACGATGGCCAACCTCGACGACATCGATCGTCGCCTGCTTTCCGAACTGCAGGACGAAGGCAGGATTACCAATGTCGAGCTGGCGCATCGCGTCGGCCTGACTGCGCCTCCGTGCCTGCGCCGCGTCCGCAGCCTCGAGGAAGAAGGCGTAATTCGTGGTTACCACGCCGATCTCGACCCGTCGAAACTGGGCTTCTCGATCACCGTGTTTGCCATGGTGAGCCTTAAGAGCCAGGCAGAAGATTCGCTGCGCGAGTTCGAAGCGGCGATGAAGGAACTGCCCGAAGTGCGCGAAGTGCACATGCTCAACGGCGAGATCGACTTCATCCTCAAGATCGTTGCGCGCGACCTGCAGGCGTTTCAGGAATTCCTCACCAGCAAGCTCACCCCTGCGCCCAATGTGGCCAGCGTGAAGACCTCGCTGACGATCCGTACCAGCAAGAACGCACCAGGCGTCCCGCTGGGCTGAGCGATGATTGCGGGCCATTGCCTGTGCGCGGCGGTTCGCGTCGAACTGTCGGAGCCGGGCGAAAGGGTCGAAATCTGTCAATGCAAGATGTGCCGACGGTGGGGCGGGGCGTTTTATGCCGGACTGACCGGATCGGATTATACCATTCACGGCCTGGACAAGGTTGGCATCTACCAGTCGAGCGAATGGGCCGAACGCGCTTTCTGTACCGCCTGCGGCAGCAGCCTCTGGTTCAAATTCCTGCCGACAGGCAATCGCAGCTTTT
>CBFGON010000061.1:0-14996 GCA_965650395.1 uncultured Qipengyuania sp. | reverse complement strand
TTGTTTGCCGGGGCAGGGCGGTTGCTGGGGCCGGGTGCACCGCTGGTGCTCTATGGCCCTTTTATCGAAACATCAGTCGAGACTGCACCATCGAATTTGGCGTTCGATGCCGATCTCAGGCGCCGTAATGCGGAATGGGGCCTGCGCGAGCTAGGAGCGTTGGACAAACTCGCGGTTGATGAAGGTTTCGTCCGCACGGCACGCCATGCAATGCCGGCCAACAATCTTGCGCTGGTCTATCGCAAACCGCTTGGACCATAGTAAAGCGCCCGCCGGTAAAGGCGGGCGTTTTCAACGATCAAGCGCAAGGCGCGCTTAGTCGATGGCTCTTTCCCCGGCTCTGCCGACCGACTTCACATCCTCACCCAGCCCCTTCACCGTATTGCAAGCACCCAGAGCGGCACCCATCGAAAGGACTGAAGCGAGAAGAATAATGCGTTTCAGCAAGCAGGGATTCCTTTGGCTTAATCGATCGCGTCTTCGCCTGCCTGGCCGACCGATTCGATGTCTTCGCCGACGCCCTTTACGGTATTGCAGGCCGTTGCGCCAAGGCTGACCGCGGCGAGTCCAAATGCGAGCATGAACTTCTTGATCATAAATTCATTCCTTCCCGAAGTGCTCGTACATGAGCGTTATGGGTGAGCAAACGGGCGGTTGGTCATGCGGTTCCCGCACGCTGAAACCGATGCTCCCGCCATGCGATCAAAACGCCGGCGCCAATCACAATCGGGGCACCGATCCAGGTTGTTGCAGGCGGGAGGTTGGCGAACACAAGCCAGCCGAACAGGATGGCCCAGACGATGCCCGAATAGTCCATCACGATAACGCTGGCGACCTTGCCGTAACGCAATGCCGCTGTGAGCAGAAACTGGCCCAGCAGGCCAAACAGCGCCAGACCTCCAAGCAGTGCCCATTGGTATGGCGTGTGCGATGTCGCCACAAATGGCATTGCGAGGGCCAAGATCGGAACAGTCAGTAAGGCGAAGTAGAATACGATGGCGAGCGGGTCTTCGGTCCGACCAAGGTCGCGGATCTGGACCGAGATCAAGGCAATCATCAGCGCAGCGCCCAGGGCGACCGCTGCGCCAGTCAAGGGAACGTGTCCATCGCCGGGCTGCACGATGATGAGGACACCGGCAAAGCCCAGCAAGACCGCTGTCCAGCGCCACACGCCCACCTTTTCGCGCAGGACCAAGGCCGACAGTATAACCGCCCAGATTGCAGAACTGAAGTTGATCGCCGTAGCTTCAGCCAGCGGAAGCAGCGTCACGGCGCCAAAATTGAGGAACATGCCGAGCAGTCCGAACATCGCCCGGCGCGTGTGAGATCCTATGCGCGTTGTCCGCAGCTTGCCCATCTGCCCGCGGATTGCGAACCACAGCAATACAATCGGCACAGTCGGCAACTGACGCCAGAATAGCGTTTCTGCGAGGTGGATGCCGCTTTCGTCTGCCAGCTTTACGAACACCAACATCACCGCCAGCACGAAGGCCGCTCCAAGCCGGAGCAACATGGCATAGAGCGGGCGGTGGTGCGGATGATCGGGCGCGGCGTCCATTGCCGGTGTGCCTAGCCATGCGTGGCGGCGATGCAAGCGCAGTGATTGCGCGTTGGGCAGCGGGTTCCCATATGCGGCCCCGCAATGTTCAGCCAACCCGATTTCCTGACCTTCGCCAGCGATGCAGACATCCTTGCCATTTGGGGCATTGGCTTTCTGCTGGTTGCCGCTGTCGCCATGCTGATGGAGCGCAGGCGGTTGAAGCGTGCGCGGATCGACCGCATCGGCTGGGTGCCGTGGACGGGGATATTCATGGCCAGCGCAGTAATTGGCGCCAGCCTGCTGGTCATTGCCGTCCCGCCATTGCTGCAGGGCTAAGCCCTAAAGGCAGGCCTCCAGATAGGCCTGGTCGAAACCGAACTGGCGAGCCTTCTCCAGCGTGTAGGGACGCAGGCCGCTCGAGCGGAACTCGCCCAGGATCTTGCCGTCTTCGCTCTCGTCCAGATACTCGAACTTGAACAGCTCCTGGGTCACGATCACATCGCCTTCCATCCCGATTACTTCGGTGATGTTGGTGGTGCGGCGCGAACCGTCGCGAAGGCGCTTCACCTGCACGATCAGGTCGACTGATTCGGCGATCTGGCGGCTGATGGCTTCCTTCGGAATCTTGATGTCGCCCATCAGGATCATGTTTTCCATACGGCCCAGGCATTCGCGCGGGCTATTGGCGTGGAGCGTACACATCGAACCATCGTGACCTGTGTTCATCGCAGCGAGAAGGTCGAAACACTCCGCGCCACGGATTTCGCCCAGGATGATGCGGTCAGGGCGCATACGCAGGGCGTTCTTCACAAGGTCGCCGATGGTAATGGCGCCTTGCCCTTCGAGGTTCGGCGGGCGGGTTTCCAACGGCAGCCAGTGTGGCTGTTGCAGGCGAAGTTCTGCGGCGTCCTCGATGGTCAGCACGCGCTCGCCCGGGTCGATCATCTTAGACAGGGCATTGAGCATGGTTGTCTTACCCGAACCCGTACCGCCCGAAATCACCACGTTCATGCGGCAGGCGCCGGCGATCTTGAGCGCGGTACACATCTTCTCGCTCATCGAACCGAAGTCCTTGAGCATGTCGAGCGTGATCGGCTTCTCGGAGAATTTACGAATCGAGATTGCGGTGCCGCGCAGCGACAGCGGCGGGACAATGACGTTGACGCGGCTGCCGTCCTTGAGACGGGCGTCGGCCAGCGGCGTGGTCTGGTCAACACGCCGGCCGACCTGGTTCACGATGCGCTGGGCGATCTGGAACAGATGCTGTTCGTCGCGGAACCGAATCGGGGCAATGGTCAGCTTGCCCTTCTTTTCGATGTAGGTCTGCTCCGGCCCGTTGACCATGATATCGGTCACATCCGGGTCGTTGAGCAATTCTTCAAGCGGCCCGAATCCGAGCAGTTCGTCGACCAGCACCTTTTCCAGCGCGAACTGTTCGCGGCGGTTCAGTGTGACCTTGAGCTCGGCCAGAACTTCCATGATGATCGGGCGAAATTCTTCCGACAGCTCGTCTTTCGAGAGCGTCGCTGCCGCTTCCGGGTCGACGCGTTCGAGCAGGCGGGGAAGAACCTGCTCCTTGATCTTGTGGACGCTCGCTTCAAAGCCACCGACTTCGTTGGTCTCGTGCGTTGCGTTCATGCGCTCGTCGAGGCGCGACATCGCGTCGTTATTCGCAGCGCGATGACCTGAACCCGGAGGCGGAGCACCATCTTCGGGCAACGGCGGGAATTGGTCGCCACCATTTGCCGCGCTTTCACTGCGAGCAGGGGCAGCAGCTTCACCGCCGCGCATGGGGCGAGCGACGCCGAATTGCGGACGTGCACCGGCAGCCATTCCTGCCGCCCCGTTCTTCCGCCCGAATGCACTCATCGTCGCAAATCCCCTGAAGCTCACATATTGCGCTCTTTCGAGCACGCTGGGTTTGGTCGATTAAGGTTAAAAGTTTGATATTTGCCTAACAGGAATCCGCGTCCGAAAGATTGTGGCAACCATTTCGAAAGGCAGGAGAACAGATCCATCCTGCTGAAACCGGCGGCAAACGGCGCTACGGTTCAGGCCGGTAATTGATTACGCGCCAATTGTCGCTAAGTCACGGCGCATACACGCATTCGAGGACCAATATCTATGTGCGGAATTATCGGGATTGTCGGCAGGGATGCGGTGGCGGACCGGCTCGTCGATGGCCTCAGGCGCATGGAGTACCGCGGCTATGATAGCGCCGGTGTCTGCACGATTGACCATGGGGAACTTGTACGGCGACGGGCCGAGGGCAAGCTCAACAATCTGGTTACCGAACTCGCCAGCAGCCCGGCGCCCGGCAACATCGGCATCGCGCACACGCGCTGGGCAACGCATGGTGCGCCAACCGCCAAGAATGCTCACCCGCATGCGACCGGTCATGTGGCGCTGGTTCACAATGGCATTATCGAGAATTACAAGGAGTTGCGCGCCGAACTGACCGCAGCAGGACGTGTTCTCGAAAGTGACACTGACACCGAAGTGGTGGCGCATCACATTTCATGGCTGATCGAAGATGGTGCAAGCCCCGAAGCGGCAGTAGCAGCAGTGCTCCGGCGCCTTCGCGGTGCCTTTGCGCTGGCGATTGCCTTTCGCAATAATCCCGACTTGCTGATCGGTGCTCGTAGGGGTTCGCCGCTGGTGGTGGGGTATGGCGATGGCGAAACCTATCTCGGTTCGGATGCGCTGGCACTGGCTTCACTGACGCAGCGCATTGCCTATCTGGAGGAAGGTGACTGGGTTGTCATCGACCGTGAAGGCGCGCGTATTTTTGACGAAACCAACGAGCCTGTGGAACGCATCATCCAGGCTTCAGGTGCCTCTGCCGCCGCTGTAGAGAAGGGCAATTACCGCCACTTCATGCAGAAGGAAATTTTCGAACAGCCGACGGTGGTGGCGCAGACGCTGGCCTCCTATTTGCGCCGTTCGGACAATTCGGTCGCGCTGCCGCAGTTCGATTTCGATCTGTCAGCGATTCGTCGCGTTACCATCGTCGCATGCGGCACTTCCTTTTATGCCGGAATGGTGGCGAAATACTGGTTCGAGCAGTTCGCGCGGGTGCCTGTCGATATCGATGTCGCCTCCGAGTTTCGCTATCGTGAGCCCGTTCTCGAGGACGGCGGGCTGGCGCTGTTCATCTCGCAAAGTGGCGAAACTGCCGATACGCTCGCGGCATTGCGTCACTGCAAGGCTAACGGCCAGACGATCGGCGTGATCGTCAACGTGCCGACCAGCACGATGGCGCGCGAGGCAGATCTGTTACTGCCCACGCATGCTGGGCCGGAGATCGGCGTGGCTTCGACAAAGGCCTTTTCCTGCCAACTCGCTGTACTCGCAGCCCTGGCCGCGCATATGGCGGTCAAGAAGGGGTTGATGAGCCGAGAGGAAGAGCAGGAAGTTGTCGCTCTTCTGCTCGAAGCGCCAGCCGCGCTCAATGCTGCGCTCGATCATGACGATGATATTGCCGCCATGGCCCACCTGATCGCTCCGGCGCGCGACGTTCTCTATCTGGGCCGTGGACCTGACTACCCGCTGGCGATGGAAGGCGCGCTGAAGCTGAAGGAAATCAGTTACATCCATGCCGAAGGGTATGCCTCCGGTGAAATGAAGCACGGGCCGATTGCATTGATCGACGATGCGGTGCCTGTAATAGTCCTCGCGCCTTCCGGGCCACTGTTTGAAAAGACAGTATCGAACATGGAGGAAGTGAGCGCGCGCGGAGGACAGATAGTGTTGATTTCCGATGCTGCGGGTCTGGCGGAAGCTGGAGAGGGCTGCCTTGCCACCATCGAGATGCCGCGCGTCCACCCGTTGATCGCACCGTTGGTTTACGCAATTCCGGTGCAGTTGCTCGCCTATCATGTAGCCTGCGTGAAGGGTACCGATGTCGACCAGCCCCGCAATCTGGCGAAATCAGTCACGGTCGAGTAATGCTGATCGAGGGCCACCCGAGGATTCTGCCCTGACACCGGGTAAGGATGTTCTTTCACCCTGTCTCGGCGGAAGAGGAGAGCCAAAAAAATGCTCTGCTCTTCCTTTAGTATCAAGAACTTCCATTAACCGGAGGCGCATCCCGAGCGTTGGACCGCCGCCTGCGGCTTTGCCCGTCGGTGCGCCGATATCGCGTGCAGCATTAACTCCTGTGCCGGTCGATAATGGGAAGCGCCTCAACCTTGTGGTTGCAAGGCGACGTCGTCGCCTGACAAGCATCTGAAACTTGCGCGAAAACCGACCATTCCTTTACCTCGCCGCAACCTTTGGAGGTTAACCGTGCGGATGTGAGCGAGAATAAGTCCGAATTATCCCTGCATGACAGGCCGCTAACCGGGCGGCAGGTCATTGGCTTGGACCCGCCGGGGGACGGTGACTGGGCGCGGCTGCACGGCCATCAATATGCGATGGTCACGCATCGAGCGATGGTCCGTGTCCTGCTCAATCTGATCGCATTTGGCCTGGTGGCCATTCTGGCGTGGGGCAGTGTAAGCCCGTATATTCTTGCTGGATGGGCTGTCATGCTGGCGATTGCAGTCAAGGTTTCCTATCGGCTCGACGCGCAATTGCGCGATGCTGACGCGCGCAGTCTGAATCCAGTCGAGATGCGGCGCCATGCCAGTGCTGCGGCACTCAAGGGTGCGGTTTGGGCGTTCGGTGTAGCTGCCCTGGCGCTATCGGGCGCCTCTGGCCAACTTCCGGCCATCTGGGCAGTCATTGCCTTCCTCATCTTGTCCAGCGCGACCAGTCGTTACGGAGCTCCACTGAGCACCATTGCCTTCACCGCTACCGTCTCGCTGGGATCACTGGTCGTGGCCCTTGCGAATTTCCAATATGTGCTCGGAATTGTGATCCTGGGAACTGCGGTGCTGGCCAGTCTCGGCGTCATCGAAACCGCACGTGTTGCACTTGGAGGCAGGCAGGCCGAACAGGCCATGCAGGAAAAGAGCGAAGTCGTTTCGATGCTGCTGCGCGAATTCGAGGAAGGCCAGGCCGACTGGCTGTGGCAGATCGATACCAACCGCCGGCTCAAGGGCGTAAGCCCGCGTCTTGCGTTCGCGCTGGGCCGCGATCCGGGCGATGTCGAGGGTCAGTCCTTTCTGCAACTGATCTCCGGCGATGGCTGGAAGACTGGTCAGTTCCCGCAGAGCCTCCATGAACTGGCCGACAAGCTGAAGCGCAAGGAAAGCTTCGCCAACCTCATCGTCAAAGCAGTCGTTGCCGGAGAGATCCGTTGGTGGGAGCTTTCCGGAACACCGATTATCAATGAAGACGGCGATTGGCAGGGATTCCGGGGCGTTGGTTCCGATGTTACCGAACAGCGCGAAAGCAGCGAGAAGATCGCCTATCTCGCGCGCTTTGACACGTTGACGCAATTGCCAAATCGGCTCCAGCTGAATGAATCGCTTGGCGCTGCGATTGCCTATGCTGAACAGTGGCGCACACGTTGCGCCTTCCTGATGATCGACCTCGACCGTTTCAAGGCCGTCAACGATTCACTGGGGCATCTGATTGGCGACCGGATGCTCGCCGAAGTCGCCGCGCGGCTGAAATCGCTGATGGCGGATGGCGAATTGTGCGGCCGATTGGGGGGCGATGAATTTGCTATTGTGCTGCGCGATGCATCCGACCGGAAGCGAACAGATACGCTAGCCAAGACTGTAATTGCGGCCCTGTCCCAACCTTACAAAATTGATGATCATGTCCTCTATGTCGGGGCCAGCGTTGGTTCTGCAATTGGTCCGCGCGATGGGCGCAAGGTTGAGGAATTGCTGCGTAACGCCGACCTGGCGCTATACCGCGCAAAGGACGAGGGCGGCGGTGTGCACTGCGAATACGAACCGTCACTGCACAGCAATGCGGAAGAGCGCCGCCAATTGGAGCTGTCGCTGCGTTCCGCGCTGGAGAAGAGCGAATTCGTGCTCCACTATCAGCCCGTTGTCGATGCGGGTGACGAGCGCGTGGTCAGCTTTGAGGCGCTGGTGCGCTGGAACAGCGACGAGCACGGATTTGTCAGCCCGGCGAAGTTTATTCCATTGGCGGAAGATACGCGCCTCATCGTCCCCATCGGATCATGGGTGCTGCAGGAAGCCTGCCGCGAAGCGGCAAGCAACTGGCCCGAGAATGTAAGGGTAAATGTAAACGTCTCGCCAGAACAGTTGCTGGAGCCGGATTTTGCAGGAACGGTTGTGCGGGCGCTATCGCATAGCGGACTTGATCCCAAACGGCTCGAGATCGAAGTGACCGAGAGCATTTTCATGCGTGATGCCAGCATTGCACGCAAAGCGCTCGAACAATGCATGGCGCTGGGCTGCTCGATCGCTCTGGACGATTTCGGGACCGGCTATTCCTCGCTCGGCTATCTACGCAAACTGAAGTTCACCACCATCAAGGTTGATCGCAGTTTCGTGCAGGGTGCTGCGCAGAACAGCCCTGAAAGCCTTGCCATTGTTCGCGCAGTCGTGGCGATGGCGGACAGTCTGGGCATGACCACTACTGCCGAAGGTGTCGAGAACCAGGAAGAAGCGGATATGATCCGCCGCATGGGCTGCACCAAGATCCAGGGTTACCACTTTGGGCGCCCGATGCCGGCAGTCGAAGTGCGCAAGATTTTCGCGCGTCAGGACATCGGCAAGAAGTTCAAGAGCGCCTGATCAGGCGCGGGCGAGGGCCTCGACCGCGCTGGCAAACAACGCACGTCCATCAGTCCCGCCATGCGCCGGATCGATTGCGCGTTCAGGATGGGGCATCATGCCCAACACATTGCCTGCCGCGTTGAGGACGCCCGCGATGTCGCGGCGCGAACCGTTGCACGGTTCTGCATAGCGAAACGCGACCCGGCCTTCGCCTTCCAGCCGGTCGAGCGTTTCGTCGTCGGCGAAATAATTGCCGTCGTGATGTGCAACCGGGATGGCGATTTCCTGCCCTGCTTCATAGCCGGCCGTGAACAGCGATTGCGCGTTCTCGACCCGCAACGCCACAGTACGGCAGATGAAGTGCTGGCTGGCATTGCGCATCAAGGCACCCGGCAGCAATCTCGCTTCGGCGAGTACCTGGAACCCGTTACACACGCCCAGCACAGGCACGCCGCGCTCTGCCGCGCGCACTACTTCGCGCATCACCGGGCTGTTCGCAGCCATCGCGCCCGAGCGCAGATAATCGCCGTAGGAAAAGCCGCCGGGCAGGGCGATGAAATCGAGATTGTCAGGCAGCTCTACATCGGCATGCCATACGCGCAGCGGTGCGGTGCCAGAGACGTTCTCGATAGCCACCGCCATATCGCGGTCGCAGTTCGATCCCGGGAAGGTGATAACGGCAGCGCGGAAACTCATCAGCCCAGCTTCTCGATGCGGTAATTTTCTATGACCGTATTCGCGAGCAGCTTTTCGCACATGTCAGTGAGCGCGCCGTCGCTTGTGTTGTCCGCCACATCGAGTTCGATCGTGCGGCCGATGCGGACATCCGCCACCCCGTCGAAACCGAGCCCTTCGAGCGCATGGTGCACGGCGCGACCTTGCGGGTCGAGAACGCCTGGCTTGAGGCTGACGAGAACGCGGACTTTCATGGAATGCGGCCTTTCGCTGCTGGGCGGGCAATCGTGGCGCGCCTATGCCGCGAGAGTGGCAAAAGGGCAAGACGTGAGCGAAAGCGCCGCGGGGACAAACACTTGGGCGCGATTGGCATTAAATCTGCTGTAACCGCCATGCAACAATGGCTGGAATCCGTGCCGGCGATTGGCATTCCGACTCGAAAATCGGGCCGTTTCCACTAGGGGGCGAAAGGTCAATTCAGCATTTCCATCCCACCAACCCGCGCCGCAAAACCCGGCCGGGCCAAAAGGATACACCCATAGTATGCGCGACCTTTCCACCACTCTCCGCCTCCTTTCGGCCAGCGCGTTTGCGCTCGCTTTCGCACAGCCAGCGCTGGCTCAGGACAGTGACAACTCAGACACCCAGCCGACCAGCACCGAGCAGGCCGATGACGGCCAGCTTTCGGTAATCGTCGTCACCGCCAACCGGCGCGAGGAAAACCTGCAGGACGTTCCGGTTTCTGCCGCTGCCCTGTCGGCAGATTCGGTGCGCACCATCTTTGATGGCGGCGCTGAAATCACTGCACTGGCTGCGCGTGTGCCCGGCTTGTTCGTCGAAAGCTCCAACGGCCGCGCTGCACCGCGTTTCTACATTCGCGGCCTCGGCAACACCGATTTCGACCTTGCCGCATCGCAGCCGGTTTCGGTGGTGATGGACGACGTCGTGATGGAAAACGTCACGCTCAAAAGCTTCCCCGTGTTCGACGTCGAGCGCATTGAAGTGCTTCGCGGCCCGCAAGGCACGCTGTTCGGCCGCAACACCCCGGCGGGCATCGTAAAGATCGACACGGCCAAGCCAGGTGACGATTTCGCAGCCAACCTGTCGGCCAGCTATGCCAGCTACAACAGTGTCTCGGTAGATGGCGGCGTGACCATTCCGATCGCGCCGGGTCTCGCTTCGCTGCGTCTGTCGGGCATGTGGCAGACCCGCGATGACTGGGTCGACAATGGCTACACCGGACAGGACGACGTTTACGGTGGTTACAGCGAAGTTGCCGGGCGTGCGCAGCTGCTGGTTACGCCGTCCGACCGTCTCTCGATCCTCGGCAGCTATGCGGCGCGCGATCTCGACGGCAGCTCGACGCTGTTCCGCGCCAATATCCTCGGGCCGGGCAGCAACGACCTCAACGAAAATTACGACCGTGATACCGTGTGGTATGATGCCGGCGGTGGCAATCAGGCAAAGTACAAGGCCTCAATCGCAACCGCGAAGATCGATTACGATGCCGATTTCGCCACCATCACCAGCATTTCGAGCTGGGCGAACAGCGAAGGGTCGAGCCGCGGCGATATCGATGGCGGATTTGGCGCCAGCTTCCTGCCCGAAATGGGCCCGGGTTTCATTCCCTTCCCCTCGGACACGCGCGATTCGATCGATCTGAAACAGTTCACGCAGGAAGTGCGCATCGCGTCGAACACCGATGGCATGATCAGCTGGCAAGTCGGTGGTTTCTATTTCGATAGCGACTTCGACGTCACCACTGTGGGCTTCGATTTTCCGCCGCCGGTGACCGTTAACCACACCAATGAAAGCTGGGCAGGTTTCGGCCAGATCACTGCGCAAGTTACCGATGCGGTCAAGCTGACTGGCGGACTGCGCTACACCGAAGACGAGAAGAACTTCTTCGTGCGCGATGCTGCAGACCCGCAGGCGCGATCGGTTTCGGACGAGCGGATCAGCTGGGATCTCGCGGCTTTCTTCGACCTGTCGAGCGACGCCAGCGTATTCGCCCGCGTGGCGAGCGGCTTCCGCGCGCCGACCATTCAGGGCCGCGATGTGGCCTTCTTCGCCGCGCCGTCTATCGCCACCAGCGAAAAGATCATGAGCTATGAAGCGGGCTTCAAATCGGAGCTGGCCGATCGCCGCGTGCGTCTGAACGGTGCGGTCTATTACTACACCATTACCGATCCGCAGTTCTCGGCGGTTGGCGGCGCGGACAATCTCGTCCAGCTGGTCAATGCCGACAAGGGCCGCGGCTACGGCTTCGAACTGGACAGCGCGTTCCAGATCACGCCCAACTTCCTGGTCACAGCCGGCGCGAGCTACAACAATACCGAGATCGAGGATTCGTCGCTGGCTGTGGGCATCTGCGCACAGTGCACAGTGCTTGATCCGCTGGTGGACATCAACGGCACCGACCGCGCGCTGGTGGACGGCAACCCGTTCCCCAACGCACCGGAATGGATTGCCGATATTACTGCACGCTACGCCATCCCCGTTGGCACCGACGGCGAAATCTTCGCCTACACCGATTGGGCCTATCAGGGTGCGACGAACTTCTTCCTCTACGAAAGTGCCGAGTTCAACGCAGACAACCAGATCGAAGGTGGTCTCCGTTTCGGCTACGCCCGTCAGGACGGTACGCTCGAAGTGGCGCTGTTCGCACGCAACATCACCAATGAGCACAATGTGAAGGGCGGCATCGACTTCAACAACAACACCGGCTTCGTCAACGATCCCAGGATCATCGGCCTGTCGGTGCGCTTCGCCCACTGATCATCGGGCGGATCGATTGAAATTGCCGGGGCCGGGAGGGGAAACCTTCCCGGCCCTTCTTTTATGTTCTGAGCTATTCCGCAGGCACCAGGCTCTTGTGGACGATGCGAATGCGCAGTGCCTGATCATCGCGCAGATATTGCGCGGCTGCTGCCTTCAGCATTTCCGGCGTGACCCTGCGCAAACGATCTTCATAATCGCGATACCGGTCGAGCCGGTCGGCGCGCAATTGAGCTTCGGCCAACATGCCGAGCCAATAGGAGTTCTCGCGCTTGCTCTGTGCCAATTGCTCGAGCATCGGCCTGCGGGCACGCTCGAGCAGGTCGGCGTCGACGGCTGTTTCACGCAGGCCCCGCGCAATTTCGTCTATGGCCGTGAACACAGCATCGGCCTGTCCGGGCTCGACCACGACTGAAGCCGAAAAGCTGCCGAAACCGTCGAATGTGTCGGACATGGCCGAAGTGGCGCCCGGCGAATAGGAAGCGCCCAGCTTTTCACGGATTTCCTCCAGCAGGTCGAGCCGCATCACGGCTGCGAGCAAGCGTAGCGTAGCCTCTTCCTGAGCATCGTCGTCGTCAGTGGTCGGCCAATAGACTTGCGCCAGCGCCTGATCCTCTGCCCCTTCGTGCACCAGTGTCACCGGTTTGCGGTTCGCAGTGAAATGCGCCTGTCGGGATACCGTGAATTCTTCGAGCGATTGCTGCCTCATCGGAAGCGCGCCGAAACTAGATGCCACCGCTTCGATTACTGCCGCCTCGTCGATATCGCCGACGACCGCAATTTCGATCGGCGCTTGCGCCAACTGGAGGTGCGTCAGCGCGCGAGCATTCTCCAGCGTGACGGCTTCCAGCTTCTCCTTCGCAGGAATGCCGAAACGCGGATTGTTGTCAGTGATAATCTGGGGCAGTTCGAATTGCGCCACGGCCTGCGGTGTTGCATCGGCGGCGGCGAGGAATGGTGGCAACAGCGCCTGCCAACGGGTCAGTGCCTCGGGCCGGAAGCCGGGATCGCTGAGATAGGCGGCTGTGAGTTGCATCTGCAGCGGCAGGTCAACCATTGTGGTCTGTCCCGATGTGCGGAACTGATCGCCCTGAACGGACAGGCCATGCGTAACGTCGCGCCCCGCCAGGATGCGGCGCAGGTCGTCAAAACTGTGCCTGCCCAGACCGCCCGAATCAAACGAGGTCGACAAGAAAAGCGCATTGCCCATCGCATCGTCGGGCAGTGAAAGCCCGCCGGAGCCGACACGGATGTTGAAACGAACCTTGTTCTTCTCGAAATCGGTGCGCTTGAGATTGAGCCGCACGTTATTGGCAAACCGGATAGTGCGGAAGCCCAGATCTGCGACCTGCGTATCTGAAGCCATCGTGCCGGCCGGACCGAAATCGGTATAGCCGAAGGTGGCCAGCTCGCCCGCTGCGGGGGCGTTCACCTTCACCGCCTGCGACGCAGCGAACGCATCGAGGATCGCCTGTTCGCCGCCTTCTATCGGTGATTTGGTGCTGACATGGATCAGCGGTTCGCCCAGCGCGTAATCCTCGCGGAAGGCTGCTGCCACCATTTCGGGTGTGATCGAGCCTGCCATGGACTGGAACAGTTCCCAGCTGGTCTGCGGTGTGATGAACAGGCGGCGCGATTTGGCGGTCGATAGTATGCCCGTAGCCAGCGAAGCGCTGCGGCGTGTGTCCTGCTGTTCGGCTCCTGTACGATAGGCACGGGTGAAGTTCGCCAGTTGTTCGGCCAGTTCGGCTCCGGTGAAGCCAAATTCCATCGCGCGGCGCCATTCCTGCTCGCCTATGTGCATCGCCTGCTGCCACTCGCCTTCCTTCGCCTGAAGCGTCATCGACGACTGGTCATAAAGCTCGAAAAAATCGCTCGCCGACACGCTGCCCGACAGGATCGGCGCATCTGGTGCATTGGCGATCTGTTCGAACCGCCGGTTCAACATCGCACGACCCAGGCCTGAAAGCAGTGCGTGGCGGAAATCGGCAACTGTGCTTTCCGGCCGACGATACGGCGCGAACCGGTCCACCACTACAATCTGTTCGACATCGGGGTCGACGAAGTTTGTAGCAGCCCGCCCACGAGCGAGATCGATTTCGCCCCCGTTTACTCGCTCGATAGGTTCGGGTCCGGCGTTCCATCCGGCGAAATGCGCCTCGACCTGCTTCTGGACGGCATCGGGATCGATATCGCCGACAATTACCAGCGCGGCATTATCGGGCCGGTAATATCGCGCGTAAAGTTCCTTCAGCCGCTCGGCTGGCGCGCTGTCGATATTCTCGTTCGTGCCATCGGCGCGAAAGCGTGCGGAATAGCGCGTTTGCGGTGCGATGAACTTCAGATAGTGCTTGATCCGCCGGATTGCATAGGTGTTGCGGGTGCGCGTTTCTGACTGGATCACTCCGCGCTCTCGATCCACAGCCTCGGGTGCGATGGTCAGTTCGCTGGCCGTTTCGCGCATCAGCATCAATGCAGTATCGAGCAGCGCGGGATCGTTGCGGGGCAGGTCGAGCTTGTAGATCGTCTCCTCGAAACCGGTCGAGGCATTGGTGTCCGCGCCGAACGCCAGGCCTTCGCGTTCGAGGAGCTTGATCATCTCGCCTTCGGGGATTTTCGTCGACCCGTTGAAGGCCATGTGTTCGATGAAATGGGCAAGCCCGAGTTCGTCATCTTCCTCGTCAACCCAGCCGACATCGAAGCCGAAGCGGATGACCACGGCTTTCTCGGGAGTGGTATTGCGCAGGATGGCATAGCGCAGGCCGTTGGGAAGCATGCCGTAACGCACCGAAGCATCCGGCGCGATGTCATAGATCGGCAGGCCCCAGCCTGTTGTCGCGCTTGCCTGGCGGGTTGCAGCTTCGGTTTCCTGTGCGTGCCCCGGCGGCGAAATGGCAAGCGCCAGAAGCGGAAGCGCAAGCAATGCGCGGCGAAATTTCGTGATGGTCATCCTGTTTCCCGTTTCGCCGCATTGTGCGGCTGGCATCACTTCGCACCCTAGGGGCAGGGGTGTACCACGCAACCCCCGAAGGATGCTGGCGATAGCTGTAGCCGGCCGCTTTCCTTCCGTTGCAACCGCGTTAGACGGCTGAGAGATGACCGCACTCGATCTCGTCTACAACCCGGTGTCGGGCAGCTTCTCCCAGCCGCACCTCGATGCGCTGGTTGCAGCGCTTGGGCGCGAAGGTTTCCGTGTCACGCCCATGCCCACAAGCGCGGCCGGGGCGGAGCTTTCGGGCACTGCCGAGATCATCTGTGTTCATGGCGGCGATGGCACCTTGCGCGATACGGTGCAGGCGCTGGGTGATGCGGCGGGAGCAATTCCGCTTTGTATCGCGCGCGCAGGGACGATCAATCTC
>CBFGON010000060.1:0-15090 GCA_965650395.1 uncultured Qipengyuania sp. | reverse complement strand
GCCGCCGATGGTCAGATAGGTCTGGCGAAAGTCGATGCCCGCTGTTGCCAGCGCAGTTGGCTGGCCGCCATTGTTGGCGCCAAGTGCGCCCCATGCGGTCGAGTTGATGCCCGGATACATGCCGAAATGCGCACCGATATCGAGGCCCGACTGCTTGGTCGTCACATCGACCTTGAGGAAGCCCGGCAGCAGCCCGTTGCGGACCGAGCTGGAGCTATTGTCGCCGACATTGGCGATCCCACCGACCACAGCAGTGGTAGCGCTGGGTGTGTCGGGATTGTCGTGAACATAGAAGCCGTTGATCGAGCCGGAGAACTTGATCGTTGCCGGGCCGACTTCGAAGCCGATCCCGCTTTCGGTCATACGGACCATACGGCTGGAATCGAGCGCTTCGCCTGCGGCATCCATCGGCGCCGCCGGCGCTGCGGCGGCGGCAGGGGCCTGCGTCTCGGCCATGATCTGGGCATATTCCTCGTCAGTGAGGATGCCCTTCTCGTGGAGCCGCTGGAGCAGCTGCTGGGTGGCGGAGTTCTGCGCATAGGCAGGCGTTGCTGCGGCAGAGAGTGCCACTGCGGCAATTGCGCTGCGCAGCAGATATTTGGAGACCATCGTCCTTCCCCCTTGATGTAATTCGCCGTCCATCGCGGCACATCAAGGATGCTTCGGCGCACCGCGCACCGAAATTGGACTTTGGTTCTCCTACTTTGGTGTTAGGGGCTGAAAGCCGCAGATTTCTGCGGTTTTACGGCACCAGAACAACACCCCATGGCCCTTCGCCAGCACTGATTGTGGCGATCACTTCTCGCTTTGCCAGATCGACAATCGAGATGTCGTCGCTGCCACCATTGGCGACGACTGCGCGTTTTCCGTCAGCGGTGATCGCAAGGTGCCAGGGGCGCCCGCCGACTTTGATATAGTCAGTGACCTTGCGCGTTGCCGTATCGACCAGCGCGATGCTGTCTGCCCGCCCCAGCGCCACCACAGCAGTCTTGCCATCGGGCGTAAAGCGGATGCCGCATGGCAGAATCTTATAAGGCAGCGCACCTGGTGGGGCGAAAGGGATCGTCTCGATGATTTCTTTCGATGCGACATCGATTACATGAACGGTCTGGCCGATTTCGGCGGCGATCCACACCTGCTTGCCATCGGGCGTGAATTCGATGTGGCGCGGACGCACATCGGTAGCCGTCTCGTGCAGAGTTTGCCGGGTGGCGACATCTATCCAGCTGACTACGCTATCTTCCTCGCTTGCCACCAACAGCCACTTGCCATCGGGGCTTTGTGCAATGCCCTCCGGCTCTTCGCCCACTGGCACCTGCCACGCGACCTTGCGGCTTTCGAGATCGATCGCCGTGGTTGCGCCATCGTCTTCATTGGCAACGAACAGCAGCTTGCCATCAGTCGAAAGGAAGAACTGTTCGGGATCGTTGCCCGAAGGCATCACCGCCACCAGAGCACCGGTTACGCGGTCGCGGATCTCCACCGCATTATCGAGGCTGGCACAGATGTAGAGATATTTCCCGTCACGGCTGAGCAGGATGCCGCGCGGGCGCTGGCCGACTTCGAAGGTGTCGATCACCGTGCCGCTGCCCACATCAATCACACTGACAGTAGAGGATCGCTCATTGCTGACGTAGGCTGTCTGTGCCGCAAGCGGTGCGGCGAACGCCACTGTTGCCAGGCCAAGAAAGTGGGACATGCGAATTGGCATGGTCTCTGTTCTAGCCCGTCCGGCCCAGCCCGGTATTCTCCGAAAGTACAATGGGGTTCAAGCTGCTCTGCTCTATTTTCAGAGCCTTGGGAGGCACCTGCGCATGATTCTGGCCGCAGGGCACGGTTGGTCGCAGAGGATGATTGAAACCATGAAGAATTACGTCGGACGTTTGGCCCTTGGTTCCGCCATTGCCGCATTGTCGCTTGCAGCAGGCCCGCAGCTGGTTGCCCATGGCGATGTGACGCCGCAAGCGGTGGACACTTCCGCCCTGCCCGACATCGAAGGCGGCAATGACGTGTGGGTCGACGCCAACCCCTATTCGGGCAATGCCAAGGCCATCGAGATCGGCACGTCTGCCTACAATCAAAACTGCGCCCGCTGCCACGGGCTGGAAGCGATTTCGGGCGGTATCGCGCCTGATCTGCGCTATCTCGAACTTGGCCAGAGCGGTGACGAATGGTTCATCGAACGCTATCGCAATGGTTCCAGCCACGATGGCAAGGTCTATATGCCACCCTTCGGCGATGTGCTGGGCCAGAAGGCCGGCTGGGCGATCCGAGCCTTCCTCGAAACCAAATATACGGAAGAATAGAAGTGGAAGGCACGCGGAGGCACTTCCTCTCCGGAATGGCCAGCATGGCAGGGGCAATGGCATTTGCCAACCCGCTCCGCGCCGCGCCGCTGGCCACGGTCAAGGAACTCGGAGCGCTGAGGATCGGCCTTTATGCCGATAACCGCCCATGGTCGTGGGAAGAGGCTGGCAAGCCCGCCGGCATCGATGTCGATCTTGCCCGTGCCATTGCCGAAGCGCTGGATGTGACGCCTGACATTGCGCTGGTAACAGCGGATGAGAGTGTGTCCGACGATCTGCGCAATGTCGTGTGGCGCGGCGGCCTGCTGGGCTTCCGGCGATGTGACCTGATGCTGCACGTTCCCTTCGACATGCAATTTGCAGCGCAGGAAGACCAGGTGGTCTTCATCGCCCCCTATTACCGGGAAGAGTTCACCTCGCTCTGCACCGGCAGCACGCGCAATTGCGATGCGCCGCCGCAGCTGTTCGTTGGCAAGAAGGTCGGAGCCGAGCTCGACTCCATTCCCGACATGTATCTGACCGGCAGCTTCGGCGGGATCCTGCGCGGCGATACGCAGCATTTCATGTCGGGTTATGCTGCCGCCGATGCGGTGCATCAGGGCGAGGTCGAAATGGCCATAGCCACCCGCGCGCAGATCGAAGCGAGCATGGCCGATCATCCAGACAGCCACGCGCATATCCGCAAAAGCCCCTTGCCACTGATCCCTTCGGACGGGTGGGACATCGGTATGGCAGTGAAGGAAGACAGCCGCTCGTTGGGGTTCGCGATCGAGGACGTCGTCACCGCCATGGCCGAAGATGGCCGGATGCAGGCGATCTTCGCGAAATATGGCGTTACTTGGCAGCACGCGCAGGCCGCAAAGCCGCTCGCCTGAGCCGGATGACCAATAGCACGGCCACTCTCCGCATAGGTCCAAGGTTCAATTGTTCCGCGCCGCAGGGAGAATAGGCTTCCACCGTCATGATTGGAGTTCCCCCTGCGCGGTCATTCCATCGCACCGGGGTGCAAAACAACAAGGAGGGAAGGATGAAGGGCATCTACAAGACACTGGTCGCAGCCACGGCGCTTGCCGGAAGCGCGATCGCCACGCCGGTGCTGGCCGAAGGACCGACCACCGACGACCTGATGAACGACGCCAAGTCCACCGGCGACGTCCTGACTTACGGCATGGGGCCCTGGCAGCAGCGCTTTAGCCCACTCGACGCGGTGAACACCTCCAACGTCGCCAAGCTGGTCCCGGTCTATGCAGCCTCTCTCGGCGGGGAAAAGCAGCGCGGGCAGGAATCGCAGCCGATCGTCTATGACGGCACGATCTATGTCACCGGCTCCTATTCGCGCCTGTTCGCCTTCGATGCGCGCACCGGCGAGAAGAAGTGGGAATATAACGCCCGCCTGCCCGATGGCATCATGCCCTGCTGCGACGTGGTCAATCGCGGTGCGGCAATCCACGGCGACAAGATCATCTTCGCCACGCTGGATGCACATCTCGTCGCGCTCAACCGCGAGACGGGCAAGGTCATCTGGAACAAGGAAATCGCCGACTACAAGGCCGGTTATTCCGCCACCGCCGCCCCGATCATCGTCAAGAACATGGTCATTACCGGCAATTCGGGTGGCGAGTTCGGCGCAGTTGGCGCCGTGCAGGCGCGTGATGTCGACACCGGCGAGCTGATCTGGAACCGCCCTGTGATCGAAGGCCATATGGGCTCGCTCAACGGCAAGGACAACGGCATCACCGGCAAGACCAACGCCACCTGGGAAGGTGACATGTGGAAGACCGGCGGCGGCGCGACCTGGCTGGGCGGCACTTATGATCCGGGCACTAATCTCGTCTATTTCGGCACCGGCAATCCGGCGCCGTGGAACAGCCATTTGCGGCCCGGCGATAACCTCTACACCGCTTCAACCGTGGCGATCGACGCCGACACGGGCGTGATCAAATGGCACTACCAGACCACCCCGCATGACGGCTGGGACTTCGACGGTGTGAACGAGTTCATCCCCTTCGATGCCACGATCAATGGCAAGGCCATGAAGCTGGGTGCCAAAGCCGACCGCAATGGCTATTTCTTCGTGCTCGACCGCACCAACGGCAAATTCGTCAGCGCCAACAAATTCGTCATGCAGACGACCTGGGCCGACGGCTTCAACCAGAAGACCGGCAAGCCGAATTTCAATGCCGCCAACCGTCCGGGGCCGCCGCAGGGCGCTGAAAAGGGCAAGGTCGTGTTCTCGTCACCCAGCTTCCTGGGGGGCAAGAACTGGATGCCGATGGCCTATTCGCAGGACACCAAGCTGTTCTACATCCCGTCGAATGACTGGGGCATGGACATCTGGAATGAACCCATCGCCTACAAGAAGGGCGCGGCCTATCTGGGGGCAGGCTTCACCATCAAGCCCATCGCCGACGACCATATCGGCGCGCTGCGCGCGATGGACCCGACCACCGGCAAGATCGTGTGGGAATACAAGAACAAGGCCCCTTTGTGGGGCGGCGTTCTGACTACCCGCGGCAATCTGGTCTTCACCGGCACGCCCGAGGGCTATCTCAAGGCCTTCGACGCCAAGACCGGCGAGGAACTGTGGAAGTTCCAGACCGGATCCGGCGTGGTCGGTTCGCCGGTCACCTGGGAACAGGACGGCGAACAATATGTCGCGGTAATGTCGGGCTGGGGCGGCGCGGTGCCGCTGTGGGGCGGCGAAGTGGCCAAGACTTTCAAGGATATCAGCCAAGGCGGTTCGCTTTGGGTGTTCAAGCTGGTAAAATGATCGTCCAGCATCAATACGGGGACGGGGTGCGCCAGCATCCCGTCCCGCATTTGCCGGGCGCGATGTGCCTTGAGGACAGGAATGCCATGAGTGAAGCGCCGCCGCTCGACCGGGTTCTGATCGTCGACGATCATGCGCTGGTGCGTGACGGCTTACGCGCGGTGCTGCAGGGCAGCTTCCCCCATTGCGAGATTGCCGAAGCGGCGAGCTTCGTCGAAGCGCTCGACCGGCTGGGCGAGATGGACGAGGTCGACCTCGTGCTGCTCGATCTCGACATCCCCGATGCGTCGCGCTTTTCCGCGTTGGAGCAGCTGCGCAGCGATTTTCCGAGCATGCCGGTGGTGATGGTTTCCGGCTCCTATGACCGTGTGACCGTACGCGATGCGCTGGCTGCGGGCGCAGCAGGGTTCCTGCCCAAGACGCTCGACCGCAAGACCATCCTCGATGCGCTGCAACAGGTGATGGCGGGCGAGATCTACGTCCCCGAAGTCACAGCCAACGATCCTGCGGCGGAGGAAGAAGATGCCATCCGCAAGCGGATCGACAGCCTTACCCCGCAACAGCGCGTGGTGCTTGGCCGGCTGGTTGCCGGCAGGCTCAACAAGCAGATCGCGCACGAGCTCGACGTGTCGATGACCACGGTCAAGGCGCATGTCTCGGCGATCCTGCAGAAGCTCAACGTGTTCAGCCGCACGCAGGCGGTGATCCTCGCCAACCGCATCGGTTTTTCGGACTAGAGCAGGATCAGTTGGCGACGCTCAACCGCCGCAACAAGGCGCGCAGCTGGGCGGGTTTAACCGGCTTGGTCAGCACCGGCAGATCGAGCGCGCCGAGCTTCGCTTTCACTTCCTCGCTGCGGTCGGCAGTGACGATCACAGCGGGCAGATCGCCCGGATGCAGGGCGCGGATCTTGGCTACAGCAACATCGCCGGTGAGATCGTCCTCGAGGTGGTAATCGGCGATTAGCAGTGCCAGGCCCTTGCGCGCGGCGGCGAGGGCTTCTTCGCGGTCGGGGCCGGTAGCGGCGACTACTTTCAGGCCCCAGTTACCGAGCAGCGCGCGCATCCCGTCAAGGATGGTCTCGTCATTGTCGATCACCAGCACCGCACCCTCGGCCGTGCTGGTCCGACGACTGGCCGAGCGCGCAGTTTCCGGGAGCGGGCTCGCCGGAGCAGCCATGGGCAGTGTGACCGAAAAAGTCGAACCGCGCCCGACCTCTGAATCGAGCGAAACGCTATGGCCAAGCCGCGCGCAGCTGCGGTGGACGATGGCCAGCCCCAGCCCGTGGCCCGGCTGTTTGCGCGTCGCGTCGAGCCGCTTGAATTCCTCGAACACCAGGCATTGCTGGTCCTTCGGAATGCCGGGGCCGGTGTCCTTGACCGAAACCACGACCTGATTGCCCTGCGCTTCGGCACTTACCTGCACCCTGCCTTCGGCGGTGTAGCGGATGGCGTTGGAGACGAAATTCTGCAGCACGCGGCGCAACATGCGGATGTCGCTGGAAACATAGAGACCGGTGTTGGGCACATCGAATTCGAGCCCGCGCGCCTTGGCCAGCGGAGCAAATTCTATGCGCAGCGCGGAAAGGATGCGATCGAGCTCGATGGTGCCGATCTCGGGCTGGATCGCACCGGCATCGAGCCGCGAAATCTCGAACAAGGCTTCGAGCAGATCCTCGACCGAATCGAGCGCGACCGAAGCCTGCCCCACCAGCCCGCGCGAACCTTCGGCCAGTCGCCGCTCCCCCAGCGCGGAAACAAACAGCCGCGCGGCGTTGAGCGGCTGCAGCAGGTCATGGCTCGCCGCCGCCAGGAAGCGCGTTTTCGAGAGGTTGGCCCGCTCCGCCTCGTCCTTTGCCTCGCCCAGCTGGCGGTTGACCTCGACCAGTTCGGCCGTGCGCTCCTCGACCGCGCACTCGAGCGTTTCCGCCGTTTCCGTGAGCGACCGGTGGAACCGCTTGCGGTCGGTCACATCGTCGAAGGCGAACGCCATGCCGCCCGTCGCCAGCGTGACCGAGCGGATGACGAAATGCCGCTCGCCCAGCATGCATTCGGTGCTGATCCGGGGGCCGCGACCCTCGCGCCATTCGACCGCCTGAGCACGGTCGAGCCCGCGCTGCTCGACGCAATGCCGCGCAAAATCGCCATGCGTGCCGATCTTGGCCTGCACATCGCCATCGAGCCGCAACATGGCGGCCAGCCCGTCGTTCCACGCCTGCAGTTGCCCGTCGCGCCCGAACAGGCAGGCGCCTTCCGACAAGGTGTCGAGCGTCGATTGCAGCGCAAGATTGCGTTCGGCCAGTTCGAGTGCCCGCTCGCGTGCGTCCTCGGCCTTGACACTGGTAATATCCGTGTAAATGCCGACCGTGCCGCCTTCGCTGGTGCGCAGTTCGTTGATCTGCAGCCAGCGTCCGTCGGCCAGCGGCTGGACATGCGTGCCGGCATTGCGATGCCGCTCCAGCCGCTCGCGCTTCCAGCGTTCGGTCGAGACGAGCGAGCCGATGGTTCGCCCGCTGCGCGCCAGCCGCTCGACCATGTCGCTGAACAGCGGACGATCCCCGACCATCTCCTCCAGCTCGGGCCAGAAGCTCAGGAAAGCGGTGTTGCACATCACCAGCCGGTCTTCGGCGTCGAATTGCGCAAATCCGTCACTGAGCGATTCAATTGCATCGCGCAGCCGCGCGCGCGCCGCATCGGCATCGGCATGGGCGGCCTCAATCTCGGCATTGACCGTGGCGAGCTTGCCCATCGCCAGTTCAAGCTCGGTCGTGCGGTCGCGAACCATGGCTTCTAGCGCGATGGCGTTCTCGAACATGGAGAAGGCCCCGCCCTGGATATCAGTGGAGCGTTCGACCCGGTCAATCAGCGCCGCATTGATCTTCTCCAGCTTGCGAATGCGCTCTTTCAGCGCTTCGACATCGTCATTGTCCGACAGGCGGGGGTTGGGGATGCGCGTTGCCATCAGCGCCCGATCGCCAGCCCGCTGAGCGTCTGGTTGACATGCGCCGCACGGAATTGTTCGCCATAGGTATTGAAGCCAGTCACACGGTTGGCGGCATAAACTTCGGACACTTCGCGCGACAGTTGGCGGTTCTCCGCATCGACCCGGTTGAGCACGCAATCAAAGCACAGCACGCGGTCAATCTCGCCCACCTCGCGCCGCACTGCGCCGAAGAAATGGGTCAGCTTGGCAATCCGGTCCACCGGTTCGCCAATGGTCAAGACGATGCCATTGTCGACCGCGCAATAGAAGGTCAGGCTGCCGTCGGGATTGACGCTCTGGATCGACCGCACGTGATAGGTTCCGCCGGTGCGCACCATTGGTGGATGTGCGGCAAAGAAGCCGGTGTCGAGCGCTTCGACCGGGCTGCCCGCCAGCCGCAAATACTCTTCCGCGGCAGGTGCGGCGTTGATTTCATGCACTACGCGCTTTTCAGGATCGGCGTCGGTCACCACCATCTTGGCGGGGCCGGGCTCGTAATAGTTTTCCGAAAAGACATAGAGTGGCCGGGCGCTGGTCAGCACGGCGATAACGGCGGCATCGCTATGGAAGGCGCCGTCGAACAGTACGCCGGTTTCGGTGAAGGTCAGCCCGTCACCGCTCGACCCGCCGATCAGCGGAATTTCTCCTAGCGCATCCTGCACCGTCATGGTGAGGATTTCCTCGCGGTGCGAAAGCCCGTCGACAAGGAACAACGCCACCTGGTTGAGATCATCGCCCAGTTCGAAGGATTCCTGCCGCGCGCTGGCGGCGAGATGCCGGATCTGTCGCCGCGCACCGTCACGGTCGAACCCGTCAAGGTCGGAAAAGGGCAGCAGGTGCATGGAAAAGGCATCAGCAGGGAAGCCGACGAATTGCAGGCTGTCGGTATCGTAACCCTTCGCGGTCAGTTCGCCTGCGCTGGTGCAACCGATCAGCGGGAAATCGCCTAATACGCCTTCGCCTATACAGGCCGCCAGCTCTTCTCGCGGATAGCGGCTGGAGCAAAACAGCATGCCGCCCGCCAGCGCCCGCCCGCCAATGGCGGCAGCGATCTCGGCGATGGCCTCTGCGGGCTCGGCAGCATGCGAACTGACCGCCACGAGTCCGCCAGCCGATGGCTGGCGCGGTGCGTGCAATATTCTCTCCCAGTCATAGTCGGAACGGCAGGATCTTGGTGTCCGTGTCCCGCTTCGTCAGTTTACGCCAGCCCCCCCCATTCGCAAGGGAATTGGAGAGGCTTCAGGCGCTTTGATAGTTCTCGCCGGTCGGCGGATCACCCGCCGCAACCAGCATTTCGGCTTCCTCGTCGCTGAAGATGCGGCTGCGGACGATGAAGCGGATGCCTTCGGGCGCTTCGAGGCTCATGCCAGAGCCGCGTCCTGGCACCACATCAATCGTCACCTGCGTGTGTTTCCAGTATTCGAACTGTGCTGCGCCGATCCATACCGGTGTATCGCCAGTCAACACGCCCAGCAGAACGTCCTGCCCGCCTACACGGAATTCTCCGCGCGGGAAGCACATCGGCGCGGAACCATCGCAGCAGCCACCCGATTGGTGGAACATCAGCGGTCCGTGGATTTCGGCAAGTTTGCCAATCCACTCCTCGGCCAGCGGCGTGGCCAGAATACGCGGAGGAACGGTTTCGGAACTCATGTCGGCACCTCGATACGCGAAGGGGCGGGCGGCAAGATAGCCACCCGCCCGCCGGAATACCGGAAGCCCGCATTGGAGAGGTCGCGTTCGACGGCGGGCCCCGGCATTCCCGCTTAGAAGAAGCCCAGCGCCTTGGTGCTGTAGCTGACCAGCATGTTCTTGGTCTGCTGGTAATGATCCAGCATCATCTTGTGGTTTTCGCGCCCGACGCCCGACTGCTTGTACCCGCCGAAGGCCGCATGGGCGGGATAGGCGTGGTAACAATTGGTCCACACGCGCCCTGCCTGGATCGCGCGGCCGAAACGGTAGCAGGTGTTGGCACTGCGGCTCCATACGCCTGCACCCAGACCATAAAGCGTGTCATTGGCGATGGCGAGCGCATCGGCGTCGTCCTTGAAGGTCGTGACCGACAGCACCGGACCGAAGATTTCCTCCTGGAAGATGCGCATCTTGTTGTGCCCTTCGAGCACAGTGGGCTTGACGTAATAACCCTCGGACAACTCACCTTCATGCACGTGGCGCGCGCCGCCGGTCAGCACCTTGGCGCCTTCGTCACGGCCGATGTCGATGTAGCTGAGGATCTTCTCGAGCTGGTCGTTCGATGCCTGGGCGCCGATCATGGTGGCTGCATCGAGCGGGCTGCCAAGCCTGATCGCCTCGACCCGGGCAATCGCCCGTTCCATGAAGCGGTCATAGATCGATTCATGCACCAGCGCGCGGCTCGGGCAGGTGCAGACCTCGCCCTGGTTGAGCGCGAACATGGCAAAGCCTTCGAGCGCCTTGTCGAAGTAGTCGTCATCGGCGTCCATCACGTCGGCGAAGAAGATGTTCGGGCTCTTGCCGCCCAGCTCCAGCGTACAGGGGATCAGGTTCTCGCTGGCATATTGCATGATCAGCCGCCCGGTGGTCGTCTCGCCGGTGAAGGCGATCTTGCTGATCCGCTTGTTGGTGGCGAGCGGCTTGCCGGCCTCGACACCGAAACCGTTGACAACATTGAGCACGCCATCGGGAAGCAAATCGCCGATCAGCTCCATCAGCACCATGATCGACATGGGGGTCTGCTCGGCGGGTTTGAGCACCACGCAATTGCCGGCGGCCAGGGCCGGGGCGAGCTTCCATGCCGCCATCAGGATGGGAAAGTTCCACGGTATGATCTGGCCGACGACTCCGAGAGGCTCGTGAAAGTGATACGCCACGGTATCGTGGTCGATTTCTGCGATGCTGCCTTCCTGTGCGCGGACGCAGCTGGCGAAATAGCGGAAGTGGTCGATCGCGAGCGGGATATCGGCGGCGGTCGTTTCGCGGATCGGCTTGCCGTTATCGATGGTCTCGACCATCGCCAGCATGTCGAGATTGTCCTCCATTCGCTGCGCGATCTTCATCAGCACATTGGCGCGTTCGGTGCTGGAGGCATTGCCCCAGCCTTCCTTGGCCTTGTGCGCAGCATCGAGCGCGAGTTCGATATCTTCCGCGCTGCCGCGGGCAACCTGGCACACGGGCTTGCCGGTAACGGGCGAGATATTGTCGAAATATTGCCCCTTCACCGGAGCAACCCACTTGCCGCCGATATAATTGTCGAACTTGTCCTTGATCAGCGACTTGCCTTCGAATTTGCTCAGTGCCTGTTCCAGCATAATATTCTCCTCTCGCCACGCAGGTCGTTTGAGAAGAATGTGCGCCTGAGAATGAGTCCCGCCAATTATACCTTGGGCGGATACAGGCTCAGCGCAGCTCGAAGCGCCGCAGCTTGCCGGTTGCGGTCTTGGGGAGACTGGCGGTGAAGGCGATCGCGCGCGGGTATTTATAGGGCGCGATGGCCTGTTTGACATGCGCCTGCAGCTCTGCAGCCAGCGCATCGCCCGGTTCATACCCGTCGGCAACGACAACGAAAGCCTTCACCAACTGCCCGCGTTCTTCGCAAGGCACGCCCACCACGGCGCATTCGGCAACGGCAGGATGGGTGTAGAGCGCCTGCTCCACTTCGGGCGCAGCAATGTTGTAGCCCGAGGAGATGATCATGTCGTCCGACCGCGCGACGAACCAGAAATAGCCGTCTTCATCCAGCCGATAGGTGTCGCCGGTGATGTTCCAGCCGTCCCGCACGTAAACCTGCTGGCGCGGATCAGCCAGATAACGGCAGCCGGTCGGCCCTTTCACCGCCAGCCGCCCGGTGCCCTGCGCCATAGGTGCGCCGTGATCGTCAAGCACGGTGGCGGCATAGCCCGGGACCGCCCTGCCCGTTGCGCCGGGGCGGATGTCGTTGCCGCTGGCGGAAATGAAGATATGCATCATCTCGGTCGCGCCGATGCCGTCGACGATCTTCAGCCCCGTTGCCTCGTGCCAGCTGTGCCATGTGGCCTCGGGCAGATGCTCCCCCGCCGAAACGCAGGTTTCGAGGCTGGAGAGGTCATGCGTATCGAGCATCCCCAGCATAGCGCGATAGGCGGTCGGCGCGGTGGCGCAGATCGTCACGCGATGCGCCGCTATGGCATCGACCAGCCCTTCCTGCCCCGGCCTGGCCAGCGTTACCGCGCAGCCGCCGAAGCGCAGCGGGAAGACCAGCTGCATGCCGAGCCCGAAGGTAAAGGCGAGCGGCGCAGTGCAGGCCCAGCGCGCACCGCGCCGGGGTTTCAGCACATGGCGCGCAAAACTGTCGGCACTGGCAAGGATGTCGCGGTGGAAATGGACGCAGCCCTTGGGATCGCCCGTGGTGCCCGAAGTAAAGGCAATCAGCGCCGGATAGTCACGATGGGTGTCAACGGGCACAAAATCCGGCGCAGGCGGCGCATCAAGATCACCCAGCGCCGCATCGCTATCGAAATGGAGCGCGTGTTGTACCCCTGGACCAGCAGCAACAGCTTCCTCGAACGCCGCGCGGCAGGGTGCATCAACAATAGCGTGGCTGATCGCACCCTTGGCCACGACCTTGGCGATCTCGCCCCCGCGCAGGATCGGCATGACCGCCACGACCACGCCGCCTGCCTTGAGCACGCCCAACCATGCCGCAAACAGCGCCGCCGAATTGCGCCCCGCCAGCAGCACGCGATTGCCCGGGATCAGCCCTTCTTCCGCCATCAGCCGTTGCGCGATGCGCGATGACCAATCGTCGAGTTCGCGATAGCTCCAGTGCCCCGCATTGTTGAGCACTGCCGTATCATCGGGTGCGCCGCCCGCCAGCAGTTCGACCGCTGCATTCAGCCGATCCGGGTACTGCAGTTCGGGCAGGTCGAACAGGAAGTCGGGCTGCTCGTCCCTTAGCGGCAAATTGTCACGAACGAAGCTGTCATAGCCTGCGCTCATTGCGGCACTACCGCCGTTGTCTCGATCTCGATCAGCGCCTTGGGTTCCACCAGCCGCGAGACTTCGACCACCGCCATCGCGGGGAAATTCCGGCCAATCAACTCGCGGTAATGCGCGCCGATTTCGGGCAGTGCGGCGACATAGGCATCGCGGTCGGTGACATACCAGGTCATGCGCACGATATGCTCCGGCCCCGCGCCGCCTTCGCGCAATATCGCCAGCGTATTCTCGATCACCTGCCGGAACTGCCCGGCCACGTCATCCGAGACAAATCGTTCTTCGGCATCCCAGCCGACCACTCCTGCGGTGAAGATAATCCGCCCGCTTGCGGCAATGCCATTGGCATAACCCTTGGGCCGCGGCCATCCGGGCGGGAGGAGGCTGGCATGAATGCTCATCGCCCGATCTCCTTTTCCAACCGAGCGCGCCATTCATCGGGCCATGGCTGGGCCTCGTGACTATCCATGTCCATTAGCACCTGCGTATAGGACACCGCGAACCGCCGTTCGCCACCGCAGGTGGCGATTGCCTCGATTTCGACCGAACTGGTGCCGACGCGCTGGGTGGTAATGGCGATCTCGAGATCGTCGCCCCACTCGACCACGCGCTCGAAGCCCGCGCTCATGGCCACCGTTGGCAGCGCCAGCCGGAATTGCTGGTGCATCACCTTGCGGCTGACCCCGGTCGCCTTTTCGGTCCAGGCTTCGATGGCCGCATCGCACAATGCGAACAGCGCGGGGTAATAAGCGATCCCCGCCGGATCGCAGTCGGCAAAGCGCACCGGCAGCGTGGTGACAACCGGCATGGATCAGTCCCCCTCGAACACCGGGTTGCGCTTGTCGGCAAAGGCTTCGAAGGCGCGGCGGAAGTCCTTGGTCGCCATGCAGATCGCCTGCGCCTGCGCTTCCATTTCGATGGCGGTTTCCACGCTGACATTCCATTCGGCGGAAAGCTGCGTCTTGGTGATGCCATGCGCGAAACTTGGCCCGGCGGCCAATTCGCGCGCCAGCGCCTGCGCTTCACCCAGCACATCGCCTTCCGGCACAAGCCGGTTGTGGAAGCCCCAGCGCTCGCCTTCTTCGGCGCTCATCACGCGGCCGGTATAGAGCAATTCGCTTGCCCGACCCTGCCCGATGATGCGCGGCAGGATGGCGCAGGCGCCCATGTCGCATCCGGCCAGTCCGACGCGCGTGAACAGGAAGGCGGTCTTGGTTCTGGGCGTCGCCAGCCGCATATCGCTGGCCATCGCCATGATCGCGCCCGCGCCCACGCAGACCCCGTCGAGCGCGGCGATAATCGGCTGCGGGCAGGCACGCATCGCCTTGACCAGATCACCGGTCATGCGGGTGAAATCGAGCAGTTCGGGCATGGCCATTTCGGTCAGCGGCCCGATGATTTCGAACACGTCGCCGCCAGAGGAGAAATTGCCTCCCGCGCCTGCGACGACGACCGACTTTACCTCGCGCGCATAGGTCAGATCGCGAAACAGGTCGCGCAATTCGGCATAGCTTTCGAAGGTCAGCGGGTTCTTGCGCTCGGGCCGGTTGAGCGTGATCGTGGCCACGCCATCATGGAAATCCCACAGGAAATGCCTGGGTGCGAAGCGGGCTGGATTCATGCGGGTTTCCTTTCGGCGAGAACGGATTTGAGCGTGCTGAGATCGTGATCGAGCCGCTGGCGCGTATCGGGCGGCAGATCGCCGAGCATAGCGTTGACCCAGCCGTGATGCGCCTTGGCCAGAACAGCGAAATGCGTGCGGCCCTGCGCTGTGAGCGAAACCTTGGAGATGCGCCGATCGCTTTCGCCCGGCTCCAGCTTGACATGCCCGTCACGCTCCAGCGCCTTGACTATGCCGGTGACATTTCCGTTCGACACCAGCAGCGCGCGGCTCAATTCGCCCATCGCCATTGGTGTGCCTGCCCGCTCCAGCGTGGCCAGCACATCGAAACGCGGCAAGGTAGTATCGAAGGATGCCGCCAGTTCGCGCTGAAGCTGTTTCTCGATCAGCCGCGCGCTGGTGAGCATGCGCAGCCACAGGCGGATATTGGGTTCGTCGAAACTCATGCGATCTGCACCGCC
>CBFGON010000059.1:0-15263 GCA_965650395.1 uncultured Qipengyuania sp. | reverse complement strand
TGGGAAATTCGATGTCTGCCTTGTCGATCTCGTCAATCAGCAGGACCGGCAGTTGGGGTGAGGTGAACGCCTCCCACAACTTGCCCTTCTTGATGTAGTTCGAAATCTCATGGACGCGCTCGTCACCCAACTGCCCATCGCGCAAACGCGCTACCGCATCATATTCGTATAATCCCTGCTGCGCCTTGGTGGTGGACTTCACGTTCCATTCAATCAGCGGCGCGTCGATGGCCTTGGCGATCTCATGCGCCAGTACTGTCTTGCCTGTACCCGGTTCGCCCTTGACCAACAGCGGGCGGCGCAGTGTAACGGCGGCATTGACCGCAACCTTCAGGTCCTCTGTTGCGATATAAGAGCTGGTGCCTTCGAAACGGGTCTGGTCGGCATTTGTGTCGGACATGGGTTTTCCCTTGAAACTTTACGTGAGCGTTAGGGGGCGTGCACGCTAAGGGCAAGAGGGTGGTGAGGCACAAGGACACGAGGAGATGCTATGCCGACTGAAAATGTGACCATTCCAACAAGCCGGGGATACGAACTGGCGGGCACCATTGAACTGCCGACGGGACTGGTCCGCGGTGCGGCGCTGTTCGCTCATTGCTTCACCTGCACCAAACAAAGCCGCGGTGCGATAGCGATCTCGAAGGAATTGGCACGGCAGGGAATCGCCACAATGCGTTTTGACTTTGCCGGGCTTGGCGGAAGTGGTGGTGATTTCGGCAGCGCTGGCTTCGCGGGTGATGTGGAGGATCTGGTCGAGGTGGCTTGCTACCTTTGCGATCGCTTTGGCGATGGCATCCTGCTTGTGGGGCATAGCCTCGGCGGGGCGGCGGTCCTTGCGGCTGCGGACGATATCGGGGGACACCGCGTTGCTGCTATTGCCACTGCTGGTGCGCCCGCTGATGTCCCACATGTGCTGGGCAATATCGATGGCGATATCGAGGCTATCGAGCGGGATGGAGAAGGCGATGTAACAATCGCCGGTCGCCCGTTCCACCTTAGCAAGAAGTTCCTCGACCGTACGCGCAGCATTGATCTGCTCGATGAGGTTTCGCGCCTGCGTATTCCGCTGCTGTTCGCTCACTCTCCTACCGATGCCACGGTTGATGTCCGCAATGCCGAGAAACTGTTTCTTGCGGCCAAGCACCCCAAGAGCTTTGTGAGCCTGGCCGGTGCGGACCATTTGCTGACGAAGCAAGAGGATGCGGATTTCATTGCCGGGGTGATTTCCAGTTGGGCGCACCGTTATCTGCCGTTGCGCGAAAACTGGCCCAAGCCTGAAGAAGGCGTGGTCGTTCGCACTGGTCACGGCAAATTCGGGACCGAAGTGCACACCACCGATCGCAGTTTCGTGGCTGATGAACCCAAGAGGTTTGGCGGGGATAATAGCGGTCCGACGCCATACGATTTGCTGCTGTCCGCACTTGGCACCTGCTCGGCGATGACGATGAAGCTATATGCGGACGGCAAGAAATGGCCTCTGGAAGGCGTCAGCATTCATCTGACACACCACCGTGACCACGCCAAGGACAGCGTGGAAAGCGTTGCCGGCGGTGGGGATCTGGCGGGACAGTCGTTACACAAAGAAATCACATTGCTCGGCGAACAGCTCACGCAGGAGCAGCGTGACAAGATTTTTGCGATTGCTGAAAAATGCCCCGTCCATCAGACGTTGGAAGGCAGACTGAAAATCGAGACGAAACTGATTGAGTAAAGCGGTCCGGCTCGCTCAAACCAGCGTTGTCAGGATTGTGATGCCGAGGAAGACTGCCAGCATCAACGCAGTTGCTGTGCGCCATCCGACAGAGGCGGTCTCCATCCCGCGCTTCCATGTCAGTCGGCCGATCAGCACGGTCAAGACAATAGCGAAGGCTATAGTGAAGAGAGGGGGGAAGAAGATGAGCAGCAGCAGAACGGCTGTCTGCGTAACCGCCTGCAGTAACATCGCGCCCGCGAACCACACGATGGGTATCGGGCGATAGGCTGTATCGGAGACATGCCAATCTGGCAGGGCACTGTCGGCCCTCGCAATCCGGCGGTCACCGGCCATGATGTCGCCCTCGACGGCTCCATCTTCTGCTAGCACATCGGGATCAGGCATCGATCATTTCGCGGTCGAACTCGCCAGCATTGTTCTGGATGAAGTTGAAGCGGTGCTCGGGATTGCGGCCCATCAGCTGGTCGACCAGTTCCTTGACTACGGCACGCTGTTCAAACTCTTGCGGCAGGGTGATGCGGATCAGGCTGCGGCTCTCCACATTCATTGTAGTTTCGCGCAGCTGTTGAGGGTTCATTTCCCCCAAACCCTTGAACCGGCCGACTTCGACTTTCTTGCCCTTGAAAACCGTTTCTTCCAGCTCCTTGCGATGGGCGTCATCACGGGCATAGCGGCTCTCCTTGCCAGCCGTGAGGCGATAAAGCGGCGGTTGGGCGAGGAACAGGTGACCGCGTCTCACGATCTCCGGCATTTCCTGAAAGAAGAAAGTCATCAGCAGCGTGGCGATATGCGCACCATCTACGTCTGCGTCGGTCATGATGATAATGCGGTCGTAGCGCAGGCTTTCAGGGTCACAGTCCTTGCGGGTGCCGCAGCCCATTGCCAACGACAGGTCGGCGATTTCGGTGTTCGCACGGATCTTGTCCGCTGTAGCGCTTGCGACATTGAGAATTTTGCCGCGGATCGGCAAGATTGCCTGCGTCTTGCGATCGCGCGCCTGCTTCGCGCTGCCGCCTGCACTGTCGCCCTCGACGATGAACAATTCAGTCTCGCCATCCCCTTCGCCCGAACAATCGGTGAGCTTGCCGGGCAGGCGCAGCTTCTTGGCGTTGGTAGCGGTCTTGCGCTTGATCTCGCGCTCCTGCTTGCGGCGCAGGCGCTCGTCCATGCGTTCCATCACCTGACCGAGCAGCGCCTTTCCGCGTTCCATATTGTCGGAAAGGAAGTGGTCGAAATGGTCGCGCATGGCGTTCTCGACCAGACGCGAAGCTTCGGGTGAGGTCAGACGGTCCTTGGTCTGGCTCTGGAACTGCGGATCGCGGATAAAGACGCTGAGCATGATTTCAGCGCCAACCATCACGTCGTCGGCAGTGATGTCCTTGGCCTTCTTGGCTCCGGTGAGCTCACCGAATGCCCGCAGACCCTTGGTAAGTGCAGCGCGGAGCCCTTGCTCATGCGTCCCGCCATCAGGTGTCGGCACGGTGTTGCAGTACCAGCTGGTCGAGCCGTCAGAAAACAGCGGCCAAGCAATGGCCCATTCGGCACGTCCCTGTTCGTCGGGAAAATCCTGCGATCCAGTGAAAGGTTGGGCGGTTATGCATTCGCGCCCGCCGATCTGTTCGGCGAGATGATCGGCAAGCCCGCCGGGGAACTTGAATACCGCCTCTGCCGGGACATCGTCGCTGGCGAGACTGTCGGCACATTTCCAGCGAATTTCGACTCCTGCGAAGAGGTAAGCCTTGGACCGGGCGAGTTTGAACAATCGCTTGGGGTTGAACGACCGGTCGCCGAAAATCTCTGCGTCGGGCCGGAACGCAACCGTGGTGCCGCGACGATTGGGCGTGGGACCGAGTTCTTGCAATTTACCGGTCGGCAGGCCCTTGGAAAATTCCTGCGCATAGAGCTGCTTGTCGCGCGCCACTTCGACTCGCGTATCGTCGGACAAGGCATTGACCACGCTCACGCCGACACCGTGCAGACCGCCACTGGTGGCATAGGCCTTGCCCGAAAACTTGCCGCCCGAGTGCAGTGTTGTGAGGATTACCTCGAGCGTCGACTTGCCAGGATATTTGGGATGCTCGGCCACTGGGATGCCGCGGCCATTGTCCGAGATGGTGACGCGATTGCCTTCATCGAGGCGCATCTCGATCCGCGTGGCATGCCCAGCAACCGCTTCGTCCATCGCATTGTCGAGCACCTCGGCAACAAGATGGTGCAGCGCGCGGTCGTCGGTCCCGCCTATATACATTCCTGGGCGGCGGCGCACCGGTTCAAGCCCTTCGAGGACTTCGATGGAGGAAGCATCGTAATCGCCGCTTGACGTCGGCGTGTTATCAAACAGGTCGTCGGACATTCAGCAGCTATATGACGGTGGATTCACCCCGCACAAGCGCTGCGACCCTGTTATCCGCCTGTCAGAATCCGCTTGGTGCTGCCGAGACAGTGGTAATCGCACCATTGCGCACTTCACGCACTTCCATTGCGCGTTCGACCACGCCGTTGCGCTGAAAACGAAATGGGCCATCGACCCCATCGAACCCGCCAGATTGGAACAGGACGTTGGTGGGGAAGGGACGCCCGAGCTTCCAGTCGCGCGATGCGCGAAGGGTCAGCAGCACCGCGTCATAGCCGAGCGTGGCGATGCGGAATGGTTCCGAGCCGAAGCGCGTCTTGTAGCTGCTGACGAAATTGCCGTATCTGGCATCGCTGACCGCAGCGAACAGAGCACCGCGCATTGCGGAGGAGCGAAGAACAGCGCTATCGCCACTCCAGCGTTCGGTGCCAAGTATCCGCAGAGTTTGCGAGCGAATCGTTTCCGCGCCCTTGATCGAAGGTGTCCCGCCATCGGCGATCAGAACGGTGTCAAATCCGCCACGCGCCTTAAGCCTTCCGGCTGCGCTGATCACCGAGGTGTTGCTGCGGGTATAGCGTTCGGTGGCAATCAGTTTGCCGCCATGCTCACGCAGAGCCGAAGCAATCGCAGCTTCGGCGCGCGCACCATAATCGCCTTCGGGGGATAGAATTGCGAAATTTGCGGCACCCTTGCCGCGCGCATAACCCACGCCGCGCGAAATCGACTGCTCGGGTATATGCCCCATCACGAATACGCCGGGCCCGGCCACGGTGGCGTCATTGGAAAAACTGATAATCGGCACATTGGCCGGACCCGTCTCTGCTTTGATCGATACAACATTGCTGCCCAGCAGCGGGCCGAGGATCAACCGGTTGCCATCGGCAATCGCCTGCTTTGCTGCCGCTTGCGGACCGCGGGCAGTGTCATAGGTGGTAATGCGCAGATTATCAGCATTGGTGTCGAGGATCGCCATGGTCGTGGCATTGGCGATAGACTGGCCGACTTCACCGTTCTCACCGCTCAGCGGCACGAGCAGCGCCACACGATGCAACTTGCCATCGTTGGGAAGCCCGGTTGCGGTCGGCTCTGGAGTTGGTGTGGGAACGGGCGCTTTGGGCCCCTTGGGAATGATCGAACAGCCCGAGATCAGCACGGCACCGGCCGCAACCATCAGCATACGCCGGTTCATTTTCGCGCTCTTCATCCTTGCCGCATCCCTCATCGGTAGTTCATGGGGGAAGGGTGAGCGAGAACACCCTTCCGTCTGGCGCCAGCCTTACACCCGGTCTTTACCTTGTCGCCACCCCTATCGGAAATCTCGGCGACATCACTCTGCGCGCAGTGGACATTCTGTCACGTTGTGATGCTGTGGCCTGCGAGGATACGCGGGTGACCGGCAAGCTGTTGAAACATCTCGGCATCTCGAAACCACTGTGGCGCTATGACGATCACAGCGAACATCGCGACCGTACGGGACTGATCGAATCAACCCGCAATAGAGCGGTGGTACTGGTAAGCGATGCCGGCACGCCAATGATATCCGATCCCGGCTATCGCCTCGTCAACGATTGCCGCGACCAGGGCATTGCAGTGACAAGTATTCCGGGAGCCTGCGCGGCTGTCGTCGGATTGACGATTTCGGGCCTGCCGAACGACCGGTTTCTGTTTGCGGGCTTCCTGCCGACAAAGGATAAGGGGCGCAGCGAGGCGCTGCAGGGATTGGCGCATATCGATGCTACACTGATATTCTACGAAACCGCGCCGCGCCTGCTGAAGACGCTTGAAGCAATCGGTGACCTCTGGCCATTGCGTGAGATCGCGGTCGCGCGGGAAATTACCAAGCTGCACGAGGAATGTCGCCGTGGCATGGCAGCCGGGCTTATCGCCTATTATGAAGCGCATCCGCCTAAGGGCGAAATTGTTCTGCTGGTTGGTCCGCCGAATGAAGAACCTGCGAGTGAAGCCGATGCAGAGATGCTGCTGCGTAATGCACTCGAAACGCTGAAACCTTCGCAAGCCGCAGCGCAGGTCGCGAAGGCGACCGGGCTTGATCGCAAGAAGCTTTACGCCCGCGCGATGGACCTGAAAGCCGGATGAAACGCCAGATTGCCGAAAAGAGCGGTCGCGACGGTGAGACGCGCGCTGCACTTTGGCTGCGCGCCAAGGGATGGAGCATCCTCGACACACGCGTGAAGACACCCGCGGGTGAAATCGACCTGGTCGCAAGGCGTGGCAGCCTGGTTGCCTTCGTCGAAGTCAAATGGCGAAAGAAGCGTGAAGAACTTGATTTCGCCATTGACCACCGCCGGCTTTCGCGAGTTGCCGCAGCGGCAGAGGCAGTTGCTCATCGTTATGCCATGGAGGGAGAGGATATCCGCGTGGATGTGATCCTCCTTGCACCGGGCAGTTTCCCTCGCCACATCGCCAACGCCTGGCAACCCTGAAATATCGGAGTTTGGAATGCCTTTACGCGTAGCAGTCCAGATGGACCCGCTGGAAAGTATCAAGATCGGCGGAGACAGTAGCTTCGCGCTGATGGTCGCCGCACAGGCTCGCGGGCACGAAATATGGCACTACGATGTTGGTACCCTGGCTTGGCAGAGTGACGGTACGCCGGCCGGACGCATCACTGCCCATGCTGCACCGGTGACTGTGCAACGGGTCGAAGGCAATCACTTTACGGCAGGCGAACGTCGCCGGATTGATCTGGCCAAGGATATCGACGTGGTGCTGATGCGGCAGGATCCGCCGTTTCACCTCGGATATATCAGCGCCGCCTTTTTGCTCGACCGGCTCAAGGGCACGACACTGGTGCTCAACGATCCGCGCGAAGTGGTCAATGCGCCAGAGAAGATGTTCGTGCTCGATTACGCGCGGTACATGCCGCCGACTATGATCGCCCGCTCTCTCGACGATCTTAAAGCCTTCCAGAAGGAATATGGCTCGGTTGTGGTCAAGCCGTTGCATGGCAATGGCGGCAAGGCCATCTTCCGCCTCGAAGCCGATGGCACCAATCTTTCAGCGCTGAGCGAGGTATTCAACCAAACTTGGCCCGAGCCACATATGCTGCAACCGTTCCTTCCGGAAGTGGCCCAGGGCGACAAGCGTATCGTGCTGATCGACGGTGAATTTGCGGGAGCAATCAATCGTTTCCCGGGCGAAGGTGAGTTTCGTTCGAATCTTGCCCAAGGCGGTCAGGCCGAAGCAACCACGCTCACTGCGCGCGAAGAGGAAATCTGTTCAGCTATGGGGCCTGAGCTTAAACGCCGCGGTCTGGTTTTCGTTGGTATCGACGTTATCGGGGGACAATGGCTGACGGAAATCAACGTCACTTCCCCAACCGGTATCGTAGCCATCGACAAGTTCAACGGCACTGACACGCCGGCACTCATCTGGGATGCCATCGAACGTCGTCATGCTGCAATGTAGGAGCCAAGGCCCGCGCGAAGCGTTGGCGCTCTGATGCATGAATTCATAATCAAGGCGATCGAGCAGGGCGGCTATCTCGGCATTTTCCTGCTGATGGCAATCGAGAACATCTTTCCGCCCATTCCCAGCGAAGTGATCATGGGAGTCAGCGGCATAGCAGTAGCCCGAGGGACTCTGGAATTCTGGCCTGTAATGATTGCCGGTACAATTGGATCGACGGCAGGAAACTACGCATGGTACTGGCTTGGCGACCATTGGGGTAAGCGGCGGTTAGGGCCGTTTATCGATCGTTGGGGGCGTTGGCTGACCGTTGAATGGGAAGACGTCGAAAGGGCACGGAAATTTTTCCGCAAGCACGGGCCCTGGGTGGTTTTCCTGCTGCGCTTTACCCCGTTCCTTCGGACGATGATCTCGTTGCCGGCCGGCCTTGCGCACATGGGGCGGGTGCGCTTTCTCGCATTCACCACGGCGGGGGTATTCATCTGGAACCTGTTGCTGGTTGAAGGCGGACGACGCTTGGCCGTTTGGCTCGAGGAATCGCAGGACGTACTTGGCTGGATCATAGCCGGTATCGTCGCGCTGGCAGCCGTCGGCTATTTATGGCGGGTATTCACCTGGAAACCGCGTGCCGAACGCTAGTCGCGTTCGCGTGGATGGGCGTTGCGATAGGTGTCGAGCAGGGTGGCGGCATCGACCTTGGTGTAGATCTGCGTCGAGCCCAGGCTGGCGTGGCCCAGCAGTTCCTGCAAGCTGCGCAAATCGACCCCTCCGCCAAGCAAATGCGTGGCGAAACTGTGCCGGAGCGCGTGGGGCGTCGCGGTATCGGGCAGGCCGAGCGCGCGGCGGGCGCGGGCGGTGGCTTTCTGGATCATGCCTTGTGAAAGCGGGCCGCCTTTCTCTCCTCGAAACAGCGGGCCGGTCTTGTCGAGAGGCCAGGGGCAATGGATGACATACTCATCCACCGCATCGCGCACGATGGGCAGGATCGGCACCACGCGCTGCTTCTTGCCCTTGCCGGTGACGGTCAGGCGCTCGCCCAAAGGCACATCACCGCCGGTAAGCGAAAGCGCTTCGGCTATGCGCAAACCGGCGCCGTAGAGCAGCAGCAGCACTGCGCGATCGCGGGCGCCGATCCATTCGGCGGGAGCGAGAGCCTCGACCATTTCGGCGAGGCCCAGCGCGTCGTCCGGGGTGACGGGACGGGGCAATCCCTTCTTCAACCGGGGGCCGCGCATCCTTGGCGGATCGGTTACTGGATGGCCCGCTTGCACCCGCGCGAAGCTGATGAAATGCTTCATAGCTGATAGCTCACGTGCGATTGAAGCGTTTGATAGGCCCCCCGAATGCCTTGCAGCAATGTATGAACGCAGTCTGATAGTGTCGAGCAGTGCCACTTCCTCGAAACTTGCGAGTTCAAGACCGGTCAACAGCCGTTCCGCAGTCTTGCCATAGGCCCGCACGGTATGCGGCGAACGGCGCTGGCCCAGCGCGAGGTGGTCGTGCCACGCGGCGAGGACGTCGTGCTTGCTCAACTGCTCACCAGTTCTGCCTGCACCAGTTCGCCGAGCAGCGCATCGAGCAATGGCATACCGGCATCGGTCACCACCAGCCGCGGACCATCCGGCCGCACCAGCCCGAGGTTGCCATAGAGTTCCAGCTTGGCCGGATCGATCAGACCTGTCTCTGCCACGCCGAACCGCCGCGAAATCTCGCCAAGATCGACACCTTCGGCCAGCCGCAGCCCCATCAGCAGCGCTTCTGAGGCCTGCTCGGACGCGTCCAAGCTCCGCTGCTCGGCAATGCCATTGCCCCTCTCATCGACCGCAGCGAGGTAATTCTCCGGCTTCTTGTGCCGCACTGTCGCCACGCCGCCCCTGCGGCCATGCGCGCCGGGGCCGATTCCGTAATAGTCGCGATAGCGCCAATAGGTGAGGTTGTGCCGGCTTTCCTCGCCAATGCGCGCGTGATTGCTGACTTCATAGGCTGGCAGGCCGGCAGCGGCGGTCATCGCACGGGTCAGCGCGAACAGGTCAGCCGCCGGATCGTCCTCCAGCGGAGTGAAAACCCCGCGCCGTACATCGGTTGCAAAGCGCGTCGTCGGCTCGATGGTCAGCTGGTAAAGCGACATGTGGTCCGTCCCCAGCGCCAGCGCCTCACCCAGCTCTGCACTCCATTGCACCTGGTCTTGTCCGGGCCGGGCATAAATCAGGTCGATAGAGACCCTTGAGAAATGCTCCTGAGCTGTTGTGACAGCTTTCAGCGCCTCATCAGCTCCGTGCAACCTGCCGAGAAAACGGAGCGCTTCATCGCGCAGGCTTTGAACACCCAATGAAACCCTTGCAACACCGGCGGTTGCAAGGGTTGCGAAATTGGCGGCTTCCACGGAGGAGGGGTTGGCTTCCAGCGTTATTTCGATGTCGGGATCGAATCCCCACAGCCGCTCGGCTTCGGCCAGCAGCGTGGCGACCAGTTTCGGCGGCATGAGTGACGGGGTTCCACCACCGAAAAAGATGCTTGCGAGCGTTTCTTCAGAAGGGTTCTCGCTATGCTCGTGGTGCATGTCGGCAATCAGCGCGCGTTCCCATGCAACGATGTCGGTTGCATCACGGACGTGGCTGTTGAAGTCGCAATAGGGGCATTTGGCGAGGCAGAAGGGCCAGTGGATGTAGAGCGAACGGGCCAAGGCGGACTTTCACGGGTTGTTAAAAGAAATATAGTTCAATCGAGAACATGGACGGGTCAAAACTGATCATATCTGCGCTGGGCGCTGCTGCCGCACTGTTTGCCACGGGGCTGACGGTGACTGCAAGCGCACGCGAAGGCGCGGCGGTAGAGCAGGTGAGCTATTCCCGCCAGCACGACAATCGCATGAACGATCAACTGGCTTTCCGCATGCTCGCTTCGCACAATGCAGAGCGAGGGCGGCTCGGCCTTCCGCAGCTCAAATGGAACCGCAATCTCGAAAGTGAGGCCGATAGCTGGGGCCGTGTGCTTGCCCGCAAGGGGCGCCTTCAGCACGCCGACCAGCGCAGCCGCAACAGCACTGGCGAAAACCTCTGGATGGGCAGCGCCGGGCAGTGGGATGTGGAAACCATGGTCGGCATGTTCATCGCCGAGAAGCAGAATTACCGCCACGGCAATTTCCCCGAGATTTCGCGCACCGGCAATTGGTACGATGCAGGCCATTATTCGCAGATCGTCTGGCGCGATACGCAGGAAGTCGGCTGCTCGGTGGTGACCGACAAGGGTTGGGATGTGCTGGTGTGCCGCTATTGGCCAGCCGGCAATGTCTGGGGCCAGAAGGCGTACTGATTTAGCTGCCGAACTGTTCGGCGGTCAGTTTGGCAAAGGCGTCGGCCCTGTGGCTGATGCGATGCTTTTCCTCTGGATCGATTTCGGCAAAGGTCTGATCGCGACCCTTGGGCACGAACACCGGATCATAGCCGAAGCCCAGCGTTCCGCGCGGCGGCCAGGTCAGCGTTCCCGGCGCGCTACCTTCATAGATCGCCTGTTCGCCGTCGGGCCAGGCGAGCGCCAACACGCAATGGAACGCGCAAGAGCGGTCCACGTCCGGCCCGCGTTGCTGCAGCAGCCCTTCGACCTTGCCCATCGCCATGTACCAGTCACGGCCCGGATCGCCTTCGAACCACTGCCGTTCGGCCCAATCGGCCGTATAAACCCCTGGCCGCCCGTCGAGAGCATCGACCGACAACCCGCTGTCATCCGCCAGCGCGGCCAGCCCCGATGCCTCCGCCGCAGCGCGCGCCTTGATCAGCGCATTCTGGACAAAGGTGTGCCCCGTCTCGGCGGGCTCGGGCAGGCCAAGCGACCCGGCGGAAATGCACTTGATGCCATGCGGTTCAAGCAGCGCCGAAATCTCTTTCAGCTTCCCCGAATTATGCGTGGCGATCACCAGCGTGCCGGAACCGAGACGGCGGGTCATTTGCGTGGCTTTGCCTGCTTGATCAAGCCAGTTTCCGCTAGCTTTGACTTAGCATAGTCGATGAATGTCGGATCGACTTGCGCCTTCGGGATTAGGAAGGCCTGCATGCTGTTTGGCTGCATCAGGAACACATCTTGATCCTCATCCCACATGTAGAGATCCTTCCACTTTGACCGGGTTGATCCAGAATCTTGAGTCACAGAAAAACCGGACTCGTCCAACTCATAGATCTGCTTTTCTCCCAGACTTGCGGTTTGAGAATACAATTTCCTCGAACGTCGAGGCAGCATTAAAAAGCTGATCCATACGATGAAAGCCATCGCCAGCAGCCCTGCAAGAATGATGGAAACAACTTCTGCTGCAGAGGCGCCAGCAGGAATTGCGAATATCAGGACCATCGCAATTCCGAGAATACCAGCAACATAACACGTCTTCATCGAACGCCGACTCATCAAGCGCCACATCTTGAGGTGTGATTTCTGGTCAATCTCGATTTCTGCAGTCGCGGTCAAAGCTCTTACCTCGTCGCTTCATCCTGCGCACGGAAGATCTGGGCGCAGCCGATCTGGGCGAGGCGGAGGAGGCGCAGGAAGCCTTCCTCGTCATAGGGAGCGCCTTCGGCGGTGGCCTGCGCCTCGGCGATCTTGCCGCCTTCGATCAGCACGAAATTGGCATCGGCATCGGCGTTGCTGTCTTCGGGATAGTCGAGATCGAGCACCGGCGTGCCATTGTAGATGCCGCAGGAAACGGCGGCGACCTTGGCGGTAATCGGGTCTTCGACAATCGCGCCCGATTTCATCAGCCCGTCAACCGCCAGCCGCAGCGCCACCCATGCGCCCGAAATCGAGGCTGTGCGCGTGCCGCCATCGGCCTGGATCACGTCGCAATCGAGCGTGATCTGGCGCTCGCCAAGCTTCTTCATATCGACCACGGCGCGCAGTGAACGCCCGATCAGCCGCTGAATTTCCTGCGTGCGCCCGCTCTGCTTGCCCTTGGCCGCTTCGCGCTGGCCGCGGGTGTGGGTGGCGCGGGGAAGCATGGAATACTCGCCAGTGACCCAGCCTTCGCCCTTGTTGTTGCGCATCCACGGCGGCAGCCGTTCTTCGACGCTGGCGGTGCACAGCACGCGGGTTTCGCCGAAGCTGATCAGGCAGCTGCCTTCAGCATGCTTGGTGTAGCCAGTCTCGATAGTGATGGCGCGCATTTCGTCGGGCGCACGGCCGGAAGGTCGCATGGGAATCTCCAGTGCAGTCGAATCTCGCAGCCCGCTTAGGCGCAAGCCTCTTGAGGCTGCAAGTGGAGTGGTTAGATAAAGGCTATGAACTCCCCACCGCTAACCGATCTGTCCGACCGCGCCCGCGCCATTTTCAGGCTGGTGGTCGAAGGCTATCTGGAAAGCGGGGTGCCGGTCGGCTCGAAAGCGCTGGCGGGCGAGGGCAGTGTTAACCTGTCGCCCGCCTCGATCCGTTCGGTGCTGGCCGAACTGGAACAGCGCGGTTTGCTTGCCGCACCCCACACCAGCGCTGGGCGGATGCCCACGGAAAGCGGGCTGCGCCTGTTCGTCGATGCGATGATGCAGGTGGCGGAACCCACGCGCGAGGAACGCGCGGCAATCGAGCAGCGGCTTGGCGAACCCGGCCCGATCGAACGGGCGCTGGAGCAGACCAGCGCGCTGCTGTCCGACCTTTCGGGGGCCGCTGGCATGGTCACCGTGCCGCGCCATGAACCGCGACTGGCGCAAGTGTCGCTGACCGCGCTGGATGGCAATCGCGTGCTGGCGGTGCTGGTCGGGCAGGACGGCCATGTCGAGAACCGCATTGTTGCGCTTCCGGCAGAGGCGCTGGGCACTTCGCTTGAACAGGCGAGCAATTACCTCACGGCGCGCAGTGCTGGCCGCACGCTGGCCGAAGCAGCACGACTGGTGGAGCAGGAGATTGCCAGCGGTCGCACCGCACTGGATGAAGCGAGCCGTGATCTTGTTGCGCGCGGACTTGCGACATGGACCGAAGACGCGGCGCATCGCCCGGTGCTGATCGTTCGCGGGCAGGCAAATCTGCTCGATGAAACGGCACTCAGCGATATCGAACGGGTCCGCTCTCTGCTCGATGATCTTGAAAGCAAGCAATCGGTTGCCACCCTGCTCGATTCGGCGCGTGAAGCGGAGGCGATGCGCATTTTCATCGGCAGCGAGAACCGCCTGTTTGCGCTTTCCGGCTCCTCTGTGATCGCTGCGCCCTATCGTGATCGCGACGGAAAGGTGATGGGCGTGCTGGGCGTGATCGGACCAACGCGGTTGAATTACGCACGGGTTGTCCCCATGATCGATTTCACGGCCCGATCATTGGGCAAGAGAATTGGCTGACAAGGTTTTTCTGTGAACAACGACAAGGTTACCGAACCGCAGGACAAGGCGGTCGACGAGGAAGTGGCGCGCGAAATGGAAGGCGTGCCCGAACATCTGCGCGACGATGGCACTGATGAGGCCGCTGACGGGCCGGGTGATGCGCTGGCCAGCCTGCGCGGCGATCTGGAGGCCGCGAAGCAGGATGCGCTCTATGCCCGCGCCGAAACGCAGAACGTCCGCCGGCGCCTGGAAAAAGATATTCAGGACGCGCGCAATTATGCCGCGACCGGCTTTGCCCGCGATGTTCTGAGTGTGTCGGACAATCTTGGACGTGCGCTCGAATCGATCCCTGCGGAATTTCGCGGGGACGAGAAGCTCAAGGGTTTCATTGCCGGGATCGAGGCGACCCAGCGCGAACTGGAGAAGGTGTTCAATCAGAACGGAATCACGCGCATCGCCTCCACCGGCATGCCGCTCGATCCGAACCAGCATCAGGCGATGATGGAAATCCCCACCGCCGAAGCAGAGCCAGGCACGATCGTGCAGGAAATGCAGGCCGGATACATGATCAAGGACCGCCTGCTGCGCCCGGCCATGGTCGGCGTCGCCAGGAAGCCCGACTGATAAACACACTCAGGGAGAGAGTGATGAGGACTGCCATTCTGAGAGCGGCGGTCCTTGCCGCTTGCACATTTGCCACGCCGCTTGCTGCGCAGTCGGCTGACGAGCGGGTCGCCGGCCTTGCAGATGGCTGGTATGATTTCCAGCTGGCGCAATATGGCCAGACCGAATCCGAAAGTGGCGATACCGAACAGGGCGCGCAGCTGTGGTCGGTAACGCCTGCGGCCTATCGGGCGCGGGCGGCAAGGGCGGCGGAGATTCTCAAGCAGCTCGAAGCAGTCGATGAAGCGTCGCTCTCGGCCGATGCAAAGATCAATGCATCGGTCCTGCGCACGCTGCTCGAACAGGAAATTGGCGATGCGCGCTTTGCCGAATGGGAAATGCCGTTCGACAGCGATTCCAACTTCTGGTCCTATCTCGCGGGTTCGCGCGGTTTCACCACGGTCGAGGAGTATGAGCACTATATCGGCCGGATGCGCGATATTCCGCGCTATTTTGCCGAGCATACCGCCAATGCCCGCGCCGGGCTGAAACGCGGTTTCAGCGTGCCGCGCGTGACGCTGGAGGGGCGCGATGTCTCGATCTCCTCCTACGTCGTCGATGATCCGGAAAAGAGCGCATTCTGGCGCCCCTTCGCCGATATGCCGCAGCGTTTCTCGGCCGAGGACAAGGCGCGGCTGCAACAGGCCGGGCGCGAGGCGATCGCGAAATCGGTGACGCCCGCCTATGCCGCATGGCTCAGCTTCTTCCGCGAAGAATATCTGCCCAAGACGCGGACCAGCATCGGTGCGGAGAAAATGCCCGATGGCGCGGCGTACTACGCGCAGCAGATCCGCCAATATACCACCACCGATCTCAC
>CBFGON010000058.1:0-15373 GCA_965650395.1 uncultured Qipengyuania sp. | reverse complement strand
ACCTGTGGCCTCTGCCTTCGGAGGGCAGCGCTCTATCCAGCTGAGCTACGGGTGCATGCCGTGGCGGCGGCGCTTAGCAAGGCGGAGCGCGGCTCGCCAGTGAAAAACTGTCTGGCAAAGGGCTTGGGTGAATCGCGCGTTAGCAATTTGGCAAGGGGCGCGGCGTAGCTTCGCTCTCCATGAACGCGCTAACCCATGAATTCGACCTTTCGCAAGCCACCATGCTGCCGCCCGTCGCGCCGGGTCCGCGCACGCTGGCCGATCCCGCCGCGCTCGCCGCGCAATGGGAAGCGGTCCACGAAGCGGCGAGCGCTGTAGGTGTGCTCGCGCAACTGGGTCGCGAAGAACCTGGCGGTGATGTTCTGGGCCTGCCAGACCGCGCGGCAGCCGCAGGTGGCTTCGCCTATGAAATGATCGCGCGCGGGGTCGACGATCTGGCCGCAGTGATGCAGCCTGGCTTGCGTGCGCTGCTGTCGCTGACGGCGCAGGGGCAGGACACAACCGCGGCAGCGCTGACGCTGTGGCGCGAATTCCATACGGCGCGCGCAGTGGTGATCGGATTCGCCCCGGCCGATTGAGCCATGGCGCGGCTTGACCGCGTTCCCATTTCGTTCCATCGATAGGGCATGAGCGAATCGCCGTGCGCCGCACCTGCTGTCGAGCTGTCATCCGATGCTGCCACCGCTGCGCAGGTGGCGCGCGGTATCGGGCGACTGTTCGCGCGCAATGATATCTGGCTGATGCCCGAAATGCCGCTGCGCAACGGGCGCCGGGCCGACCTGATGGGAGTCGATCCCAAGGGCCATATCATCATCGTCGAGATCAAGGTCCAGCGCGGTGATCTGCTGGGTGACGGCAAATGGCCCGACTATCTCGATTTCTGTGACCGCTTCTATTGGGGAGTGCCGCCCTATCTCGACCGTTCCCCGCTCGAGGGAGAAGGCTACAGGCCCGATTGCTGCGGCGTGGTGGTGGCCGATGGCTATGATGGCGAAATCATTCGCCCTGCGCCGCTCCAGCCGCTCGCACCGGCACGGCGCAAGGTCGAGGTCGAACGGCTCGCGCGTGCGGCGCTCAGGCGGCTGACTGTGGCGGGCGATATGCATTGTGCACCCTGGGGTGCTGGCTAGGACAGCGCTGAATGGGGATTGCCATCCTCGCCTCGGCTGTTGCGATGAGCGCGATCATTGCGTTGCGCTATCTCGTGTCGAGCGGGTTGTTCGCCTGGATCACCGGCAGGAAGCGTCCAGGCTATCATGCGCAATTGGGCACGCAGATCCGCCGCGAGATCGGCTGGTCGCTCGCTTCAGCGGCAGTTTACGGAATTCCGGCGGGCGTCGTCGCATGGGGCTGGCAGCAGCGCGGCTGGACGCGCATCTACAGCGAGTGGAGCGCGTATCCGCTATGGTATCTGCCGTTCGCTCCGCTGCTCTACCTGTTGCTGCATGACACATGGTTCTACTGGACACACAGGTTGATGCATCGCCCGGCGTGGTTTCGCGCCATGCATGCGGTCCACCATGCAAGCCGCCCGCCCACCGCCTGGGCAGCGATGAGTTTCCATCCGCTCGAAGCCATGACCGGTGCCCTGGTCATTCCCGTGCTGGTGTTCCTCATCCCGATCCATGTCGCCATGCTGGGGCTGGCGCTGCTGGTGATGACGGTTATGGGCGTGACGAACCACATGGGCTGGGAAATGTTTCCGCGCGCTATGGTTCATTCGCGCGCAGGCAATTGGCTGATAACCGCCAGCCATCACCAGCGCCATCACGAGGATTACCAGTGCAATTACGGCCTCTATTTCCGCCTTTGGGACCGGCTCTGTCGCACCGATCGCGGATTGAGCGCCCGAATATGATGCGCGGCGCGGCAATCCTGCTGGCGGCGCTGGCGCTGGGCGGCGCAGCACCCGCTCCATCCGACAGCGCCAGTGTAACGGTGACGATCACCGAGGTTCGCAACGCAAAGGGGCTGGTGCGCGCCTGCCTTACCGGCGAGAAGAAGGGTTTTCCCGATTGTGCCAAGGTAACAACCGCGCATTCGGCCAGTGTCGATGCACGCAAGGGCACGGTTACGCTCAGCTTCACAGGTGTGGCTCCGGGCCGCTATGCCATCTCGGTGCTCCATGATGCGAATGCCAATGGCAAGGCGGATATGGCACTGGGGCTGTTTCCGAAGGAAGGGTTCGGTTTCTCGCGCGATGCGCCGGTGCGCATGGGCCCGCCCAGCTTCGAGGATGCAGCCTTCGACATCGGCGCGCAGGATCGTTCGCTGACCATCCGTATGCGTTATATGCTGTGATTTTCGGGCGCGCAGAACGGCATTAACCTTAACCTTATTTTTACTACGCTTGCGCCATAGCCTTCCCGATTACGCAACTCGCAACCGGGGGCATTTGCAGCGATGGACAGGCTTGGCGGCGCATTTGACGCGCACGAACCGGAAGACCATCTCGACGATTACGTCGAGGAGGCCGATGCCGATCTCGATCCGCCGCCTTCGCCCGTCGGCCAGGACGAGCGCCGAATGCAGGTGCGCGCCTATAATCACTGGGCGAGCCTGCTGGGCGACAGCACCTTTCCCTATATCGAGGATCTCGAACCCGAGCTGATCGACGATTTCGGCCCCTATTCGGTGCTGCTCGACTTCTCGACCGGGATCGAGAACCCGGCGGTGCGCTACATCGGCGATGAACTGCGCAAGGAATGCGATGCCGAGGGGCGGATCGAACGCCTGTCGGATGTACCGCCGCGCTCGCTGCTGAGCCGCATCACCGACCATTACATGCAGATCCTCGCCAATCAGGCGCCGATCGGCTTCGAAGCGGAGTTCGTCAACCAGCGCGGGATGACCGCGCTCTATCGCGGCATTCTGCTGCCCTATTCCTCGGACAACGAAACGATCGATTTCATTTACGGGGTGATCAACTGGAAGGAGCTGGCCGACGCCAAGACAGCGGACGAGTTGCTGCTGCAGATCGATCAAGCGCTGGCAGGCGATGGCGCGGAAACGGCAGAAACCGAAACCGAAATCGACGAAACTGCCGTAATCGAAGTGCTCGAACTGGAGGAATCCAGCGAAGATTTCTCGGCCGAAGCAGGTGACGATTGGGACAGCGATGACACGGTCCTCGACCTCGGCGATCTTGGCATGATCGAGGAATCGGACCCTTCCCCGCTTCCCGCGCCATCATTCGGCCGATCGGACGATGAGGATGAAGCAGATGAGGCGTTCGAGCAGGAAGACCTCTATGCCGCCACGCCCGCACGGCGCGAGCGCGGCGTCGATGCGCTCGGCAATCCGATTGGTGGCTTGCTCCACGGAGACGATGCCTATGCCGATGCCGAGGATGACGGTTTCGACAGCGGCATGAAGACCGCGGCCGATTACGGCCTGCCCGAATGGGAAGACGAACCCGACGAGGACGATGTCGAGGATGTGGTCGATCCGCTGGCTGACGAGGAAGCGGGCAGCAGCCTGATATCGCTGGTCAATCGCGGCGACCGGATCAAGAAAACCGTCGACCTCAATGCCGGACTTTCCGCCGGGTTCGAACAGAACAGCTACGAGCCCGAGGAAGAGGCCGAACCGGCCGAAATGCCGCGCTTCCTTTCGGCACACACTGCACCTGTGCCGCAGGCCTATGTGCCCGCACCGGAAGAGCACAGCTTCGATCCCGCGCATGATCGCGCTGCCGCCTATGATGTGGTCGAGGAACTTGAAGACGAACCGGTCGAACTGATCGAGTCCGAAGCTGAAGAGATCGTAGCCGAACTTTCCGCAGAGGCACCCGAGGGGCTCTACGATTGCCTCGCTGCAGCGCGCGAACAGGCCCAGGCTGCACAGAATACCGAGGATCGCAGCCGCAAGGCGCTCTACGCCGCTGTCGGCCTGGCCTATGATTTCAGTCTCGAAGCGCAGGATGCGCCCGATGATTTCCAGGAGATCATCGAAGACAACGGCCTGACAATGCAGGACCGCGCCCCGATGACGCCGGTGGTCAAGCTGGTCTTCGGCGCCGATTACGACAAGACGCGCCTCACCGAATATGCCGCCGTACTGACCCATGCGCATCGCCTGGGTGTCGAACGCGGCACGCTGGCTGGCTTCCTGCGCGAAGCAGAAGGCGGCCTGAAAGGCATCGTCCAGGCCGAACGCCGCGCGCGCAAGGAAGAGCAGGGCAAGCCGGTCGAGGATGACGGCACCGGCATCCGTCCGGCACTGGCAAAGAAGCTGCGCGGGCTCGAAACCAGCGCATTGTCGGACCTGGGCGAGAACGGCCCCGAATTCGCACTGGTCATGGTCCGTCGCACCGAAGCCGGCGAGCTGGTGGTCGTGGGCGAGATCGAGGAAGACCGCGTGCTGCTCGAAAAGGCGGCACGCAAGTTGCTGGGCAAATAGCGCTTGAGCGGTATGGCTGCGGCGCGCTAGCGCTGCTGCTGATGCCGTTTCTCCCCACCGCACCCGTCCGCATCCAGCCCTATTTCGGTTATCGCAATCGCGAGCGCGTGGTGATTACTGCCCGCGCGCTGCGGTCACGGACGAGCGAGTTCGGCAAGTCCGACAAATGGCGCGCCATGCGCATCATGATGGCGCAATTCGCCAGCCATGAAGTGGCTGAACTGCCGGTTGAGCTGGAACTGATCGGGCCGGGCGGGCAGCGCCGCCGTCATCAGGGCGTGACCGACGCCGAAGGCTATGTGCGCTTCGACGTCAGGCTCGACCAGAAATGGGATTATGGCCCACATACGCGCTGGGAGACGGTCACCCTCCACTGGCGCAACCGCAAGGGCACACAAAGCGTCGACGGCCATGTGCTGACGCCGGGCACGGCTGCCGGGCTCGGCATGATTTCCGATATCGACGACACCATTGTGGAAACGGGCATCACCGGCAATTTCCGCGCCGTGATGCGCAACTGGCGCCGCGTGCTGATGGAAATGCCCGAAGAGCGGCTGCTGGTTCCGGGTGCCGATGTCTTCTTCAACGCGCTGGGCGGCGGCGATATTCTGCCCGACAGCGGCGGCCATGCGGGCGAAAGGCAGCGCGCATCGCACCGGCCGTTCTTCTATGTCTCGTCCAGCCCTTGGAACCTGTTTTCCTACCTTGTCGCCTATCTGCAGGGGCGCGGATTGCCGCTGGGACCGGTTATGCTGCGCGATTGGGGGCTGAGCCGCAGCACCTTCGGTTCGGCCAGCCATGGTGATCACAAGCGCAATGCTATCGACGCCATCCTGACCACCTATCCCGAACTGAAATTCGCGCTGATCGGTGACGATTCGCAAGGCGATCTTGCCGCCTTTGCCGATATCGCTGCGGCGCACCCGGGCCGCATCCGCGCGGTCTTCATCCGCAAGCTGGGCGAAACGATGACCGCCGAGGAGCAGGCGGCGCAGAAATCGCTCGAAGGAGCGAAAATCCCGCTATGGCTGGGTGAAGCCTATGCCGAGGGGCACAAATTCCTCGCTTCGATCGGGCTGATCGACGATGGCGAGGCGCAGAAGATCGTTGAAGCTGTGGGCACTGGCGATACGGGAGCGGCATGAGGCGCAAGGCAATGTGGGCTGCAGGGATCATTGTGACACTGGTGCTGCTGGTGGCGGCGGGTCTGTGGCTGGCGGTGTGGCACAATGGCCCCGCCGTGGTTGACCGGATCGACCGGCTGACTGGCCCGGTCAACACCGTCAATCTGGTTCACCGCGAGCAGTTGGGCGATGATCCTCGGCAGAAGCTGCTGGTCTATCGGCCTGAACCGTCGGACCGGCCCTTGCCCGTGATGGTCTTCGTTCATGGCGGCGGCTGGCATAGCGGCGACCCTGACGATTACGGCTTCATCGCGCGCAATATCGCGGCGCAGGGCTATGTGGTGGTGCTGGCCGGCTACCGGCTGGGACAGGCCGGCCGCTATCCCGCCATGCTGGATGATACCGCCAGTGCCATCGGCTGGACCCATGCCCAAATCGCCCGCTTCGGCGGCGATCCTGCGCGCATCGTGCTCGCCGGACATTCGGCGGGCGCGTATAATGTGGTGCAGGTCGCGCTCGACCCGCACTGGCTTGCGCAGCAGCAAGTGCCGCGCGGCGCGATCCGCGGCGTGATAGGGCTCGCCGGACCATACGACTTCTATCCGTTCGACAAGGACTCTTCACGCGCCGCATTCGGTTCGGTCGGTGCGGATGCGACCAGCCAGCCGGTCAACCATGCGCGCGCCGAAGCGCCGCCCATGTTGCTGGTCCATGGCGAGGACGACACGGTGGTTCGCCCGCGCAACACGCGCGCGCTGGCTGCAGCGCTGGAGGCCAAGGGCGCGAGCGTCGAGACGCTCTACCTCTCCGGCAAGGGCCATAACGAACCGCTGCTGCATCTCGCCAATCCCTGGCGGCGAGACCCGCAAATGTTCGACCGCGCGATGAATTTCCTGCGAGAACACACAGCGGTTTCAGTTCCGGTTCAGGCCGAATAGCTCTAGGCTCTGCCCCGATGCGCATGATTTCCCGGCTGCTTGCCATCCTCGCCACATTCGTGCTCGCCGCCCAGCCGGTGGCGGCGCAATCGGTGCTGCGCGATGCAGAAACCGAGGCATTCCTGCGCGATATCTCCGAACCGCTGGTGGAAGCGGCCGGCCTGGCGCCAGGCAATGTCGATGTCGTGCTGATCAACGATCCTTCGATCAACGCCTTCGTCGCGGGCGGGCAGGCGGTCTATATCCACAGCGGGCTGATCGACGCGGCAGACACGGCCAATGAAGTGCAGGGCGTGATCGCGCATGAGCTGGGGCATATCACCGGCGGACATGTGATTCGCGCGCAGGAAGGCTATGCTGCGGCGACCAAGATCACGCTGCTGTCGATGCTGGCGGGAATCGGTGCAGCACTGGCAGGTGCGGGCGAAGCTGCGATGGGGATCATGGCCGCTGGCCAGCAGGCGGCAATGGGCAAGTTCCTCGCCTTCAACCGCGCGCAGGAAGCCAGCGCCGATGCGGCAGGTGCAGAGTATCTCTCAGAGGCAGGGATTTCGGGCCGCGGCTCGATTGCATTCTTCGGCAAACTGCTCAATCAGGAGTTCCGCCTCGGCCTGCGGCAGGATGACGAGTCCGGCTTTTACCGCACCCACCCGCTATCGGGTGACCGCATCTCCAAGCTGACCGAAGTGTACAGGCAGGATCCGGCGTGGGAGACACCCGGCAATCCGCAGTGGGAAGCGCGTTTCCAGCGGATCAAGGCCAAGCTGCAGGGCTATGTCGACGAACCGCGCAACACGCTGCGCGATTATCCCGAAAGCGATACTTCGACTCCCGCATTGCTGGCGCGTGCCTATGCCTATCACAAGGAAGCGCGGATCGACCGTGCACTGGCCACCGCCGATGCCCTGATCGCGCGCGAGCCGGACGACCCCTATTTCCTCGAGCTCAAGGGACAGGTGCTGCTCGAATCGGGTCGCCCTGGCGAAGCGCTTGACCCCCTGCGCAAGGCGACCGAACTGACTCTGGCCGAGCCGCTGATCGCCTCGATGTTCGGCCATGCGCTGATCGCCACCGAGGACAAGGCGCATTTCGAGGAAGCCGAAAGCGTTTTGCGTGCCGCCGTGGGACGTGACCGTTACAATCCCTTTGCCTGGTACCAGCTTGGCGTAGTCTATGCGGCGCGGGGCGATATGCCGCGCGCACGGCTGGCAAGTGCAGAACAACAGGTGATGAGCGGGCAGTTCCCGCTGGCACTACGCAGCGCGCAGGCCGCCGAAGCTGGGCTGCCGACCGGCTCGCCCGACTGGCTCCGTGCGCAGGACATCTCCATGCAGGCACGCGCACTGATGGAACAGCAATGCGAAATGGAAAGACGGCGCGATTGCGACCCGCGCGATCGCTGAACGGGGCAGGGAAAACATGAAGAACTATCTGGTCACGGCGCTGATCGCGCTGCTTGCAGGTTTCGGTGGGGCGGCTGCCTGGTCATATAGCGGGTTAGGCAATGCGCAGACGCGCAATTATCTCGTCGCCAACCCCGACATCCTGCCGCAAATGGCCGATGCCTATCAGGCGAAGATGGCGCAGGACCGGCTGGCCGGCGTTTCAGATGCCGTGCGCCAGCCCTTCGCTGGGGCCGTGCTGGGCAATCCGCAGGGCAAACACACGCTGGTCAAGTTCACCGATTATGGCTGCGGCTATTGCCGCCTGAGCGTCGCCGAAGTCGATGCGATGGTGAAGGCCGATCCCGAACTGCGCGTGGTGATCCGCGAATGGCCGATTTTCGAGGGCAGCGAAGCCGCAGCGCGGATGGGGCTTGCCGCGGCGAAGCAGGGCAAGTTCGCCGCCTATTACCACGCCATGTTCGAACACGGCCCGCCGAGCGCGGAGACCATTGCCGCCGCCGCGCGCACCGCCGGGATCGACATGCAGGCCGCATTGGCTTTCGGCACTTCGCAGGAAGCAACCGCCGAACTGGCGCGCAACCAGGGCTATGCGCAGCAATTGGGCTTCACTGGCACGCCGAGCTGGATCGCGGGCAAGACCGTGCTCGAAGGCGCGGTGGGTCAGGATGTGCTGGCCAAGGCGATCGCAGACGAGGGCACTTGACCCGGACGGCCGCCTTGCTCGGCGCGGGGTTGCTGGCGCTTGCCGCTCCGCCCGCGCCGCTGGCCGCTGAAGTTGACGCATTAGCCGAATTCCAGCGGCTCGAAGGCCAGCTGTTCGCGGCCGGGTTCCGGCTGGCCGCCGCCAATGCGCCTTTCTGCAGGCAAGTCGCGCCTGCGACAGGGATGCTCCTCCATGACGTAGCGGCCTATGGCACACCTGCGGCGGTGCGCGCATCGCTTGGGCTGAGCGGGGACATCGGCGTGCAGGCAGTTGCACCCGGTTCGCCTGCGGCCAATGCCGGAATCAAGGTCAATGACACACTTCTGGCAATTGGGCCGCGCAATATTGCCGAGGATTTCCCTCCGGCAGCAGAGGCATGGCAACGCGGCGAACAGCTCGACCAGGCCTTGTCCGAGGCGGGCGCCGCTGGCCCGCTCGAATTGACGCTGGCACACCCCGGTGAAGCGCCGCTCCAGCGCAGCCTTCGGCCAATAGCCGCCTGCCATTCGCGCTTCGAAGTGCTCGATTCGTCCGACGACGCCTGGGCGGATGGCGAGCGCGTGGTGATGGGCCGCAGATGGCCGCCTTTCGCCTACGACACCGATGCCTTCGCCGCATCCGTAGCGCATGAGCTGGCGCATAACATCCTCGGCCACGTGGCCTATTTCCAGCAGACGGGCCGCAAACAGGCGCTGGTGCGCCTGTCCGAACGCGACGCTGACCGGATCATGCCCTGGCTGCTCTATAACGCCGGATACGACCCGCGCGGTGCGGTGCGCTGGATGGCGCAATGGGGGCCGAAACATGGCGGCGGGCTGCTGCGCAAACGCACGCATGACGGGTGGGACGAGCGCGTCGGCTTCATCGAAGCGGAAATCGCCACACTGGAGGCACATATCGCGCGCGAAGGCTGGCAACCGGGCGAGGCCGACTGGTCGAAATTCTTCCGCAGCGAGCTCGCCGACAGGCTCGACGAACAGCGGCAATGATACGCCGCAAAGCTAGCGACTGGCGCAATCCGCCGCATTTGCGCTAGAGACTGCACAAACATGGCCGTGTCGCCCTTCAGCCCGACGCCGTTCTTCGACAATAAGAACCGGGCGTTCTGGAACCTTCAGCTGGCCGGCTGGGGGGGCACCGCAGTGCTGCGCGCCATGTCCTCGCTGGCAAACGACCAGACGCCCGACCGGCTGGTAATCATCCTGATTTCGACCATTGCCGGTTTTTCGCTCAGCCTGATCCTCTCGGTCGCCTATCGCTACCTGATCACGCAAAAGCCGCTGGTCACCTGGGGTGCCACAGCGCTCTCGCTGGGATTGGCGACAGGCATCTTCGCCTTTATCGACAGCTGGGTGCTCGAAGTGGCGGGCGCTTCGTCTGAAGGCGGTTTTGCCAGCCTGTTCCTCGGCATCTACTTCTTCGACATGACCCTGCTCGGCGCATGGTCGGCGCTCTATTACGCGATCAACTTCTTCCTGCAGGTGGAAGAACAGGCCGACCGGCTGGAACGGCTTGAGGCGCAGGCCACCAGCGCCCAGCTGGCGATGCTGCGTTACCAGCTCAATCCGCATTTCCTGTTCAATACGCTCAATTCGATCAGCACGCTGGTGCTGCTCAAACAGACCGAGCCGGCCAATGCCATGCTCACCCGCTTGTCGAGCTTCCTGCGGCACACTCTGGTCAGCCAGCCCGGCGGCAAGGTGACGGTGGCGCAAGAGGTCGAGACGCTGAAACTCTACCTCGATATCGAGCGGATGCGGTTCGAGGAACGGCTCCAGACCGATTTCCGTGTCGAGGAACTGGCCGCGAAAGCGCAGATACCTTCCATGCTGCTCCAGCCACTGATCGAGAATGCGATCAAATACGGCGTCAGCCCGCTGGAAGAAGGCGCCAGGATCATGTTGCTGGCGCAGATCGTGGGCCCGCGGCTGCGCATCACGGTGTCCGATACCGGGCCGGGGGTTGTATCGGGCGGCGAGGATGACGATCTTCCGGCTGTAATGGCCACGCACAAGCGGCGCGATTCAACCGGCGTCGGCCTCGCCAATATCCGTGACCGGCTGGCGCAGGCCTATGGCGAAGATCACCGTTTCGAAATTCGCAGCCCCGAAAGCGGCGGATTCACCGTGGTGATCGAGATTCCGCACGAACTCGCCGACGAGAAAGAGCCATCTGCCGCACTCCGGGCGACAGCAGCGGTGAAACCCGCCAGCGATTTGCCCGTTGCAACACCAGACTCCCCCCAGAAGGTAATACCCATCTCATGACTATCCGCACGATCCTCGTCGATGACGAGAAGCTCGCCATCCAGGGGCTGCAATTGCGCCTCGAACCGTTCGAAGACGTCGAAATTATCGACACCTGCCAGAACGGGCGCGAAGCGATCCGCGCGATCAAGACGCTCAAGCCCGACCTCGTTTTCCTCGACATCCAGATGCCCGGTTTCGACGGGTTCAGCGTGGTCCAGGGCGTGATGGAAATCGATCCGCCGCTGTTCGTTTTCGTCACTGCATTCCAGGAACACGCCATCCGCGCCTTCGAAGCGAATGCGGTCAATTACCTGATGAAGCCGGTGGACGAGGACAAGCTCGCCGACACAATCGAGCGGGTGCGCCAGCGGCTCGCCGAGAAAAAGAGCACCGACGAAGCCGAACGGCTCAAGAGCGTGCTCTCTGAAGTTGCTCCCGAAGCGGTCGAGGACATGGAATCCGACGATACCGAAGCCGCTGGCCGCTATGAGAAGCTGATCAACGTCAAGGACCGGGGCCAGATATTCCGCGTCGAAGTCGGCACGATCGAACATATCGAAGCCGCCGGGGACTATATGTGCATCTACACCGGCGACAATTCGCTGATCCTGCGCGAAACGATGAAGGATCTGGAGCGCCGCCTCGACCCGCGCAAGTTCCAGCGTGTACACCGGTCGACCATCGTCAATCTCGATCAGGTGCGGCAGGTGAAGCCGCATACCAATGGCGAATGCTTCCTGGTGCTGGATTCGGGGGCCGAAGTGAAGGTTTCGCGATCATATCGCGATGTAGTCGCCCGCTTCGTACACTGACACTGCTGCTTCACACCTGTCCGACGGTGTTCGGCAGGCCAATCAAGCGCTTCATTGACAATTAGGCGGGCCTGCTTCCTCTTGCGGGCACGGCGGGCGCGGGTAAGGAAGGGTGATGACTTTCGCTCTCTCCGGCTTCGACCTTGACCGCTTTGTCAGCAAGACACTCGCAGAAGATCTTGGCGCCGGGCTTCCCGGCGGCGGACGCGATGTGACAAGCGAGAGCGTGATCCCCGCCAGTGCCCGCTTTTCGGGCGTAATGGACACGCGCGACGCGATCCGGGTTGCAGGATTGCCGGTCGCCGAGGCCTTCTTCCGCGCACTCGACCCTGAAATGACAGTCGAGATTCTGGTCGAGGAAGGCGCGGCTGTACCCGCAGGTAGCGACCTGATGCGGCTGGAAGGCAATGCCCGCGCCATGCTGACCGCGGAACGCAGCGCGCTCAACACCGTGCAGCATCTCTCGGGCATCGCCACCTTGGTCGCCCAGTATGTGCGGGCGATGGACAATCCCGATTGCACGCTGCTCGATACACGCAAGACCATTCCAGGCCTGCGCCACCTCGAAAAATACGCCGTGCGCATGGGCGGCGGTTCGAACCACCGCATGGGGCTGTGGGATGCTGCGATGATCAAGGACAACCACGTGCTCGTAGCAGGGTCGGTGGGCGAAGCCGTGCGCCGGGCGGTCGAGGCAGGTGTCGAAGAGATCATCTGCGAAGTCGACCGCATCGAGCAAATCGAACCCGCGCTGGCAGCAGGGGCAACCCGCTTGCTGCTCGACAATATGGAGCCCGCCGAACTGCGCGAAGCCGTCGGCATTATCGCAGGCCGCGTACCAACCGAAGCCAGCGGCGGGATCAATCTCGACACGATCCGCGCCAAGGCCGCGACGGGCGTAAACTATGTCTCGGTCGGCCGCCTTACCCAAAGCGCCCCTGCTGCCGATATCGGACTGGACTTTACGCCGCTGTAATTTGCAGGCAATTCTAGAAGAAACATCGGTGGGAGCAGGAGTGGATGCGGCCTAAGTCGATACGGGTCTTCGAATTGCTCTATCTGGGCGCAGTGGCGCTGATCGCAGCCAATGCAGTGCGCGATTACGATGCCATGCTGGCCGAAGCCGGCGGTGACCTGGTCCAGCGCGGATTCGATCCGGCAAGCCTGCTTGTTGCCAGCATCATTTTCACTCTCGGTCTCATGCTGGCGCTCTGGTTCATGACCGCGCGCCTGCGGATCGGCTTTGTGCGCTATCTGCTGGTGGCTCTGCTGGTCTGGCAGGCATGGCCGGTTCCTGAAGCGCTCGCCAATGGAATACAGCCGAGCGATGTCATCGCATTCGCATCGCTGATCCTTCAGGCCGCCGCGCTGATCTTTGCCTTTCGCAGCGACGCGCGCGATTGGTTCGCCAGCCCTTCCGACGACTATGACCGCATGATCTAGCGGCCCAGCTGGCGACATTTATTCCACTTCCTTTACAAGTTCCTGATTCCGCGTCACTCTTTGCAGACTTAAATGGGGGGAAGAAATCATGGGCAAACCCGATTCAATTCGCAAGTTCGACTGGCTCTATCTCGGCTCGGTAGTTGTCGGCCTTTTGGGTCTTGCGCTCAATTGGGGCTCGGTGTCCGGGCAGGTAAACGCCGAACTCGGCGCCGACACGGCAAATGTGGCGCTGATTGGCGGGCTGGTGCTCGGAACAGGCATCAGCGTGGCGCTGTGGTTCCTCGTTTCGGTCCTGCGCATCGAGCTGGTCAAATGGGTGCTGATCGTGATGGTTTTGTGGACCTTGGTGACAATGCCGATCGGGATTGCATCTGCCGGGGGCCTGGGGCTGACCAACATAACCGGCATCGTCAGCACTATCATGACCATTGCCGCGATCTGGTTCCTGTTCCAGGCCGATGCCAAGGCATGGTTCGCCGAAAAGCGGGGCGGCAATCGCGAATAGGCAGCACCTTTCGGCATTTGCGCTCACCGCACTGACGCTTGTTGCGCCAGGCGCGGCGACTGCACAGGCCTATCAATGCAGCATTCCCGGCAGTGTTTCGGTGCCGGAGGCGCGCGATGGCGAGACACGGCGCATGCCGGTCACGGGCTATACGCTGGCGCTGAGCTGGTCGCCGGAATTCTGCCGCTTCCGCGAGAATGACCGCGGCAATGCCCGGCAATGTTCGGGGCGCGAAGGGCGTTTCGGCTTTACCGTCCACGGTCTGTGGCCCGATGGCGGGCGCAGCTGGCCGCAATATTGCCGCGCCACCCAACCGAGCGCCGCTGCGCTGCGTCCCAACCTCTGCATCAGCCCCGATGCCGGCTTGATGGCGCACCAGTGGGCCAAGCACGGCAGCTGCATGACGCGGCGGCCCGAAACTTATTTCAACGTCACGCGCATCCTCTACAACGGGCTGCGCTGGCCCGATTTCGTGCGCATCAGCCGCGAGGACGGCTTGACCGCAGGCACGATCCGCACCCGCTTCGCCGATGCCAATCCGGGCTGGTTTCCCGAAGCTGTCGGCGTTCACCTCGACCGTAAGGGCTGGCTGGAAGAACTGCGCCTCTGCTACGACATGCGCTTCATGCCGACCCGCTGCGACAGCCGCCGACTGGGCGCGGGCGATAAGGTGCGCGCCAAGATCTGGCGAGGGTTGTAGTCGACAAGCCGATGTCCGATTGGAGGTGGGAAGCGGTCATTCGGGCAGGCCGCATCAATGTGACTATGAGACGTTCAGCGATAGGGATTGCCGCACTTCTTATGACGGCATATCGAGGGGCATGATTTTCAGACCAAACGTCGACCACTTGGAGGAAATCTTTCTTCGCCAGTTTGAGCAAGACGGAGATCGCTTCCATTATCGCAAACACGGTCGAGGAGCGCCGATCCCAGTGAGCGCAGAGGAAAAAGAGGCGTTCCGGGTCCAATATCGAATAGCTAGCAGCCGGATGATTTGGGGTGCCGTCGCTGGCGTAGTGCTTTCAATTGTGCTCGGCATGTTGGTTGCGCCTACCTTCATTGACGAAGGCCCAGGTATCATTGTCATTAGTGTGGTGATGATTGGGGCGATCGCTGTTCTAAGCCTGCGTAATTCTACCGCTCCCTCGAGAGCATTGGAGCGTCGCACCCCTGTTGGTGACGAGCTTAGCAAAGACGAGTGGCAAACTAAGCATTTCTCAACGACAAGTTGGCCGTTGCTGAGCTCGATTTTCCTAGTTTCGATAGCGGTATTCATTGGCGTTTTGACCGGTTCGGAATTTCACGAATGGTCCGATCATCTCTGGGCTTTTGGCAGCGGGATGCTTTCGATACTAGGTGCGCGGGCGCTTTGGCTGAAATACCGGCTCTCGCGAAATTTCAACTGAGTTTTCCAATCGAAGTAACGTCCGCAAACGGGTCGTTAGCTGACTGGCCGCTTACCGCCGCTCCTTGAAGAAACCCCGCAGCAACTCCGCCGCTCTCGCTTCGCCCATGCCGGAATAGACCTCAGGCTTGTGCAGGCACTGATCCTGTTCGAACACCCGCGCGCCGTGTTCGACCGCGCCGCCCTTGGGGTCGCTGGCGGCGTAATAGAGCTTGCCGATGCGCGCGTGGACGATGGCGCCGGCGCACATGGCGCAGGGTTCCAGCGTGACCCAAAGTTCGCAATCGCTCAGGCGTTCCTGCCCCAGCGCCTCGGCCGCGCGGCGAATCGCCAGCACTTCGGCATGGGCCGTGGGATCGCAGTACTTGCGCGGGGCATTGTGAG
>CBFGON010000057.1:0-15816 GCA_965650395.1 uncultured Qipengyuania sp. | reverse complement strand
TTCGGCAAGGCCGGCCTGTTCCAGCACGTTCTGCAGCGCCCGTTCGCCCCAGCGCCCGCGCGCCTTGGGAGCGTTGGTCAGCGAATTGCCCAACCGCGCGGCTTCGCGCCGGACCTCTTCCTGCCCCGCCTTCATCGATTCGATCAGCCCGGTCAGCTGGCCGAAGGCATCCACCCGCTTCGCCTCAAGCGCGGACACCTGATCCTCGTAAGCCTTGAGCCGGGTGCCGACGGGTTCGAGCAAGGCTTTCAGCTTCTCTTCGCTCGCCTTTTCCGAATGGCCCAGCCGTTCGGCCGCGGTGGCGAGGAATTTCTCCTGCGCCGCGCCCAGCACCTTGGCGCCGGTGTTCTCGAATTCCTTGAGCAGGTTGCTGCGCGATTCTTCGAGCAGGCGCTTCTGTTCCTCGAAAGCGGCGCGTTCGGCCTGGAAGCGCGCGTTTGCGCCCCGGGCCTCGTCAAGCTTGCGTTCCAGATCGTCGACCCGCCCCGCCCGCTCCCGCGCAGCTTCCAGATCGGCGAAAGTGCGCAGATACCTGGCCTCGACCTCCTTCGCCTCGCTCTCGCTGGCGGCTAGCCGCTCGCGCAGATCAGCCGCCGGGCGCGAGCCGAAGAAATATCCGGCGAAACCCCCGATCAGGAGGCCGCCGAACAGTGCGAAAACTATGAATATCATCGGGTCCATCGCGCCACCCTAAGCGGAACGGACGGGGAACGCTAGGGGGTTGGGCCGACTTCACACAATTCGTCGTCCGCGCGAAAGCAGGGATTGCTGACAATCTCGCGCAGGGCCGACAGCGATCCCAGCTGTCGCTGGGATGACGGTGTTACGCCGCGCGCAGCTTCTGCAGTTTCTTGAGCGCCATCTGCCGCTTCAGCCGGCTGAGGTGGTCGATGAACAGGATACCTTCCAGATGGTCCATTTCGTGCTGCAGGCAGGTGGCCATCAACCCGTCGAGGTCTTCCTCGTGCGTCTCGCCTTCAAGGTCCTGATAGCGGACGCGGCAGGTGGCCGGGCGGTCGACATCGGCGAAGATCTCGGGGACCGACAGGCAGCCTTCCTGATAGGTGGCGAGGTCTTCCGCCGGATCGAGAATCTCGGGGTTCACGAAGACCCGCGGTTCCTTCTTCGTAGGATAGTGGTGATGGTGGTGGCCGTCATGGTCGCAGGCGACCGGCTCGGCATCCTCGTCATCGGGCTGGAGATCGATCACCAGCACGCGCAGCGGCACACCCACCTGGATCGCGGCAAGGCCGATGCCCGGCGCGTCATACATGGTTTCGAACATGTCCGAGACGAGGGTGTTCAGCTCGTCCCCGAATTCGGTAACGGGACTCGACACGGTTTTGAGCCGGGGGTCCGGCACTTCGAGGATTTCACGGATAGCCATGAGGCTCAGATAGGCGCGGGCGTAGCGATTCTCAAGATACCGGTCGCCTTGCCCTGAGCGCTTGCGCCAGCGTTCCTTCGTCGAGGTAGTCGAGTTCGCCTCCCACCGGCAGTCCGTGCGCCAGTTGGGTGATGCGGACGGGGAAGGTCTCCAGCCGTTCGGCGAGGTAATGGGCGGTTGTCTGCCCCTCAAGCGTGGCGTTCATCGCCAGCACCACCTCGTCCACTCCGCCCGCTTCGACCCGTGCGAGGAGGCCGGCGATGTTCAAATCCTCGGGCCGCACGCCGTCGAGCGCGGACAGCTTGCCGCCCAGCACGTGATAGGTGCCGCTGAACAAACGGGCACGGTCGAGCGCCCAGAGGTCCGCCACATCCTCGACCACGCAGAGCGATTTCGCGTCCCGGCGCGGGTCGGCGCAGATGGCGCAGGGGTTTCGCGTATCGACATTGCCGCAGATGTCGCATTCGACCAGCGCCTCGCCCACCGTCGCCAGCGCTTCGAGCAGCGCGGGCAGCGCGCTTGTCCGCCGCTTGACCAGCCACAGCACCGCCCGCCGCGCGCTGCGCGGGCCAAGGCCGGGAAGTTTTGCCAGCGCGGCAGCCAGTGTCTCGATCTCTTGCGATGCCATGCCCCGACAGATAGGGGCTGGCCTCCATCCACGAAAGGTCTGGTCCGCCCTTATGCGCATAGTCTTCATGGGAACGCCCGATTTCGCGGTGCCGACGCTGCAGGCATTGGTCGATGCGGCGCATGAGGTGGTGTGCGTCTATACCCAGCCACCGCGCCCCGGCGGCCGGCGCGGGCGCGAATTGACGCCGACGCCGGTGCACCAGCGCGCCGCCGATCTGGGGATCGAGGTGCGCCATCCGACCTCGCTCAAATCGACGGAAGAGCAGGCCGCGTTCGCCGCGCTGGATGCCGATCTGGCAGTGGTCGCAGCCTATGGCCTGATCCTGCCGCAGGCGGTGCTCGACGCGCCCGCCAACGGCTGCCTCAACGTCCACGCCTCGATCCTGCCGCACTGGCGCGGCGCGGCGCCAATCCACCGCGCGGTGATAGCAGGCGATGCGGTGACCGGGGTGACGATCATGCAGATGGAGGCAGGGCTCGACACCGGGCCCATGCTGGCCTTTGCGCGCACGCCCATCGAGGACAAGACCACCGGCGAGCTGACCGAGGAGCTGGCCGAAATCGGCGCGCAATTGATGGTCGGCACGCTGATCGACCTCAAGGCGCTGCACGCCTTGCCGCAGGACGATGCGGACGCGACCTATGCCGCCAAGATCGATAAGGCCGAAGCGCGGATCGACTGGACGCAGCCTGCGCAGCAAGTGGTGCGACAGGTGCACGGCCTCTCCCCCTTCCCCGGCGCCTGGTTCGAGATCGACGGGCAGCGGGTGAAGCTGTTGCGCGCGGAACTGGCCGAAGGTGCGGGCGCACCCGGCGAAGTGCTCGACGCGCGGCTGGCGATTGCCTGCGGTGACGGCGCGATCCGCCCGCTGGAACTGCAACGTGCGGGCAAGCCGCGGATGGACCTCGACACATTTCTGCGCGGCAATGCCGTGGCGGCGGGGACGCTACTCGATTGACCCGCTTTGCCCTCACCCTCGAATTCGACGGCACGCCCTTTTTTGGCCTTCAGCGGCAGGACAATGGCCCCAGCGTGCAGCAGACGGTGGAGGAAGCCGCCTTCCGCGTAACTGGCGAGCAAGTACGCCTGCACAGCGCGGGGCGGACCGATACCGGCGTCCATGCGCTGGCCATGCGCAGCCACATAGACATCGCCAAGGACATCGCGCCCTTCCGGCTGATGGAGGCGCTCAACGCGCAAATGCGGCCCGATCCGATTGCCGTGACCCATTGCGAAATGGTGCCCGATGACTGGCACGCCCGATTCAGCTGCACCGGGCGCAGCTATGTCTATCGCATCGCCAACCGCCGCAGCCCGCTGACACTGGAGCGTGACCGGCTGTGGCAGGTGCCGCAGGAGTTGGACCACGAGGCTATGCACCGCGCGGCGCAAGCCCTGGTGGGGCTGCATGATTTCACCACCTTCCGCTCAATCCAGTGCCAGTCGGCCAGCCCGATCAAGACACTCGACCGGCTCGATGTCGAACGCGAAGGCGAAGAAGTGCGTATCCACGCCGCCGCGCGCAGCTTCCTCCACCACCAGGTGCGCAGCATGGTCGGCTGCCTTGCGCTGGTCGGCATGGGTCGCTGGCACGAGGGTCAGATGGCGGAAGCATTGGAAGCGCGCGACCGGCAGGCGCTGGGCCTCAACGCCCCGCCCCACGGGCTGTATTTCGTTCGGGCAACTTACCCGGAGGGCTAATCCGCCATCGGGCCCTTGAAGATGGTCCCGAAGAAGTCGCCCTTGTTCCACACGGGCGCCTTGTCCATGTCGCCGATGCCGCGCACGATCTCGGCATTGACGGTCGAGAAACGGGCGAGTTGGTCATATCGCAGCAGGCCGGCCTCGTCCGAGGGGTGATGGTAATGTTGCGACAGAAATGCCCCCTGCGCCTCACCACCGCCATTGCCGAAACCAGGGGTCAGATAGATCGAAGGGATTCCCTGCTCGACAAAGCTGTACTGGTCCGAACGGGTAAACAGACCCTGTTCGGGCATCGGATCGGGAGCGAGCGTCAGACCGGCGCGCTTGGTCGCCTGTTCTACCACCGGAAACAATGTTGAGCGTTCGGAACCGAAGGCCACAACGTCGGAAAATTCCCAGGTCATGATCGGCATATCGAGATTGACGTTGGCAACAAATCGTTGCCCCGGTTTCACGAGCGGATGGCGCGCCAGATATTCCGAGCCAACCAGCCCTACCTCTTCAGCGGTCACCGCTGCGAACATGATTGTTCGACGCGGTGGATTGGCCACAAGTTGTCGCGCGACCTCAAGCATGGAAGCAATCCCGCTGGCGTTATCCATCGCCCCGTTCATCACCTCGTCGTCGCCCTGTTCGGACGTCGGGAAAATGCCCATGTGATCGAGGTGAGCGGTAACGACGACGATCTCGTCCGCCAGTTGCGGATCGCTTCCCGGCAAAACCGCCACGACGTTTCGACTGTTCACCTTCTCGCTGGTGACAGCAAAATTTATGGTCGCGCTGCGGCCCAGTGCGAAGCTTTTGATCGGGGCCTTGCCGTCCTTGTCAGCGGCAACAATGGCGTCCCAGCCAACCGGCTGCCCTTCGAAAAGGAGTTTGGCCGCAGGCCCTGAAAGGACTGCATAGGCCTGCACATTGGGCGAACGGATGAACGGACTGCCCGCGTCGTCCACCCAAGTCATTGTCGGGCTGTTTGCCGAATGGATCAGGAACTGTTCCCAAGGGAATAAGGCTTCAGTCGTCGGGGTCCACAGACCCATCATCCCGATTGCACCTGCCTGGGAGACACGTTCTCTCGCCGTAGCGGTGTAATGTGCGCGTTCTTCGCTGGAGAGCGTGGCAGGCGCGCCGAACACGCCGACCGCAATCTTTCCCTTCAAATCGACACCGGCAAAATCGTCCCACGGATTGCCATCGGCTCGAAAGCCATAGCCAACATAAACCAGAGGCGCAGTAAGGCTGCGTTCGGCAGCCAGGGGAGAGCCGGAGGCAAAATAATCCTTGCCCGCAACCAGCTCGGAAAAGCCCTCCACCCCGTCAATAGAAAGCGTACCGGGCTGCTCCTGATCGCTCCGATAGCTAAGCAGCGGGACACTCTGGAAATAGGTGCCATTGGCGCTTGGCTGCAGGCCGATGGCGGCAAATTGGCCGGCAACATAACCGGCGGCAAGGTCGTAGCCAGGCTCTCCGGTCTCGCGGCCTTCCATCGAATCGTCCGCCAGAATGCGGACATCGTTTTCGAGCCGTGCTGCGGCAGCGGAATCGCTCTGCGCAAGGGCTGGCGAACCCGCGAGAACCACAGCAAACGCCAGCAGCGCAATCGAATTACGTAAAGACATGTTCACCCCCTCACGTATCCAGAATGTATCCCGCATATAAAGCATTAGCGGCATAAATAACAGGTGTGCGTGATGCATGTCGTTTGAAACGAAAAATCCCCATTACAGTTGGAAGAGGCTGCGAACTGCCAGGCACGGTATCAACCTGTCGCAAAATTCGCGCGTATTTCGGTCAATTGTGATTGTAGAACGACCGCGAGTCGTCTGTTGCCCTGCGTTCATCTTACGCTGCGCATCAACTCTGGACGCCAGAGGAGAGATGCCATGTCCCGCATCCATATGTCGATCACGCCGCGCGATGCGCATGATGGCGATCCGGTCGAGATCGAAGCACTAGACGTGCCGACTGCGCTGACCATCGCCGATATAAACACGCGGTCGGGAACCGCCGAATTGTGGGACGGCAAGCGCCGGCTTGGCCGGTTGACCAAGCACGGCGGTTCCCATGCGACCTTTTGGGAGGTCGAACCCGAACATCAGGACTGAGGCTTACTCGCCCTCGCCAGCAGGTTTGGAATTGAGCTGTACGTAATTCTGCAGCCCCATCCGCTCGATCATGTCGAACTGGGTCTCGAGGAAATCTACATGCTCTTCCTCGCTTTCGAGGATACGCTCGAATATTTCGCGGCTGGTGTAATCGCGCACCTTTTCGCAATGGGCGATCGCATCCTTGAGCAGCGGGATGGCTTCCATCTCGACAGCATGATCGGCCTTGAGGATTTCCTCCACCGTCTCGCCCACCTTGAGCTTGTGGATCGCCTGGAAATTGGGGAGCCCGTTGAGAAACAGGATGCGTTCCGCCAGCACGTCAGCGTGCTTCATCTCGTCGATCGATTCATGGCGTTCGTATTCGGCCAGGCGACTGACGCCCCAGTCGGCCAGGACACGGTAGTGCAGCCAGTACTGGTTGATCGCGGTGAGTTCGTTGGTGAGTGCCTTGTTGAGGAACTCGATGGTTTTCGGATCGCCCTTCATGGCACGCCTTTCAATCGCTTTCGATATGGCGCGACTATGCGCCTGCGGGGTGCATCTGGCAAGGGCAGGCCAGCCGAAAAATGGCGGAATTCCGCCATTTGCGAGCGATATTCAATAGCGGTTGGAGGGTGCGAAAATCAGGCCGCGCAGGCCGAGACGCGGCAATGGGCGCGCTCTTCGGCGACCATTTCGTCGGCCTCTTCGAGGCAGGTGCCACAGCTGGGCTTCTTGCCCAGTGCCGCATAGCATGCCTCTGCATCACCCGGGACGCAGCGCGCCACCCGGCGCAGCTCGTCCTCCCGAATGGCATTGCAGACACAGATGTACATTGCGGCACGTCCTTGCGATTGATTCGCAAGAGGGGATGTAATGCGAGTCACTCGCAATATCAAGCCCGTCAACGTCGCAGCGGGAACAGCTTCCAGTAAGTGAGGCAACGCCACAACCATTCGAGCGGGCCATAGCGAAACCGGTCGAGCCAGGGTTTCGACCATAATAGCATGATCGCCCAAGTCGCCAGCACTACCAGATAAAGCTCGCCACGACCGAGCTTGCCGAATAACCCTAGCGCCCAGCCATGAAACACGAATAGCATCAGCACTGACGTGCCGAGGTAGTTGGAGAAGGCCGATCTTCCCGCTGCGCTAACCCGCTCGGCCAGCCAGCCTTTGGCCGAGAGGCCCCACAGCGCAAGCAAAGCCGCCAGTCCCATCACCACAAACAAGCGCGGCAACGCGGACCAGCCCATCATCGCCGCGATCGTGCCCCAATAGGTTAACCCGCCCGCTTTGGCCCAAAGCGCCACCAGCAGCGTCAATCCGCCACCCAAGATCACCCCGATCCAGCCCCACCGAAGGGTCTTTCGTCGGTCGGTGCGACCCTCGAACAGGCCGTAGCGATAGCAGGCCATGCCGATTAGCATCAGCGGGATGGTCTCGAGTGAGAACATCATCGGCATGATCAGCACATTGGAGGCATGTTCGAACTGGTTTCCAACCCAGTCGCCATAGCGCCCTTCCGCTATCATCTCGCCCGCAACTGTCGATTTGGCCAGTTCGCTGGCCTTTTGCGTGTCCAGATTGGCAATGGTTTCTTCCATTGCACTGCTTTCGCCCAGGCTGGTTTCCGCGACCATTTGTGGCATGCCCATCATCGCCGTGAAGGCCAGAGCGCCGATCACATACCCGATCAACCCCAAAACCAGCAGTTTGTGCGGCGCAAGCCGTGTGAACAGCAGCGCTATGAGCCCGAGGCTGGCATAGCCGAACAAAATGTCGCCAAACCAGATGAAGAAGTAGTGGCACAGTCCGAAAAGCCCCAGCCACAACAGCCGCCGCACCTGCAGCCAGCGCGTCTGCCCGCTCGCCCAAGCCTTGTCGAGAAACAGCAACATGCCCGCACCGAAAAGCAGCGTGAACAAACCACGCATCTTGCCGTCGACTAGTACGAGCTGAGTTACCCACATCCAGTCTTCTGTCTCGCCATGCGAAACTAGGAAGGCATCGGGCCAGACATAGGCCGCAGAAGGCTGACCAAAGGCGACGATATTGGCAGCGAGGATTCCCATCACGGCTATGCCGCGGATGAAATCCAGACTGGCAATGCGAACGTTGGCAGGCGCTACCGACTCAGACTGATCAGGCGTGGCTTCGGTTTGAATCCCGGCAAGTTCCATTTTTTCCCCCAAATATGCCCCAACCCATGCCTTGTTACAGGCCCCGGACAGAGTCATCCAGCATTGGACGAAACGCGGTGGAAATCCGCCAAACGATTGGCTGGCGCTTAGCGCCTGACGATGCAGTCTTGCCCTGTTCGCTTGAGCGACGAACAGGCGAGCCGTGCTTCGCTCTCGCTGGTATATCCTCCGGCATAGAGTACCGTCAGCTTGCCCGATGCAATCTTCAGTTTCTGTCGCCCGGCAATCTCGGCCCGCTTGGCGAGCTCTGTCCACAGACGGTCGGCATTGGCCGCATTGGAAAACGACCCCAGTTGCAGTTTCCAGTCGCTTGCCGATCGGGCTGGCACTGGAGCAGGTTTTGCAAGCCTGTTCACAGCTGTCGGCGCGGGGGCGGGCAAAGGGGACCTGGCACCTTGATCGGGCGGCGGTGGCGGTGCCGACGGAGCCGCAGCGGTTATCACCGGGGTCGAGGTAGGCAATTGTCCCGATGCCAGTTCCACCTCTTCGAGCTCCTTTTCGCGGCGGGCCTGTGCCTGTGCCTTGGCCTCTACGGCCAGCACCTGCGCCTGCTGCCTCTGTTCCGGCGAAACATGGGCTTCCATCTGCGCCAGCGCCTGCTTGGCTTGCGGCAGCCCTGCCTCGCTGGCCAGCCAGGTCAGCGCATAACCGCGAATCCAGTCCTTTGCGACCAGTTCGCCGTTGAAATGAGCAACGCCCAGGAAATATTGCGCGCGCGCATCGCCCCGACCGGCGGCCTCGACAATATAGGGCATCGCCCTTTCGCGCTGGCCGCGCTGGAACAGCAGCAGTCCGAAATTGTCTGCCGCGCGCCGATGTCCACTGGCGGCCGCAGCGGAATAGAATGCTTCGGCCTGGATGAGATCTATTTCAACCCCGCGCCCCAAGCGATAGGCCTGCCCCAGATTGAACTGCGCATCGGGATCGCCATTGCTTGCAGGCTCGCGCCATTCACGCACTGCTGTGGCGAAATCGCCTGCACTCCATGCATCGACCCCCGCCTTGACGTCAGCGAACAGAGGGGCGGGAAGCCCGAGGGTCCCTGCCCCGCAAAGGGTCAGGATTGCTGCTCTCCTCAGCATGTTCACTTGTGCGATCCCCGGTTCTTGTTTTGCCGCAACATACCGGAATGGGCCGAAAAGTATAGCAAACGCCGCGTTAACGCCGCGATCTGCGCCTTTGGCAGCTTCCCAAGACATCAAACTGCCGCGGGGTTAACCCAAAATTAGGGGTAGTCTGCGATTTCCTGCAATCGAGACAGCCGCAATTGTGCGGTGATCGAATGGATACGGGCGCAAACAGGGGGACCAAGCCTTGCGTGTACTGGCATTGGCATCGCAGAAGGGCGGATCGGGCAAGACCACGCTCTCCGGACATCTGGCCGTTCAGGCCCAGCGAGCGGGCGCAGGCCCGGTCGTCCTGATCGACATTGATCCGCAGGGATCACTCGCAGACTGGTGGAACGAACGCGAGGCTGAACTTCCCGCCTTCGCACAAACCACTGTGGCGCGGCTCGCTTCAGACCTCGCCATCCTGCGCCAGCAGGGCTTCAAACTGGCAGTGATCGACACGCCGCCCGCCATCACCATGGCCATCCAGTCGGTGATTTCGGTTGCCGAACTGATCGTCGTGCCGACCCGCCCCAGCCCGCACGATCTACGCGCAGTTGGTGCTACTGTTGATCTGTGCGAACGTGCCGGCAAACCGCTGATCTTCGTGGTCAACGCAGCGACGCCCAAGGCCAAGATTACTTCGGAAGCTGCAGTCGCGCTGTCGCAGCACGGCACCGTCGCTCCGATCACGCTCCACCACCGCACCGATTTCGCCGCTTCGATGATTGACGGCCGGACGGTGATGGAAGTGGACCCCGAAAGCCGCTCGGCTGCGGAGGTCACCGCCTTGTGGAAGTACATCGCGGATCGCCTCGAGAAGAATTTCCGCCGCACCGTCTTTGCCGCGCCGAACTCGCAGTCGGCCATGGCAGGTGCCTATCGTCCCGCCGGTGGCTTCGGCCGTCGGGTCGCCCAGTAAGAGCAATAAGGAAGGGCGGAGGCTAGCCGGATGTCTGACGCCAATTTCGCTTCTCTTTCCTCGACCCTGCTTGCACGCAAGGGCGGCGCCAAGCCTGCCATGCGTCCGCAGTCGACCATTCTCGGGCCGATCGACGGTGCCGCAGCAGCGGCCAATCTCGAAGACCTGGGCTGGAACGACATGGGCGAAGAAGCCCAGTCGCCACCTTCTCTGGCCGAGTCGGGATTGATCAAGAAAAAGGTCGTCGAAGACCTCAAGTCGCAGGGCGCGCGCGTGGTCGCCATTGCTCCGCAGGCTGCCAATGAAGCCGGTGCACCCAACCAGGTGCGCGAATCGCTCAACCGGATCGCCAGCCAGCTCGAGCGCAAGCCCGAAATTCCCTCACCTGCCCCGCGCCAGTCGGCGCTTCGGCAGGGCAAGCGCGCGGCCTTCACGCTGCGGCTCGATAACGAACGTCACCTGATGCTGCGTCTCGCCTGCACCGTCCGCGGTCGCAGCGCGCAACAGCTGGTGACTGATGCACTTGACGGCCTGCTGGCCGAAATGCCGGAAATCGCAAGTCTCGCTGCGCAAGTGCAGCGGGATTCCAATTGAACCTGAGCAAGACGTGGGATCGCTTTCCAGGGGGTAAGACATGACACAGACCAGGAACCAGATCTTCGTAAGGCTCGCCGTTACCACGGCGCTTGCCACAACCGCGCTGACAGGTTGCACCGGCAACCCTGCGCCTACTTCGGCGATGTCGGCAGCCAAGGCCGAAGTCGCGATTCAAAAGGGCCATGGCGACAAGGCCGTGCAACATGCCGAAGCGGCTGTCCTCGCCTCGCCACGCGATGCCTATACCCGCACACTGCTGGGCAATGCCTATCTCGAAGCGGGCCGCACGGTTTCCGCCGCACAGTCATTCCAGGATGCCATTGCCCTGGGCGATACTTCTCCGCGCACCGTCGTCAGCCTGTCGCTGGCGCAGATCGGTATGGGTGACCGCAACGGCGCCATCGAAACGCTCGAAAAGTGGGAAGGCTCGCTCGATGCAGCCGATTTCGGGCTCGCCATCGCGCTCGCCGGGCAGCCCGAACGGGGTGTTCATGTGCTGGGCAACGCCCTGCGTAACGGCGAAAATACCCCGAAGGTGCGCCAGAACCTCGCCTATGCCTATGCGCTGGCAGGCCAATGGCAGGCCGCGCGCCTGATGGCCGCGGAAGACGTTCCCGCAGATCAGGTCGGTCAACGCATGGCCGAATGGGGAGCGATTGCGCGCCCCGAACAGTTCCAGACCCGCGTAGCGACGCTTCTGGGTGTCGATCTTGTCGCCGATGCCGGCCAGCCGGCAATGCTTGCGCTGTCGAACAGCCCAAGTGTCGAGATGCTCGCTGCCGAAACGGTAGAGCAGGCACCGAAAAGCGATTTCGCGCTCGCCAGCGAACTTCCGGCCATCGATACGTCTCCGGTAGCCTACGACACCGGCGATGCGGCACTGGCCGATGCCGGGCTCGATGCAGGCGGGACGCGCTATGTCTCGAACGAAGTGGTACAGGCTGTCCCGACACAGTCTGTGCACGCTCCGCGCACAGCAGCAACGCCGAAGCCGGTCCGCGCTGCAGCAGCAAGCCCGAGTCTCAGCCTCGCCAAGGGCAACTACAACATCCAGCTCGGTTCCTATTTCTCGATGTCGGACGCGCAGGCAGCCTGGAAGCGTTTCCAGGCGAAATATCCGCAGCTCAGCGATGCAGAGCGCCAGATCACCAAGGCCCGCGTAAACGGCAAGATCTACTACCGCGTTGCTGCAGCCGGGTTCGCCAGGGATTCGGCCCGCTCAATGTGCTCGACAGTCAAGGGCAAGGGCGGCGGCTGCATTGCCTATGCCGCCAGCAAGCCGTTGCCCGGTGCGCTCAACGAGAATGTCAGAGTAGCTGCGCGGTAACAGCCCGAAACGGCAATACGCCGCACGAAACTTGCCCCTCTCGGATCGTTCCGGGAGGGGCATTTTCGTGGCTAGAGATCGATTGCCACCCCGCCCTTCCATAGCGCAACAACGCGGCCTTGCGCGGGTTGCCCGTCGAACGGCGTATTGCCTGCGGTTGCCGCCATCTTCGCGCTCTGGATGATCCACGGCTTTTCAGCATCGACCAGCGCGATATCGGCTTCATGGCCCGCCACCAGCGCACCTGCTTCTACATCGAGGATCCGTGCCGGATTAGTGGCCAGCAACGCAAACGCGCGCGGCAGGTCGATGACTTCATCACGCACCAATGACAGTGTCATGGCGAGCAGGGTTTCGGCCCCGGCCATGCCCGGTTCGGCATCAGTGAAGGGCAGTCGCTTATCTTCCGGGCCGCGTGGATCGTGACCGCTGGCAATGACATCAATGGTGCCATCGGCAATCGCCTCGCGCACCGCATGCCGGTCATCCTCGCTGCGCAGTGGAGGCGAAAGGCGCGCGAAGGTACGGAATTCTGCCGTGGCAAGATCGGACAGCATGAAATGCGCAGGAGTGACGCCAGCCGTCACTGCCTGCCCCGCTGCCTTGGCACGGCGCACCAGTTCAAGCCCACTGCGAGTCGTCACCTGACGGAAATGCAGTCGTGCGCCCGCCATTTCGGCCAGCGCCAGATCGCGTGCAATCGCGATAGCCTCTGCCTCGGCAGGCGCACTGGGCAAGCCGCGGCGCGTCGCATATTCGCCCGCTGTCGCAACTGCACCGCCGACCAGCGCGGAATCTTCTGCATGTGCGATCACCGGCAGGTCGAGCATGGCAGCATATTGCAGCAGCCGCAGCATCACGCCGGAATCGCCCACCCATTGCCGGCCGGTTGCGACACCGCGCGCGCCAGCTTCGCGCATCAGCGCGATTTCGGCGATTTCGCTGCCTGCCAGCCCTTGCGTCGCCGCGGCGAGCGGATGAACCCAGAAATCGGGCTTGCCGCTTTTGGCGATGTAGGAAACGCGGCTCGGCAGGTCGAGCGGCGGCGACTGATCAGGCATCAGCGCGGCCCGGGTTATCCCGCCGAAATGGAACGCTGGCTTGTCGATGGCAAATACACCAAGGTCGATCAGCCCCGGCGTAACCAGCCTGCCGCGCGCGTCGATCACGGCATCACCCTCGCGCGGCGTCACATTGCCCAGCGCATCGATCCGGCCTTCGACCAGCCGCAGCGCTCCTTCGTGCACGCCATCCGGTGTGATAATGCGTCCGCCCGTTATGGTGATCGGGTGAAGCTGCTTCATGCCGCCTCTCCCCAACCTGCAACTCCCCTTGCGCGGCGCGTCAGCACGTCGAGGCAGGCCATACGGATTGCCACGCCCATTTCCACCTGCCGCGTGATGATCGACTGGTCGAGCAAGTCGGCCACCTCACTGTCGATTTCCACCCCACGGTTCATTGGGCCTGGATGCATCACCAGCGCATTATCAGTGGCTTTTTCCAGCCGCTTGCGGGTCAGACCGTAGAGGTGATGGTATTCGCGCGCAGAAGGAATGAATTGACCGTTCATCCGCTCGGTCTGGAGCCGCAGCATCATCACCACATCTGCTCCATCCAATGCAGTGTCGAAATCGTGATAGACCTCGGCCCCCATCGCTTCGACCCCGGTCGGCATCAGCGCAGGCGGCGCACACAGCCGCACTGACGCGCCGAGCGCCTGCAGGCATAGCAGGTTTGACCGCGCCACGCGGCTGTGCAGAATGTCGCCGCAGATCACGATCTTCAAGCCGGTGAAATCATCCGCCGCTTCTCTCCGCTCGCGCAGCGCATGGCGTAACGCCAACGCATCGAGCAGTGCCTGCGTGGGATGTTCGTGCTGCCCGTCGCCGGCATTGAGCACAGGGCAATCAACCTTGTCGGCGATCAGTCCGGTCGCTCCGCTTGATCCGTGACGGATGACAATGGCATCAGCGCGCATGGCATTGAGGGTGATCGCCGTGTCGATCAGCGTCTCGCCCTTCTTCACGCTGGACTGCGCAGCATGCATATTCACCACATCGGCGCCCAGCCGCTTGCCCGCAATCTCGAAACTCAACAGGGTGCGGGTCGAATTTTCGAAGAACGCATTGATGATGGTCAGGCCTGACAGCACATCGGTGTGCTTGCTCGATTGCCGGTTTAGCGTGACCCATTGTTCCGCCTCGTCCAGCAGGAACAGGATTTCGTGCCGCTCTAGCTGCCCGATGCCGAGCAAGTCGCGGTGCGGGAATGCCAGCGCACCCGCAGGATAGCGGGCCGCATGGGGCGAGGTGTCCGTCGAAGCCATTAAAGCCACGCCCTTAGTCGAGTGGCATCGCCCCCTCAAGAACATTCGGGTGGCACATTGCAGTCCGCTCGCGTAACTCCACCGGTAACGGAAATTCGGAGAGCATTTACACATGCATTTTGCGGGCAAGGTCTGGCGTCTGCTGGTCGGCATCAAGGACGGACTGGTGCTGCTGTTCATGCTGCTGTTCTTCTGGGCACTGTTTGCGATCCTCACCGCGCGACCGAGCCCGGCCCAGGTGCGTGAAGGGGCACTGTTGCTCAAGCTCGAAGGGGTTGTCGTCGAGGAAGCCACGCCCATCGACCCGATTGCTGCTCTTCTGGCGCAATCTGCGCCAGTGCAGGAATATCAGTCCCGCGATATCGTGCGTGCACTCGATGCCGCCGCGGGCGACGACCGGATCAAGGCTGTCGTACTCGATCTCGGCCGGTTCTTGGGTGCCGGGCAAGTCCACCTGCAGGACATTGGCGAAGCGATGGATCGCGTGCGCGCAGCGAAGAAGCCGGTGCTGACCTATTCCACTGCCTATGCCGACGATGGAATGTTTCTCGCCGCGCATGCCAGCGAGGTTTGGCTCAATCCGCTGGGCGGCGCATTCGTGGCCGGGCCAGGCGGCAACCGCCTGTATTACGCCGGACTGCTCGACAGGCTGAAGGTCAAGGCGCGTGTCTACAAAGTGGGCACCTACAAGAGCGCGGTCGAGCCTTACATCGAAACAGGCATGTCCGATCCCGCGCGCGAGAATGCACAGGCACTTTATGGCGCGCTTTGGGAGGAATGGCAGGCCAATGTGAAGGCTGCCCGCCCCGCGGCCAATCTCGAGCAGGTTTCCAAGGACCCGGCCGGTTGGGTCGAAGCAGCAGGCGGCGATCTGGCCACCGCAGCGAAGAATGCCGGGCTGGTCGACAAGCTGGGCTCGCGTGTGCAGTTCGACGAACGCGTTGCTTCCATCGTTGGTAAGGACGAATGGAGCGAATTGCCCGGTGCCTACCCCTCCACCGACCTTGCAACATGGCTCGAAGCCAATCCCTGGCAGTCGCAAGGCCGACCGATCGGCGTGGTCACGGTGGCAGGCGAGATCGTCGATGGGGAGGCCGGTCCCGGCACTGCGGGTGGTACGCGCATCGCCAAACTGCTCGATGAAGCGCTGCAGCGCGACTTTGCAGGACTGGTCGTGCGGGTCGATTCACCCGGTGGCTCGGTGCTGGCGAGCGAGGAAATCCGCGACGCGATCCTGCGCCACAAGGCGCGCGGTATTCCTGTAGCCGTTTCGATGGCTAATGTCGCGGCCAGCGGCGGCTACTGGGTCTCCACCCCGGCGGACCGCATCTTTGCCGAACCTGAGACAATCACCGGGTCAATCGGCATCTTCGCTGTTCTGCCCACTTTCGAGGACACCGCCGCCAGCCTTGGCGTGACCAGTGACGGCGTGCGCACCGGTCCGCTGTCCGGCCAGCCGGATCTTATCGGCGGCTTCACGCCCGAGGTGGACCGCATCCTGCAGGCGCGCATCGAAAACGGCT
>CBFGON010000056.1:0-15971 GCA_965650395.1 uncultured Qipengyuania sp. | reverse complement strand
TCTTCATAGACGAGGTGGTTCCAGTCCGGGATGATGTTGTTCACCGGACAGCCGTTGTGGCAATAGGGGATGCCGCAATTCATGCAGCGCGAGGCCTGCGCGCGGAGCGCCTCGCGCGCATGGGGGATGGTGAACTCCTTGTAGTTCCCCAGCCGCTCTTGCGGGTCGAGATAGGTGCGATCGAGCCGATCTACCTCGAGGAAGCCGGTTTCCTTGCCCACGAGGTTAAATCTCCGATTTGGCCGAAGCCCCTGCGCAGGCAGGGGGCGGGTTGAACTGAGAGCGATTCCAGCTTTCGCTGGGAAGACGGATAGAGTTGATCATCACTCGGCCGCCTCCATCGCAGCTTCCTCGCGTTCGGTTTCGAGCGTCTTGAGCGCCGCGGCATAATCGCGCGGCATCACCTTGCGGAACTTGCCCAGCGCATTGCCCCAGTCGTCGAGCAGCGCCTTGGCGCGGGCCGAGCCAGTGTGGAGATAATGGCGCTCGACCAGGATCTTGAGCCGCTCCGCATCGTGATAGAGCGGATCGCCCATGCCCGGATGTTCGACCGACGTGCCACGCTGTTGCGGGTGGCCCCAGCTGCGTTCCGCACCATCGCCATCGCCCGGCTTCACATCGAACAGATCGACCTGTGCGTGGTTCACGAGGCGTTCGAAACTGCCGTCAGGGTCATAGACATAGGCGATGCCGCCGCTCATCCCCGCGGCGAAATTGCGCCCGGTCCTGCCCAGCACGCAGACCACGCCGCCGGTCATATATTCGCAGCCATGATCGCCGGTGCCTTCAACCACGGCGACCGCGCCCGAATTGCGCACGGCAAAGCGTTCACCCGCCACGCCCGCGAAATAGGCTTCACCGGCAATCGCGCCATAGAGCACGGTGTTGCCGACGATGATGTTCTCGGTCGGCTCGCGGCTGCTGCCTTCGGGCGGGCGAACAGCGATGCGGCCGCCCGACAGTCCCTTGCCGACATAGTCATTGGCATCGCCCGTCAGGCTCAGCGAAATGCCATGTGCCAGCCATGCGCCAAAGCTCTGCCCGGCAACGCCGGTCAGATCGATGCGGATAGTATCCTGCGGCAGTCCGGCGTGGCCATAGGCTTCCGCCACCCGGCCCGAAAGCATGGTGCCAACAGTGCGGTTGACGTTGCGGATCGTGCGGCTGATCTGCACCGCCTGACCGCTTTCGATGGCGGGCTTGCACGCCTCGATCAGCTCGACATCCATTGCCGCCGACAGGCCATGATCCTGGTCCTGCGTGTGGTGCAGCTTCCTGCCTTCAGCCAGCGGGACTTCATGCAGGATGCGCTTGAGGTCGATACCTTGCGCCTTCCAGTGACGCTGGGCACGGCGCATGTCGATGCGGTCCACGCGGCCGACCATTTCCTCCACCGTGCGGAAGCCCATCTCGGCCATGATCTGGCGCAGTTCCTCGGCCACGAAGAAGAAATAGTTGATGACGTGTTCGGGCGTGCCGGTGAAACGCGCGCGCAGCACCGGATCCTGCGTCGCCACACCCACGGGACAGGTGTTCAGATGGCACTTGCGCATCATGATGCAGCCCGCCGCGATCAGCGGGGCGGTGGCAAAGCCGAACTCGTCCGCGCCCAGCAGCGCGCCGATGGCGACATCGCGGCCGGTGCGCAGCCCGCCATCGACCTGTACCGCGATGCGGCTGCGCAGATCGTTGAGCAACAAGGTCTGCTGCGTTTCGGCAAGGCCGATTTCCCACGGGGAACCGGCATGGGTGAGGCTGGTCAGCGGCGAAGCGCCGGTGCCGCCTTCATAGCCAGAAATGGTGACATGGTCGGCCTTGCACTTGCTGACGCCCGCCGCGACCGTGCCAACGCCCACTTCGCTGACCAGCTTGACCGAGATGCGCGCCGAAGGCTTCACATTCTTGAGGTCGTGGATCAGCTGCGCCAGATCCTCGATCGAATAGATGTCATGGTGCGGCGGGGGCGAAATCAGCCCCACGCCGGGGGTCGAATGACGCACCTTGCCGATCCGCTTGTCGACCTTGTGGCCGGGCAGCTGGCCGCCTTCGCCCGGCTTTGCACCCTGCGCCATCTTGATCTGGATATCGTCCGAATTGACGAGATATTCGGCGGTCACGCCGAACCGGCCCGATGCCACCTGCTTGATCCGGCTGCGCATCGAATCGCCATTGTCCAGCGGCACGAACCGTTCGGGCTCCTCGCCGCCTTCGCCGGTGTTGGAACGCCCGCCGATGCGGTTCATCGCGATGGCCAGCGTCGAATGCGCTTCATGGCTGATGCTGCCGAAGCTCATTGCGCCGGTGGCGAAACGCTTGACGATTTCTACCGCCGGTTCGACTTCGGAAATGTCGAGCGGGCGCTCGGCCGGCTTCAGTTCCATCAGCCCGCGGATCGTCAGCAGCCGCTGCGACTGTTCGTTGATCGAAGCGGCAAATTCGGCGTAATTCTTCGGGTCGTTTCCGCGCACCGCGTGCTGCAGATGCGCCACCGATTGCGGCGTCCATGCGTGATCTTCGCCGCGCAGACGATATTGGTAGATGCCGCCTGCATCGAGCATGCCCTTGTAAAGCGGGCTGTCACCAAAGGCCTGCGCATGGCGGCGCACGGTTTCCTCGGCCACTTCTTTCAGGCCAATGCCTTCGATGGTGGTGGCGGTGCCGCTGAAATAGGTATCGACGAACTCGCTCGACAGGCCAACCGCGTCGAAGATCTGCGCCCCGCAGTAAGACTGGTAGGTCGAGATGCCCATCTTGGACATGACCTTGAGCAGCCCCTTGCCCACGCCCTTCACATAGTTTTTCTGCACCGTTTCGGGCGTCAGATCGGGCAGTTTGCGCGCGCGCAATTCTTCCAGAGTCTCGAAAGCGAGATAGGGGTTGATGCCTTCCGCGCCATAGCCCGCCAGCGCGCAGAAATGATGCACTTCGCGCGCTTCGCCGGTTTCGATCACCAGGCCGGTCTGCATCCGCAGTCCCTGCCGCACCAGCTGGTGGTGGACCGCCGCAGTGGCCAGCAAGGCGGGCATGGCGATGCGATCGGGGCCCTGACCCCGGTCGGACAGGATCAGGATATTGGCGTCGCCCAGCACCGCTTCGGTGGCTGCCCAGCACATTTCCTTCAGCGCCATCGCCAGCCCCTCGGCACCGCTGGCGGCGTCCCAGGTGATGTCGATGGTGGCGGTACGGAAGGCACCGTCCAGCGCAACTTCGACCGAACGGATCTTGGCCAGATCGGTATTGGTCAGGATCGGCTGCGCGACTTCCAGCCGCTTGTGTGTGCCGCCATCGCGGCCCAGCAGGTTCGGGCGCGGACCGATCATCGACAGCAGGCTCATCACCAGTTCCTCGCGGATCGGATCGATCGGCGGATTGGTGACCTGCGCGAAGTTCTGCTTGAAATAATCGTAGAGCAGGCGGCTGCGTTCGCTCAACACGGCGATCGGCGTATCCGTGCCCATCGATCCGATCGGGTCGTCCCCGTTCGCCGCCATCGGTTCGAGGAAACGGGAAATGTCTTCCTGCGTATAGCCAAACGCCTGCTGGCGATTGAGCAACGACAGTTCGGATTGCGGGATTTCCGACAGGTCGGGCTCGATATGATCGAGATCTTCCAGCTTGTACTGCGCCTTTTCCAGCCACGCCTCGTAAGGCTGGGCAGCGGCGAGGCCGGCTTTCAGCTCCTCGTCCTCGACGATGCGGCCCTGTTCCAGATCGATCAGCAACATGCGGCCCGGCTGCAGGCGCCATTTGCGGGTGATGTCTTCCTCGGCAAAGGGCAGCACGCCGCTTTCCGATGCCAGCACCACAAGATCGTCTTTCGTGGTGCACCAGCGCGCGGGGCGCAGGCCGTTGCGGTCAAGGCAGGCGCCGATCTGGCGGCCATCGGTGAAGCATACGGCCGCGGGGCCGTCCCACGGCTCCATCAAGGCGGCGTGATATTCGTAGAATGCGCGCCGCGCCGGGTCGATCAGCGGATCCTTGGCCCAGGCTTCGGGCATCAGCATCATCATGGCATGGGCGAGCGAATAACCGCCGGTCAGCAGCAGCTCGAGCGCATTGTCGAGACAGGCGGTGTCCGACTGGCCATGCGGGATCAGCGGCCACATCTTGTCGAGATCGGCGCCCAGCAGCTCGCTTTCCATCGTGCGGCGGCGGGCTTCCATCCAGTTCACATTGCCGCGAACCGTGTTGATTTCCCCGTTGTGCGCCATGAAGCGATAGGGGTGGGCCAGTCGCCAGCTGGGGAAGGTGTTGGTGCTGAAGCGTTGGTGGACGAGCCCCAGAGCGCTGACGCAATCGGGATCACGCAGATCGTCGTAGAAGCTGCCCACCTGGTTCGCCAGCAACAGACCCTTGTACACAACGGTGCGGCTGGAGAAGCTCGGGATATAGGCCTGGCTCAGCCCTTCGATGCCGTGCTTGGCTTCCAGCGCCTTCAGCGGATTGAGCGTCTGCTTGCGGATCACCACCAGCTTGCGTTCGAAGGCATCCTCGTCGGCGCAATTCTCGCCGCGTGCGATGATGCACTGGCGGATGACCGGCATCGAAGCGATGACCGCATCGCCCAGCCCGTCGAGCGTTGTCGGAACGTCGCGCCAGCCAATAACAGTCTGACCTTCCTTTTCTGCGAAGCGTTCGAGCTGTTTAGTGACGAAATCAAGCGCTTCATCGACATGTGGGAGAAAACACATGGCAACGGCGTAATGGCCCGGCTGGGGCAGCGTATGTCCTTGATTTTCCGCCCATTTGCGGATCAGCGGGTCGGGAGTCTGGATCAGAATGCCCGCGCCGTCGCCCAGCAGCGGATCGGCCCCTACCGCGCCGCGATGGTCAAGATTGGCAAGAATTTCAAGGGCTTGTGTTACAATGGCGTGGCTCTTCTCGCCCCGGATATGCGCCACCATCCCCACGCCACAAGCATCACGCTCGTTCCGCGGATCATAGAGACCCTGCCCCTCAGGCTGCGGGAAAGCCGGATCCAGCATTCGGCGAAAAATCCTCCTTGCTCACCGCATCTCAGGTCGCACAAAGGCAAATCCCAAAACACGGAAATTGTGCAGCGCCACACACGTGCGGCCGCCAAAATGTCGCGAGATGGCGTTGTGACTGCAAGAAAGAGTTTTGGCAACTGCACCGGAGTGTAGCAAAATTTCGCTACGCCCAAGTTTTCCCGCTTTTTGCTGCATTGCAGCAGAGGAGAATAGGTATCCGCGGCGTCAGCGGGTTTGGCCTGCCATACCCGAAGTGCGCATCAGCCTTGCTTGCCGAGCCGGTCGAGCCGGTCGAGTGCGCCTTGAAGCATTGCCTGCGAATCACGCGGATCCTGATCCGGTGCCGCCAGGACGCGCGAAGCTTCGCGGCGCAGGAAAGCTACCACTGCGTCTTCCGCTTCTTCCTCTCCGATATCGGTATTCGCTGCGGGCAGGATTTGCACTGGAACCGTCACAGCGCGTGCCTTGTGCATCGTCAGCGCATCGGCGAGCCGAGCGGTCAACTGTTCGATCGTGAGGTCGACATTCAGATGATTCGCCGGTTCGGCAACAACATCCCCGGGTTCGGATCGGTGTAGTTCGTCAACCTTGTCGATCAGCGAAGCGCCGCTTTCATCGGCAGCGAATGCAGCAATTGTTCGTGCATCTGGGGCCTCATCGAATTGTTGAACCGGAGCTATGCCTTCCTCGCCGATATCCTCGCGCGCCGAGAATACGCGGCGACGCTGCGGTTCTGCTGGCACCGACTTGCCGAATATTGATTGGTCGCTCCAGTCACCATCGTCCTCGATCTCAACGGAAGACGCTGGCGCAAAGGGGAGCGGGTTAGAGGCGCTGGACGCCACGACCCTCCCTGCGATCGCCCAGCCGAGCGCGAAGCCAAGCAGTGCCGCAAGGCCGACCACGGCGAACATTCCGGCATTGCCAACCGGCGCTTCGAAATAGTGATGAAGACCCGCAAGGCCCGATTCAGCAACCATCGAATCGCGCCGCTCTGCCGGGGTAAGCAGCCAGATGGCCAGTGTTCCGCCACCAAGCAGCAGAGCAAACCACGCTGCCACCGCCGGTTTGAACCAGTGGTGCCGGACAAGGCCCGAATTCTGAGAATCGAAGTTCATAAGCGACTCTGTATGCGCGACCTGGTTATCTTCTCGTTAACCCAAATTGCCCTTCAGGTCCTCATAAACCTTGCGATAGCGCTCGACATTGCGCGCCCAATCATGCCCGCTGGCAACATGCTCGCGGGCGGATTCGCGCATCCGGTCCCATTCGCTGCGCTGGTCGATCAAATCGGCAAGACCAGCCGCGATCCCTGCCGGATCATCAGGCGGGAAGAGCTGACCCGTGACGCCATCCTCGATCAGTTCGCGGTGCCCGCCAACATCGCTGGCCGCCACTATCCTGCGTTGCGCCATCGCTTCGAGCGGTTTGAGCGGCGTGACAAGATCGGTCAGGCGCGATTTCTTGCGGGGATAGGCGAGCACGTCGATCAGCGAGTAATAGCGCTCCACCACGCCATGCGGCACCCGGCCGGTAAAGTGGATCGCGTGCGCCGCAGCCGAGGCCGCCGCTTGAGCGCGCAACGCTTCATCCATCGGCCCACCGCCGACCAGCAGCAATTGTGCGTCTGCATGGCGCTGACGCAGCAGTGGCATGGCAGCGATCAGATCGTCTAGCCCTTCATAGTCATAGAAACTGCCGATGAAGCCGATCACCGGCCCCTCACCGATTTCCAGTTCGGTTGCGAGTGTTGCATCGCGCGGTGGTGGATCGCCGAACAACGCCAGGTCTACGCCATTGGGCGACAGGCCGATCTTGTCGGCATCGTGTCCGCGCGCAATCAGATCGTCGCGCAGCCCGTCGCAGATCGTGAACACCGCATCGGCACCTGCTACCACGCGATTCTCCAGTGCGCGGGTGAGGCGATATTTCATTGAACCTTCACTGCCCGTACCGTTGCCAACAGCGGCATCTTCCCAGAAGGCGCGTATCTCATAAACGAAGGGCAGGCCGAGGTTGCGCGCCGCGCGCAGGCCTGCAAGTCCGCACAAGGCAGGCGAATGAGCGTGAAGCACATCAGGCTTCCATGTTCGTGAGACCTGTTCGATCTGCCGCCGCAGGGCTTCGATCTCGCGCCATTCCCGCAGGATCGGCAGGCCCGATGGCGATCCCGGTGTACGTTCAAACGTCAGGCCATCCACCACTTCGGGCGACGCGCCCGGCGCAGCGTGCCGCCAGCCGGTGAGGCCGCGCACGTCAGTGCCCGATGCCTGCAGGCTCTTGAGGATTGCGCGCGTACGAAATGTATAGCCCGAATGCAGCGGCAACGAATGGTCGAGGATATGAAGAACGCGCATCATCTCTTCTGTTTTACAGCAGCCTGCACTAGAAGGCCCCGACCGCGCAGGTCAAATCGCCGGGATACACCATGGTCGACGTATTCAGTATTCTCCTGTCACACGCGCTGTTGGCGCTTGCGGTCTGGCGCCTGTCGCAACGTGATGATCTCGACGACGACGCCCGAGCGGTAGAGGGACAGGGACGCAGCGCGGCGGCCATCAGGCGCGAGGCTTCGCGACGACGCAGAAGATCCAGCCCTGAAGTGGTTGGGTAAGCCGGAATTTCTCGATCACCTTCTGATACAGGGTGCCAAGCCGGAACAGGACCCGGCTGAACATGAAATAGTTCGGGTACTGGCCGATGTAGTGACCATCTTCGATGGTCAGCCCGGCGCGGGCAGTCTGCCGACGCAAGGCACGCAACGAATTGCAGGCAAAGACCGTGGGAAAGACGTCCTCCTCTGCCCTGCCTTCGGTAGCGTTTACGATTTTGGCGTGGAAGCAGTTTGGTATCAGCATGGCGAGGATGGAGCCGTAATCATAAATGCTCGGCGTGATGAAGATATAGACCCCGCCCGGCTTGAGCACGCGTGCCAGTTCGGCAAATGCCGCATCGGGATTGTCGATATGTTCCATCACCGCGCGCGAATAGGCAATGTCGATCGAATTGTCTGGAATGGCGGTCATGGCGCCGACGTCGTTCCGAAACAGGTTCATCGATGGGTCTGCGACGGTGAAATCAATCACATCGATACCGTATAGCTTGCCTGCCTTGCCAACCAGGCGGGAAAGGTTGGGCGCAGTTCTGCCGCAGCCAATGTCGAGTACAGCACTATCCGGGCGTATTCTGGCTTCGACCGCGTCTTCTAGGATGCGGTTTGGATGGCGCTCGGCAGGGAAAAACGCCCGCCGTTGCTCTTCTACGGGAGACCAGATACCGACAGCCATCAATATCCCCGGTGATTGCGGTCCAGCACCGAGATTGACCTCGGCAGCAACGACAAACTACAGCTAAGAACAGGTAGCGCAAGAAAAGTTCACGTCGCTCACATGACTGGCGACACGTGGAATCATGGAAGGGGCGCGCATTGACAAGTCTGTTCCTCCTCTTCTTCTTCTGCGGTCTGATGCTGATGGGATTGCGGCGCCCATTCATCTGGGTGCTGGCCTATATCTACGTCGATATCGTCAGCCCGCAGCGGATTTCGCCGGATATCATCGGTCTCATCCCGGTCTCGCTGATTGCGTTCGTGGCGGCATTCGGCGGCTGGCTGATGTTCGACAATAAGAAGGGGCTGCGCTTTACCGGACGCCAGGGATTGATCGTGGCGCTGCTGGTTTATTGCGGCGTGGCAACACTGGTAGCCGATTACCCCGAAGCGGCGGCCGAAAAATGGGCATGGGTGTGGAAGGCGCTACTATTCGCCGCCTTCCTGCCGCTGGCCTTGCGCACGCGGCTGAGGATCGAAGCAGCCATACTTGTGACGATACTTTCGCTTGGTGCGATTGTGATTTCCGGTGGCATCAAGACCGTTTTCGGCGGTGGCGGATATGACACGCTGCGGTTGCTGGTCGACAATAATGCTGGCCTGTTCGAAGGTTCGACAATCTCCACAGTGGCGATTGCAGCCATTCCCCTGATCATCTGGCTGGCGCAGCGCGGGACAGTCTATCCGCCAAGCCGAGGCGTGAAGATCTTCGCAGGTGCATTGATCATTGCCTGCTGCCTGATCCCGATCGGCACTGCCACGCGCACTGGTCTGTTGTGCATCGGAATGCTCGCAATCCTGATGTTGCGGACGGTGCGCCACCGGATGCTTTACATCGGCTTCATCGGGCTTGTCGGCTTTGCATCGGTGCCGTTCCTTTCGGATAGCTATACCGAGCGCATGAGTACCATCGAAGCGCCGGCCAGCGACCAGTCGGCGTCGTCACGGCTGGCAGTCTGGCGCTGGACGCTGGATTACGTCGGCAAGCACCCACTCGGTGGCGGATTCGACGCTTACCGAGGCAATAGCTTCACTTACACCATGCCGATGACGGTGCGCGAGGGGAACTCCACCACGACCAAGTACATCGAGGTGACAGATCGTGCGCGCGCCTATCATTCGAGCTATTTCGAGATGCTCGGCGAGCACGGCTGGCCAGGGTTGCTCCTCTGGCTGGCGCTCAACCTTTCGGGGGTGATACAGATGGAACGGCTCGCGCGCCGATGGAAAAAGCGCGTTGCCGAAGCGCCCGACGATCCCGCACTTGCCTGGCAGGCACCGCTGGCAACGGCACTGCAGCAAGCACAATTGGTCTACCTGGTCGGCAGCTTCTTTGTCGGCATCGCTTTCCAGCCGGTGATCTATCTGTTGATCGGTTTCCAGATTGCACTTTCAAACCATGTGAACGCCTACGAATCGACTCATCCGCAGGAGCCAGCCAAACGGCGCAGCAAGTCGTCTGGCGAAGAAGGACGGGGCGAAGCTGGCAAAGGTGCTTCTTCCAGTCCCGCAATGCCGTAACGGCAGATTTCGCGCTGTTGCGCGACCTCTTTCCATGCGCCATGACTCGCGCCGCACGCGCGGCCGGAGTCGCGCGAATCCGGCATTTTTCGAGGAGAGAGCGATGAGCCCGCAGGATCTAGCAGCCAAGGCCGGCGAGAATATCGGCACCAGCGAATGGGTCGATATGAGCCAGGAACGGATCAACCAGTTTGCCGAAGCGACAGGCGATCACCAGTTCATCCATGTGAACGAGGAAATGGCCAAGATGACGCCGTTCGGCGGCACCATCGCGCATGGCTTCCTGACGCTGTCGATGATCCCCTATCTATCCGCGAATTCGGATATTCCGAAGATCGACGGCGTGAAAATGGGCGTCAATTACGGCGGCAACAAGACGCGCTTCATCAACCCTGTCCGTTCGGGCAAGCGCATCCGCGGCCATTGGAAGCTGCTAGAAATGGTCGAGAAGCGTCCCGGCCAGTGGCAGCAGACGGTCGAAGTCACCATCGAGATTGAAGGCGAGGACAAGCCTGCACTGATGGCTGAATGGATCACGCAGTTCTTCGTCTGATTCCCGCTCCTCCCCGGGAGGAACAGACTCCAACAGCATCAATAAGGAATTCCCCATGTCTCGCGACGCAGTCATCGTTTCGACCGCCCGTACCGCTATCGGTCGTGCCTACAAGGGCGGCTTTAACGCCACGCTTGGCCCCACTCTCGGCTCCTATTCGCTGGCTCCGGCCATTGAGCGCGCCGGCATCGAGGCGGGTGAGATCGACGATGTGTTGTGGGGTTCGGCGCTGCAGCAGGGCACGCAGGCTGGCAATCTCGCGCGCCAGGTGGCGCTGCGTGCCGGATGCCCGGTCAGCGTTTCGGGCATGACCATGGACCGCCAGTGCTCTTCGGGCCTGATGACCATCGCCACTGCTGCCAAGCAGATCGTCACCGACAATATGGACGTGGTCGTCGGTGGTGGCCAGGAATCGATCAGCCTCGTCCAGACGAAGGAAATGCGCGTTCAGCCTGATCCGGCGCTGATAGCCATGCACAACGCCATCTACATGCCCATGCTGCAGACCGCCGAAACAGTGGCCCAGCGCTACGGTATCAGCCGCGAAGCGCAGGACGAATACGCCCTGCAGTCGCAGCAACGTACTGCCCAGGCGCAAGCTGAGGGCCGCTTCGATGCCGAGATCGTCCCCGTCACCACCACCATGAAAGTGCAGGACAAGGAAACCGGTGAAATTTCGGATCGCGAAGTTACCGTGGCCAAGGACGAGGGCAACCGTCCCGACACGCAGCTGGCAGGCCTCTCGGCGCTCCAGCCGGTAATGGGCCCGGGCACTTCGATCACCGCAGGCAATGCGTCGCAGCTGTCGGACGGTTCCTCGGCCAGCGTGTTGATGGAAGCCAAGCTGGCGGAAAAGAAGGGTCTTGCGCCGCTCGGCCGCTATGTCGGCATGGCGGTTGCCGGTACCGAGCCTGATGAGATGGGCATCGGCCCGGTCTTCGCCATTCCCAAGCTGCTTGAACGCAATGGCCTGAAGATCGATGACATCGGTATCTGGGAGTTGAACGAGGCGTTTGCGGTGCAGGTGCTATACTGCCGTGACAAGTTGGGCATTCCCAACGAATTGCTCAATGTCAGTGGCGGCTCGATCTCGATCGGTCACCCATACGGCATGACTGGCGCGCGATGCACCGGCCACGTGCTGATCGAAGGCAAGCGCCGCGGTGCCAAATATGGTGTCGTCACCATGTGCGTCGGTGGCGGTATGGGTGCAGCTGGCCTGTTCGAAATCTTCTGACGGGGCTTGTCGGGCGTCGATCAGGCGCCCTACAACGCCAAGATGCTTACCAAGCGGCAGCGATTACGCAAGGGGTTGAAACGGCTGCGCCACTGGCTCGGCCCGGCTCCCGCAGCCAGTGTTCCAGTGTTCATCTGCGGCGAGCAGCGTTCGGGTACGAACTTCCTGATGGATGTGCTCGAACGCTGCCGCGAAACCGAATGCTTCCACGAAAACGACGAGGAAGCGTTCGACAACTACGTGCTGCGTGACGGCCCAACGCTCGAACATCTGGTCAGTCAATCGCGTGCCCGCATCGTCGCTTTCAAACCAATCTGTGACAGCCAGCACCTATCGGCCCTGCTTGAGCGATTCCCGCAGGCGAAAGGTCTGTGGGCCTTTCGGCGCTATGAGGATGTGGTCAATTCCTCGCTGCGCAATTTCACCCAGCACCGCGATTATCTCGATCTGATGCTGCACCGTCCCGAGCAGGCGAAATGGCGCGTGGAAAATGTTATTGATGCCGACATGGCGCTGGTCCGCCGCTTCCACGACAAAGGCGTTTCGGACGCCTCCGCGCGGGCGTTGATCTGGTATTTGCGTAATAGCCTGTTCTTCCAGCAGGGCTTCGATACCGATCAGCGGGTGCAGCTGACGTGTTATGAAGACCTTGTTACCGACCCGCGCAGCAGTTTTGCCGAAGTGTTCGCTTTCCTTGGGATGAGCGAGAATCCCGATGCTGGCGGGATCGCGTTTGACAGTTCGCTTGGCAAGAATGCCCCGCCCGAACTCGATCCTGAAATTGCCGATCTGTGTGACGCACTCCATGCAAGGCTACTCGACATCTACAGCGTGCAGGCGCAGACCGCGTAGCAAGAAGGCCGCAAATCAGAGAGGTGCGCGCAAATGGGCGTCATGGAGATCATCGGCATCGCGGGTAGCGTGAGCCTGCTGGCGGGGTGGCGGCTTTACCTCAGTATCTTTGCCACCGGCCTGGCCATGCGGCTGGGCGCTATTCCCTTGCCCGAACACCTGCAAAGCCTCGATGTGCTGGCCAATCCCTGGGTGATGGGCATAGCGGCGCTGGCTGCGCTGGCAGAGTTCTTTGCCGACAAGGTGATGTGGCTCGACAGCGCGTGGGACGCGGTTCACACTTTCGTGCGGCCGATCGGCGGCGCGCTGTTGGCGCTGGCGATTGTCGACCCGTCGGATCCGGCAACGCAAGTGGTGGCATTCCTGCTCGGCGGCGGTGCGGCGCTGACCGCCCATGCGGGTAAAGCCGGCGCGCGCGGCGTGGTCAATGCCAGCCCTGAGCCAGTGAGTAACATTGCCGTCTCTACGACCGAGGATGTGGTGACCGCCGGTCTGCTCTATACGGCGTTCGAATATCCCTATGTCGCGGGCGGCATCGCGCTGGTGCTGCTGGCGTTGACGATCTGGCTGCTGGTGGTGGCGCGGCGCGTGATTCGCAACTTCTTTGGCGCAGGCAAGCAATCCGATCCGCCGCCTAGCGGCTGAGCTGGAAGACCGCGAATTCGGCGCGCAGATTGGCTGCGCCGCGCACTGGCCTGCCATTGCTGAAGAACCATTCGCGTTCGATCCGCGCTCCCTTCTCGCGCGCCAGCTCGCGGAAATCATCGACCGTGACGTGGTGGATATTGGGCGTTTCATACCAGCTAACGGGGATCGAGCGCGTCACTGGCATCCTCCCTCCGAACATCAGCGCCGACCGTGTGCGCCAATGGGCGAAATTGGGAAAGCTGACAAAGGCCTGCCGCCCGACGCGCAATAGCTGGTCAAGCATGAGATCGGGCCGTTCGGCGGTCTGCAGCGTCTGGCTGAGCACAGCATAGTCGAACCCCTTGTCGGGATAGTCGGCCAGATCGCGATTGGCATCGCCCTGCACCACGCTGAGCCCCTGCGCCACGCAGCGCGCGACGCAATTGGGGTCGATTTCCATCCCCCGCGCGTCACAGTTCTTGTCGTTGGCCAGCACTTCCATGAGCGCACCGTCACCGCAGCCGATGTCGAGCACCCGCGACCTGCTCTCGATGCTATGGGCGATTACCCTTAGGTCAGGTCTGAGGCCAAGGGTGGTCGGTGGAGTATGTAGCAGCATTACCCAATAAACCCCTTCACCACCCGGTCCAGCGCGGGCACATCGAGCAGGAAGCTGTCATGCCCATGCGGCGCGCTGAGTTCGACAAAGCTCACAGCCGCACCCGCTGCGTTGAGTGCGTGGACGACATGACGGCTTTCGGCCGTGGGATAGAGCCAGTCGCTGTCAAAGCTGACGAGGCAGAAGCGTGCCTGCGTGCCTGCGAAAGCATCGGCCAGCTTGCCGCCATGCTCTTCGGCCAGATCGAAGTAATCCATTGCGCGCGTGATGTAGAGGTAGGAGTTCGCGTCGAACCGCCGGGTGAAGCCGCTACCCTGGTAACGCAGATAGCTTTCGACCTGGAAATCGGCGTCGAAACCGAAACTCTTGGTGTCCCGGTCCTGCAGATTGCGGCCGAATTTCTCGGTCAGCGCCTCTTCGGAAAGATAGGTAATATGCGCGGCCATGCGCGCCACCGCCAGCCCGCTGTCGGGCGCTTCCCCGCCGTAATAATCGCCATCCTGCCAGCGCGGATCGGCCATTACCGCCTGCCGCCCCAATTCGTGGAAAGCGATGTTCTGCGCCGAATGGCGGCTGGTCGAGGCGATCACCAGCACCCGCGCCGCGCGGGTGGGCCAGTTGGCGGCTAGGCTCAGCGCCTGCATCCCGCCCATCGACCCGCCAACCACTGCGTGCAGCGTGTCGATCTCCAGCGCATCGAGCAGGGCGACGAGGCCGCGCACCATGTCGCGGATGGTGATCACCGGAAAGCGCATCGCATAGGGCGCGCCATCGGAGGCGAGGCTGGCCGGTCCGCTCGACCCCATGCAGCTGCCGATGACATTGGCGCAGATCACGAAATAGCGGTCGCTGTCGATTGGCAGGCCGGGGCCGACCATGCGCTCCCACCAGCCGGGCTTGCCGGTGATCGGATGCGGGCTGGCAATATACTGGTCGCCCGTCAGCGCGTGGCAAACGAGGATGGCGTTGGAACGGTCGGCATTCAGCGTGCCATAGGTCTCGTATGCGATCTGTGCATCGGCCAGCACCCCGCCACCATCGAGCGGCAGCGGAGCAGGCAAGACAAGGCTGGCGGATGGCGCGTTCAAATCGGACCTTTGAGCGGTAAAATGAAACCGTGCCTCTAACGACAAGCCGCACGCTTGTCGAAGGGCGGTTTTTCTTTCATGCGCGGCAGACCGCAATGGCACACAAACCCACCATGAAACCGTGGATCGAAGCGATCCATGCCTATGTCCCCGGCAAGAGCAAGGGGGCAGACGGGCGCGTGCTGGTCAAGCTGGGATCGAATGAGAATCCTTACGGCTGCAGCCCGCGTGCGCTTGTCGCGCTCAATGAGGCTGCCAATCCGGCGCTCTACCCCGATCCCGATGCCACTGTCTTGCGCGAGGCGATTGGGCGCCGGCATGGGATCGATCCGGCGCGCGTCGTTTGCGGCACCGGCTCTGGCGAACTGCTGCACGGTGCGGTGCAGGCGTTCACCGGCCCGGATGAAGAAGTGCTGTGCTCGCGCTATTCCTTTTCGCTCTATCCGCTGCTGGCCGCCAAGGTGGGGGCCAAGATCGTTTGTGCGGACGCGACTGACTATGCGCCTAATGTCGACGCCTTTCTTGCGGCCGTGACGGATCGCACGCGGGTGGTTTTGCTCGACAATCCGAACAATCCGGTCGGCACCTGGTTGCCGCGCGAGGAAGTGGAACGGCTCCACGCCGGGCTGCCGCGCGACGTGCTGCTGGTGGTCGATCAGGCCTATGCCGAATATCTCGATTCCGGCGAGGATGACGGCGGGTTCGATCTCGCCGCCGCGCATGACAATGTGCTGGTGACGCGGACCTTTTCCAAGGCGTTCGGGCTGGCTGGCGAACGGGTTGGCTGGGCCACCGGCGCGCCGCATCTGATTGACGCACTCAACCGCTTGCGCGGCGCATTCAATGTGTCCGCCAGTGGACAACGGGCTGCAATCGCTGCGCTCGGCGACATGGAATTTGTTGCCACGTCGCGCGACAGCAACAGTGGCGTGCGGGCCGAGTTCGAAGCCGCCATCGCCGCGCTGGGCAATCACGGGCTGCGCGCGGTGCCGAGCAAGGCGAATTTTGTGCTGGTGCTGTTCGAGGGCGCGCTTTCGGCGGAGGCCGCGCTCGGCGCGCTGGCCGATGGCGGCTATGCCGTGCGGCATCTTCCGGGGCAGCGGCTGGGTCATGCCTTGCGCATTACCATTGGCACGGCAGAGCAGATGGACGCGA
>CBFGON010000055.1:0-16004 GCA_965650395.1 uncultured Qipengyuania sp. | reverse complement strand
GCCAAAGTGCGCAGGCTTTCGGGATCGGTGAAGCGGATCATCCGCCGCGTCGCCACGCCTTCCATCCGCCCGGCCAGCGATGCCTCGAACTCGACCAAGGGAGGGCGCACACGGTCATAGCCATGTGCATCCATCGCATCGAGAACCTGACGCATCACGCGCGTAATCGCAGCGGCCCGTGCCGGCAGCGCGTCTTCAAGGCCCACGGGCAGGAGGTCGTCGAACTGGTTCATCTGTCGCTATCCCCTGCCCGCTGACGGTTCAGAATGCCAGCGGCATCACGGTCTTGACCCCTTCAAGCGCGCAGGCCTGCTTGACCACGCTTTCGGGGATCGGCTGATCGACGCTGAGCAGCAAGATCGCTTCGCCCCCGGCTTCGCGGCGGCCAAGGTTGAAAGTGCCGATGTTGATGCCATTCTCGCCCAGCAGCGAACCGATCCTGCCGATGAAGCCGGGGGCGTCCTGGTTGACGATGTAGAGCATGTGTCCGGCCAGCTCCGCCTCGATCCGCACGCCGAAGATTTCGACCAGACGCGGCGCTTCGGCCCCGAACAGCGTGCCCGCCACCGAACGGTCGCCCGCATCGGTGCCCACGGTCACGCGCAGCAGCGTGTTATAGGCACCTTCCTTTTCGTGCCGGATCGAACGGATATCGAGTCCGCGTTCCTTGGCGAGGAACGGCGCGTTGACCATGTTCACCGTGTCCGAATACTGGCGCATCAGCCCAGCCAGAACAGCGCCCTCGATGGGCTTGCCCGAAAGCTCGGCCGCCGCACCTTCACGCTCGATCGAGATCTTGGTGAGATTGCCATGCGCCAGCTGACCGACCAGGCTGCCGAGGCATTCGGCAAGGCCCATATAGGGGCGCAGCTTGGGGGCTTCCTCGGCGCTGAGCGATGGCATGTTGAGCGCATTGGTCACCCCGCCATTGACGAGGAAATCAGCCATCTGTTCGGCCACTTGCAGCGCCACATTGACCTGCGCTTCGGTGGTCGATGCGCCCAGATGCGGGGTGCAGATGAAATTGGGCTTGCCGAACAGCGGGCTTTCCTTGGCCGGTTCGGTCTGGAACACGTCCAGCGCCGCGCCAGCAACTTGCCCGCTGTCGAGCGCATCGGCCAATGCCGCCTCGTCGATCAAGCCGCCGCGTGCGCAATTGACGATGCGTACACCCGGCTTGGTTTTGGCGAGGTTTTCCGCGGAAAGGATATTGCGCGTCTCATCGGTCAGCGGCGTATGCAGCGTGATGAAATCCGCCTTGGACAGTAGCGTGTCGAGATCGGCCTTCTCCACCCCGATCTCCACCGCGCGTTCGGCGGTAAGGAAGGGGTCGAAGGCTACGACCTTCATCTTGAGGCCAAGCGCGCGGGCAGCGACGATCGAGCCGATATTGCCCGCGCCGATCAGGCCCAGCGTTTTGCCAGTGACTTCGACGCCCATGAAGTCGTTCTTGGGCCATTTGCCCGCCTGCGTCTGCGCATTGGCTTCGGGGATCTGACGGGCAAGCGCAAACATCATGGCAATGGCGTGCTCGGCGGTGGTGATCGAATTGCCGAAGGGCGTGTTCATCACCACCACGCCTTTCGACGAAGCGGCAGGAATATCGACATTGTCGACCCCGATGCCCGCGCGGCCGACAACCTTGAGATTGCCTGCGGCTTCGAGAATCTCCTTCGTCACCTTGGTCGAGCTGCGGATGGCGAGCCCGTCATAATCGCCGATACGGGCGATCAACTGCTCGGGCGTTTCGCCGGTGATGACATCTACATCGCAGCCGCGTTCTTCGAAAATCTTCGCGGCATTGGGGTCCATCTTGTCCGAAATGAGGACTTTGGGTTTGGTCATTTGAAGCTCCCTCTCCCCTTCAAGGGGAGAGGGCCGGGGAGAGGGGGACTCTGTGCCCGGCCCTTGAATTGGTTGAATGCATGAGAAGGAGTGTATGCCCCTCTCCCAACCCTCTCCCCTAAAGGTGAGAGGGCTAATTGGTTCAGGCTCCCGCCTTCACCTGCTCATAGGCCCATTCGATCCATGGCAGCAGGCGCTCGATGTCATCCTGCTCCACCGTGCCGCCGCACCATACGCGCAGCGAAGGCGGGGCATCGCGATAGCCGTTGAAGTCATAGCCAACTGCGCGATCCTCGAGCAGCTTGACGATCTTCTTCGGCACATCGGCCTGCTCCTCGGGCGCGAGATTGTCGTACCATTCGCCCTGGAAGACGAAGCAGACGCCGGTGTTGGTGCGCTTGGCCGGATCGCTGACCATATTGCGCAACCACGGGGTTGCCTCGATCCAGTCGGTGAGGATCTTGGCATTGGCATCGGCCCGCTCGAACATCGCCTTGCGCCCGCCCATCGCCTGCGCCCATTCGAGCGCATCGATGTAGTCTTCGGTCGCCAGCATCGAGGGGGTGTTGATCGTCTCACCCTTGAAGATGCCTTCGTTGATCTTGCCGCCCTTCTTCAGACGGAAGAGCTTGGGCAGCGGCCATTGCGGATCATATTCCTCGATCCGCTCGACCGCCTTGGGGCTTAGGATCAGCATCCCGTGCTGCGCTTCGCTGCCCATCACCTTCTGCCAGGAATAGGTCGTGGCATCGAGCTTGGCCCAGTCCATCTCCATCGCGAAGACAGCGCTGGTGGCATCATTGATCGTCACCCCTGCGCGGCCCGGGGTGAGCCAATCGGTATTTGGAATCTTCGCGCCCGAAGTGGTGCCGTTCCAGGTGAAGACGACATCATTGTCCTGCGGAATGCTCGCCAGATCGGGGATTTCGCCATAATCGGCATCGAGCGCGGTCAGTCTGGGCAGCTTGAGCTGCTTGACCGCATCCTGAATCCAGACATTGCCGAAGCTTTCCCACGCCGCCACCGTCGCCGGGCGATCGGGGCGCAGCATCGTCCACATGGCGCATTCGAGCGCGCCCGTGTCCGATGCCGGCATGATGCCGACCCGGTAATCCTCGGGCACGCCGAGCAATTCCTTCGACAGGTCGATGGCATGTTTCAGCCGCGACTTGCCGAGGCTGCTGCGATGCGAGCGGCCGAACGATTCGGTTTTGAGATTAGCGGCGGACCAGCCCTTGCGCTTGGCAGTCGGTCCGGACGAAAAGAAAGGGCGCTCTGGCTTGAGCGTCGGTTCAGCAGTCATGTATTCTCTCCTTGCAGAGAGCACGCGCGGCGTTGGGACCGCGTGGCCCGACGGCGGCAATAATGTTGCAGCGCAGCAAGTCAATGCGAAATAGCTATGCAGCGATAAAGCGCCGCTGCGACACGACACGCTGCCCCTCGCCAAGACAGCGACTTGCCCTTAAAGGGCACGGCGATGGAGACCAGCGACCTTCGTATCGCGCTCGTCAGCGGGAATTACAATTACACCCGCGATGGGGCGAATCAGGCTCTGAACCGCCTTATGGGCTATGTGCTGCGGCAGGGTGCCGCGGTGCGTGTTTACTCGCCCACGGTCGAGACACCCGCTTTTGCGCCGACCGGCGACCTTGTGTCAGTCCCATCCTTCAGCATTCCGGGGCGCAGCGAGTTCCAGTTCCCGCTGGGAATGCCGCCCGCAGTGCTGGACGATCTGGCCGCGTTCCGCCCCAATGTGCTGCATATCGCATCGCCCGACATGTCCGCCCATAGGGCGGTGACCTGGGCGCGCGAGCACGATGTTCCGATTCTCGCATCGGTGCACACCCGGTTCGAAACCTATCCCCGCTACTACAAGCTCGGCTTCCTCGAACCGGCAATCGAAGCCATGCTGCGCCGTCTCTATCGCCGTTGCGATGCGCTGGTCGCGCCTTCACAGAGCATGATCGACACGCTGCACCAACAGGAGATGCATACCGACATTTCCATGTGGTCGCGCGGGGTCGACAGGACGATATTCGATCCATCCAAGCGCGATCTGGAATGGCGGCGCGCGCACGGCCTTGCCGATGACGAGGTGGCGATTGTCTTCCTCGGGCGCCTGGTGATGGAAAAGGGGCTCGACGTTTTCGCAGAGACGATTGTCGACCTGCGCAAGCGGCAAATACCACACAAGGTGCTGGTGATCGGGGATGGACCGGCGCGAGGCTGGTTCGAAAAGGCGCTGCCGGGTGGCATTTTCGTCGGCTTCCAGACGGGCGCCGATCTTGGCCGTGCGCTGGCGAGCGGGGATATCTTCTTCAATCCCTCGATCACCGAGACATTCGGAAATGTCACGCTGGAGGCGATGGCCTGCGGCCTGCCAGTGGTGGCAGCGGGAGCAACCGGGGCCGCGAGCCTTGTGGTCGATGGTGAAACGGGGCGATTGGTCCCACCGGGCAAGCCCGATGTCTTTGCCCCCGCCTGCGCCGAAGCGCTGGCGCCCTATTGCACGGATAATGCCCTACGCCGCGCGCACGGCGAGGCGGGCGAGCGCCGGAGCTGCAATTACAGCTGGGATGCTATCAACCAGGCGGTGGTCGACGTCTACCTCCGCCTGGCCGACAGCCACACCGCGCGTTAAATCAGCGCAGCACGCCTGCCGCGCGTTGACGCCATGCATACCATAGCAGGAATAGCGCCACAGCCCAGATCATGGCCAGTTGCGGGACATTGACGGGCACTCCGCTGGTCGCTTCGAAGACGGCAGTTCCTGCCAGACCAACCAGCGAAAGGGCGAAGGCGTGAACTGCCATGCGTTTGCGCAACAACAGCAAGATCGAACCCAGCAGCGCGCCCCAAACACCCAGCGCCCACGCGCCATTAGCCCATGCAGGTGCAGCCAGAATCGCCTCGCGGACATCGGGCGGAGTCTGTGCCATCAGTGCAGGATCGCGCATCATCGTCATCGAATAGATGTAGCAGCCAAAGGCGTTCCACAAAGCCGAAAGCCCGCCTACAATCCATAGATGCGTCGGCGCCTTGTGTGCATTTGCGTCCATGCGATTTTCTCCCCCTAATGAAAACCCGCGCGGCAGATTATCGCCTGCCGCGCGGGGCGCAAGGGAAGTTGCGATCAGAGCCGTTCGATCTTCCGGGCCAGCTCGTCCACCAGATCGACGATTTCGTGCACGGTGGCTTCGTCGAGCTTGCCCGAGCGGGCACGGTGCTTGAGCACGGCTGCAAGATTGCCGACGGCACGGAACATCTCGGGCGTAGCATAGTGCCTGCGCTCTTCGCCGCGCGCGGTGAGGCGTTCGATCAACGCCGCGACTTCCTCGGCCCGCTCATCCAGTTCGCTGCGCCCTGTGGCGGTGGCTTGATAGGCCTTGCGCGGCTCGTCGCCTGCGGCTTCGGCGATCAGCCCTTCGTCCTCAAGCAGCGAAAGCGTGGGATAGATCGTGCCCGGGCTGGGCTCGTAATCGCCGCCGGTCAGCTCGCCGATTGCCTTGATCAGCTCGTAACCGTGGCGCGGTTCATCGGCGATCAGCTTGAGCAAGACAAGGCGCAATTCGCCCGATCCGAACATGCGGCGGCGTCGCCCGCGGCCGCCGCGCGGGCCGTCCGCGCCGAAGGGGCCGCCCGGTCCGAAAGGTCCTTCGGGGCCAAACGGTCCGCCGGGGCCGAAGCCGCCCCAGCCCGGTCCTGCGCCCATCATGGCGGCAAAGGCGCGTGCCTTGTGGCGGCTGCGCCTGTGGCAGTGGTTTCTCATAGTGCCATTTTCCTTAGATATATCTACGATGGGTCTAAGATATATCTTAAATTGAGCATGACAAGAGGCGAGATGGATTTTCCGTCCGCTTTGCCTAGATAGCGCTGATGGCCGACCTCTTCCCCGACACCATGCCTGCATCATCGTCCGTCGACGCGCTGCGTGAGGATGCGCCGCTGGCCGACCGGCTGCGGCCGCACAGTCTGGACGAGGTGGTGGGACAGGAGCATCTGACGGGGCCGGAAGGTGCGATCGGGCGGATGGTGGCGGCAGGGCGCCTTTCCAGCATGATATTGTGGGGGCCGCCCGGCACGGGCAAGACCACCATCGCGCGGCTGCTGGCCGCCAGCGTGGGGATGCGTTTTGCCAGTGTCAGCGCGGTGTTCAGCGGGGTTGCCGATCTGAAAAAAGCCTTTGCCGAGGCGGATTTAGCCGCAACGGCGGGGCAGCGCACCTTGCTGTTCGTGGACGAAATCCATCGCTTCAACCGCGCGCAACAGGACGGTTTTCTGCCGTTTGTCGAGCGCGGAACGGTGACGCTGGTGGGCGCGACGACCGAGAACCCCAGCTTCGCCCTCAACGCCGCTCTCCTCAGCCGCACTCAGGTTCTGATCCTGCGCAGACTTGTCAATGAAGCGCTTGATTTGCTGCTGACACGCGCTGAACAGCTCGAAAGAACTGTCTTACCGCTCGATCCTGCTGCGCGCGAGGCGCTGGTGGCGAGCGCCGATGGCGACGGGCGCTTTCTGCTCAACCAGGCCGAAACGCTCTACAACGCCAAACTCACCGAACCACTCGATCCGGCAGGGCTCGGCCAGTTCCTGCAGCGCCGCGTGGCGGTGTATGACAAGGACCGCGAGGGGCATTACAACCTCATCTCCGCGCTACACAAAGCGGTGCGCGGCAGCGATGTGCAGGCCAGCCTCTATTACCTCGCCCGGATGCTGACCGCTGGCGAGGAGCCGCGCTTCCTTGCTCGCCGCCTCGTGCGCATGGCGGTGGAGGATATCGGCATGGCCGATCCACAGGCGCTGGTGCAGTGCATGGCAGCGAAGGACGCTTATGAGTTCCTCGGCAGCCCTGAAGGCGAGCTGGCGCTGGTTCAGGCCTGCATCTACCTCGCCACCGCGCCCAAATCGAACGCGGGCTACATGGCGATGAAATCCAGCTTCAAGAGCGCCAAGGAAACCGGCAGCCTGATGCCGCCGCAAAACATCCTCAACGCGCCGACCAAGCTGATGAAGGATATCGGCTACGGCGCGGGCTATTCCTACGATCACGACGCGGATGACGGCTTCTCGGGTGACAATTACTGGCCCGAAGAGATGGAGCCGCAGGACTATTACCAGCCGGTCGAGCGCGGGTTCGAGCGTGAGGTGAAAAAGCGGCTCGAATACTGGGACAAGCTGCGGCGTGAGCGTGGCTAGGTTCACCCATTTCCTTGCCGTGGACTGGTCGGGTGCGAGGGGCGAGAAACAGAAGGGAATCGCGCTGGCGCTGGCGAACGGAACTGATGGCGCGCCAGTGCTCCAGACCCGCGAGAAGGGCTGGAGCCGCGCCGATGTGCAGGCGCTGATCGCAAACGATCTGCCGCGCGATACGCTGGTGGGGATGGATCTGGGCATATCGCTGCCTTTCGCCGATGCCGAGGCGTTCTTCCCCGGCTGGGAGGCGAGCCCGCGCGATGCCAGGGCGCTGTGGGCGCTGATCGACGACATCTGCGCCGCCGATCCACATTTGGAATGCAGCAGCTTTGTCAGCCACCCTGAAGCCGCACGCTATTTTCGCCATTCGAGGGATCACGTGGGCGACCGCTTCCACCAACCCAATGCGGTCACCCGCGAAGGTCGGTTCCGCCGTGCAGAGGAAGCGCAGCGCGCGGCAGGCGTGCGTCCGGTGAGCAATTTCAACCTCGTCGGCGCGGCGCAGGTCGGCAAATCCTCCCTCACCGGAATGCGGATGCTGCACCGGCTGGCGGGTGCAGTCTCCGTCTGGCCGATTGACCCGCTTCCCGATGCTGGAACGGTGCTGGTGGAAATCTACACCTCGATTGCGGCAAAGGTCGACAATGCGCCCAAGGGCCGTACCAAGCTGCGCAGCTATGAGGCTCTGAACAAGGCGCTGGCGCAGCTCGGTACCGATCCGGTGGCGGGAGAAGGGCCGATCGACGACCATTCCTCCGACGCGTTGGTAACCGCCGCATGGTTGCGCGCCACCGGCAATGATCCGGCCTATTGGCAGCCTGCGGGCCTGACCCCTGAAATTGCACGCACTGAAGGCTGGACTTTCGGCGCAGTTTGAAGCAAGCGCGCCCCGCCCTCAAGCAGCGAAGCGGTAGGGCACACGGAATGCCGGTTTAGCTCAGTTGGTAGAGCAGTTGATTTGTAATCATCAGGCCAGGGGTTCGAATCCTCTAACCGGCACCACCACCAGCCCTATCAGGTAAGGCGCATCGGCGTGCACCCGTGGGCTGGCAAAGGGTTGGCTCATGGGCCCCTATCGGCGGGTTCGCTTCCGGAATTTCAATGCCGGATGGTGGAATGCTGGTTCGCCTTCGGCGCCCGTCGCCGGCACGACCGACATACCTTCATCGTCAAGCTGCACCGCAACGAATCCGGCAATATCGCCTTGGGCGAATAACTTGCGCATCTGCGGAAACTGGCTCGCTTGCCAGGCGATGAAGGCTGGATCGATTTCGCGCGCTTTGGCCCCGGCCCCACTCACGATCTGGGGCAATGGCCCGCCTGCTGAACCGGTGACGGTTTCGCAACTGTCCTGGTAAACTTCGATAGTATGCTGGTGCCCGGCAAAATAGGCATCGGCATTGCGGCACAAGGCCGGCAGGATCAATTCACGCAGCTTGATCGATTGTGCATATTTGGAATCACCGCGACCTTGCCAGATAGGGTGGTGGCCAAGCACCAGTTTCCAGTCGGCAGTGGAACGAACCAGTGCTTCTTCCAACCAGGCAACTTGCGCGCGCTCTGCCTCGGTCTGCGGCAAGGCGTTGGGTGTTCCGCCAGGATCGGTCTTTCCGCTGGCAACCATCGCGCCATCGGCCGTGCCGTCATAATCGGGCAACGTATGGGACGAGAGCAGCATTTCTGTGTCGATAACGAACACTTCGATGCTCTTGCCACGCAGATCGAAACGGCGCGAATAGAAGAAGCCATCCATGTAGAAGGGGCGGGACGCTTCATGGAAACGGACCTGTGCTTCGGCCCCGGCCCGGCCGTTGTACCAGTCATGATTGCCGAGCGAGACGTAAAAGCGTGGCTGCGCCGGCCGATCCACATCCGCCCAGATCGCCCCGAACGGGCGGGTAAAGAGAGCATCGAAGGTCGGCGCATCAATGGCCGGATCGCCTGTCGCCCCGTCGGGATAGATATTGTCGCCGCTCATCAAGCCGAAATCGCATCGCGCGGCCGGGCGGCAATGTTCGCGCACCATGTGCGATGTGTGCGGCAGGCTGCCCTTGTCGCCGATCACACCGGTATCGCCGATGACGAAGAAACTGGCAGTCCATGGCTGCTTCGGACCGATCGTATCAGGCGAAGGCTGCGCCGCTTCGCGAGGTGTTGCGCATGCCGCAAGAGAGAGGGACATGACCAGCACCGCTGCAAGCCGTTTCGATATTTGCGACATCAACTTGCTGCCCCTTCGATAGTATTGTGCTGATCCCGACGCTGCCGGTTGAGCAGCGCCGGGATTGCGAGGACCGACGAGATCAGAACTTGGCTTCGAAGCCGGTGTAGAAATACCTGCCGACAACATCGTAATGGCCGGAGACATTGGCACTGCCGCCCGATGATGTTCCGCTGGGGAGGAAGGGGCTGGTGCTGTTAAAGGCGTTGTTGACGCCAGCATAGACCCGCATACCCGGCCCATCATCTTCGCCATCGATATCGAGGCTGGCATAGAAATCGTGCCGCACGCGGTCACCAACCCAGAGGAACGGCGGGTTCGATCCTGCCGCCTCGGCAATGGCCAGCCTTGTGTTGCTGTCGACAGCCTTGCCAAGATAGCGCGCTTTCCACCGCAGTTTCAGCGGGCCGTCGCTGAACCCCACTTGCGCTTGACCAGTATGTTTCCACGATCCGATTTCGCCGGCGTTATCCGTCTTGGTCAATCCGGCCACACCGTCAAATTCGGTGTAATAATCGAGCAGGCGCGAATACTGGAGCCGAACATCGAATTTGGCGCTGTCGGACAGGAACTCCGGCGCATCGAAGCGATAGTCCACACCGACATCGTAACCAGAGCGGACAATCCGGTCGAGGTTGAGATCCTGATTAATGATCTGGACCAGTTGCCCATCCGCGTCGCGCGTGATCGGAACGCAGAATTCATTCTCGGAAACCGGGACGTCGCTGCCATAACATTCATTGACAAGCTGCGCCGCGCTCAGGGAATTGATCGCGTCATTCACTTCGATCTTGAAGTAGTCGACGGTCATGGACAATCCGGGCGCGAAGCGAGGAGTAAGCACCGCGCCCAACGTCAGCGTATTGGCCGTTTCTTCCCGCAGCAGCGGATTGCCGGCGCTGGGTCCCTTGATGTCTTCTGTGAGCTGGACAAAAGAACCGTTCGCGACAATCGCGGCTTGAATCGCCGAGATGCTGCGGCAGTTGTCAGCCACATTGCCCGTCGATGCGGCCGTCACGCCATTGCATGGATCGCTCACGTCATCGGCATCGTCGCGCAGCGGCGAATAGAGGTTCGTGATCGTTGGTGCGCGCTGCGAACGCGCGAACTGCCCGCGAAAACGCAATCCATCAAACGGGGCCCAGCCGCCACCGACCCGCCAGCTGAAAACAGTGCCGACATTCTCGATATTGTAATCGCCGATGCGCGCCGCCGCATCCAGTGTAAGGTCATAGAAGAACGGCGTGTCGCGCAGGATCGGAATTCCGATCTCGGCAAAGGCTTCCTTGGCTTTGATGTTGCCTTCGTATTCGGCGATAAACGATGCAGTGCCCAGGCCCAGCCTGGTCAGATCGTCGGTTACCGAACGCTGCCAGTCGCGGCGATATTCACCGCCAACCGCGACCGACAAGGGCCCGGCAGGAAGCTCCAGCAATTCGCCGCTGAGGTAGCCCTGGAACACATTCTGGGTAACGAGGGCATCAAGCAGCATGTTGGCGCGGATGTAATCGGCTGCCTCCGGGCTGATCGAACCGGGACCGAAGATATCGATTGGCACGCAGCCATCTGCACGCGCCGCAGCGTCAACACAGCGGATCCGCGAAAGGTCGCCTGGCGCCGCAGGATCGTATTCGGCGTTCAGGGCATATTGCAGGTTTTGCACATTGATGGCGTTGGTGCGTTCCTGTTCCTGATGGAACCGGCCGTAGCCATAGCTGACTTCCCATATCCAGTTGTCGCCCAGCCTGCCGTTCAATCCGGTCCATGCACGCCAGGTTTCACGATCATTGTCCGTTCCATAGGTGCCCAGTTCGCGGAAACGACGCTGAAATGCAACTCCAGAGGAAGAGGTTTGGGCTAGAATTGCATCTGGAATCAGAGGGTTGCTTCGCGGAATCCGACCCAGCGTGAATTCGTCGTTGACGCCGAAGGTTTCGGAGTTGTTGAGCGAGTCATAACCACGGTTTGCGCTGGTTTCGATCCGGGAGAACTGGCCATTGGCAAAGAACTCGATGTCATTGCCCAGATCCAGAGTGAAGCGCGCGGCACCAAGGTAGGACTGGCGCGGAATGCTCAACTGCAGGAACTCGCGCGTGTTTACGCCATATTCGGTGACGTCGGTGGATTGGTACAGATTGCCGTTGTCGTCATAGACGAAATAGCCGCCGCCGGGCGTTGAGCTGGACAGGAAACGTCCGCCAAATGGTGTGCTGCTGAACGAATCCGTCCTGATGCCCAGATCGCCCTGATTCTCCGGGTCGGAATCTGCGCTGATCGAATAGCTGATCGTCTCCAGCGAACGGGGGCGCTGGCTGGCCAGCAGGCCGCCTTCCTTTTCGTAGCTGGCGCCGATGACAAGCGAGGCACGATCATCGAAGAAGCTGCCGCCCCACAAGGCATCGGCATTGTAGCGGGCGGAATCGCCCTGATCTGACAGGCCGACACGCCCACCGACCTTCAGTCCGTCATAGCTTTTGCGCGTGATGATATTGACCACGCCGGCGATGGCATCCGAACCGTAGATCGCCGAAGCACCGCCGGTGATGATTTCGACCCGCTGCACGAACATGGTCGGAATGGTCGACAGGCTGACGGTGTTGCGCGTCATGCGATTGGAGACCGTCCTGCGGCCATCGATCAGGGTCAGCGTGCGGTCCGCACCAAGATCGCGCAGGCTGATCGTGGAGAGGCCGGCGGCATTGATGTTGTTGACCGTATTTACGCTGTTGGAGTCTGTGGTGACTGCCGGGTAGTCGAGAAGAATTTCGGAGAGTTCGGTCGAACCTGATGCCTGAATGTCCTGTTCGCTTACCCCTACCACGGGCACGGGGGAATCAGTCTGAACCTGGCGCTGGAGGCGCGAACCGGTAACCAGGATTTCCTGACTTTCTTCGACGGGTTCGTCGGCAGCGCTGTCGGCTGCCGCAACCTGCCCCTCCTGCTGCATCGACGCCTTGGTCATGCGCGCCGATCCGTCTGAGGCTGTCACGGCCGGACGGACCACAACCACACCCGAATTGCCCCAGCTTGCAACAAGTCCGGTACCGGCGAGCAGCTTCTGCACCGCCTGACGCGCAGTATAGGTGCCCACCAGAGCAGGGGCTCGCTTGCCCTTCACTGTGGCACCGCTGAAGGTGATTTGCTGGTTTGTCACTCGAGCATAGGTGCGCAGGCTATCGCGCAGGTCCTGCGACGGGATCGAAAATGCATAAGCCTGTTGCTGAGCGATGGCCGGTGATGCGGTGAAGGCGGCTGCGACAGCTACCGCCGAAACAGATCCACTCAGCAGCTTACCGAATAAAGTCATCCCAATTTCTCCCTGTCCCCCGCACGTCAGATTTGCGCGGTATCTAGGCAAGACGCATGTCCAAGGACGACGGACAGCAACTTCCAAAAAGTTTTTAGCGTCGGCGCAAAATAATCTCGTTCTGGGTGCGCGTCACCTTGAGATCGTTGATCGTAGCGACGCCCTCTACAAAGGCCTCCGGGTCCCCGGCCAGAAACTCGCCATCGACCGGCAATCGGCCCAGCGCAGGATCAGCCAACCTGATCGAACGGGATGAATTCCGGTTCATGCGCTCGATCGCGCTGGCGAGGCTATCCCCTTCAAACGACAGCATTCCCTGTTCCCAGGCGAGCGAGCGTTCATCGGCCAACGGAGCGATCCGGGCTGGCATTTCGGAACCGATCACATCGACCAGTCCTTGTCCTGCGACAAGCGTCTGGCGATCGCCAATACTTCCGCCGCGGGGAGCAGTGTCGCTGCGGTCGCGTACCTCGACCTTGCCTTCATACAGCATCACCTGGACTTGGCCTTGCACCAACTCGACGCTGAACGATGTGCCGATGGCCACAATCAGCTTGTCGCCCGCTGCGACGGTAAAGGGGCGCAACGGATCCTTGGCTACATCGAACAGTGCGCGACCCTTCCGCAGTTCGACGCTGCGCGCGGCATCTTCCATGGTCACTTCGACCTCGGAAACAGCATCGAGCGAAATGCGCGTGCCGTCGCTGAGAGCGGCAACACGATGTTCGCCGATTGCCGTCTCGTAAACTGTCGCGCCATCCCTCAACAGATAAACCGACAGGCTCGCGACCAGTGCAAGCGAAGCCGCGATCGCCACGAAACGCGGCCAGCGCAGCCGGCCAACCGATTGCCAGCGGATTCTGTTGGCATCGTGGAATTTTGTAAGCGCTTCGGCGCGCAACGGAATGATCTCCGGCGCATTGCCGATATCCCCGCAGGCTTGCCAGACGGCGATAGCCTTTTGCAGCAGTTCCGGGCTTCCTGGCTGCCGGTGCCATTCCTCGAAGGCGCTCCAGTCCGCGTCGTTCATATCGCCTTCGGACAGACGGATACACCATAGCGAAGCGATCTCGCTCGGATCCTCCAGATGGGCAGCGTGGTTCGGTTCGTTCATTCTGCGACCTCAATTGCCTTCATCAGCGCAGCCATTGCCCGCGCCACCTGCTTCTTCACCGCACTGACGGAAATCCCAAAAGCTTCCGCGATCGCATCCTGGCCCATGCATTCGATCCGGTAGAGGATGAAAATAGTACGGGTTCGTTCGGGCAATGTGCCAAGCGCCTTTCCGATCTGCCCCAATTCCATCCGGCCCACCGTTATGCGATGTGGGTCGATTGTTTCGATTGCCCGATCTTCGGACCTTAATGTCATGTCACGATAATGCGCGCGCACCTTCAACCGTCGTGCACGATCAGCCAGAAGGTTTGCCGCCATCTGGAAGATATACGCTTCCGGGGAAGAAATGTCTGACAGATCCTTCTGCATCACGCGCATCAACAGCTCCTGGGTCAGGTCTTCGGCCTCCGCGTGATTGCGCACCCGGCGCATGAAATACGCGAGCAAAGCCGGTCGCAACCGACGGCCGAAATCTTCTTCAAACCTAGCTGGATGCACGGCTTACCTGCCCCTGAATCCCATTGGCCACATCAGTATGACGTATAACCGCCCACTCGAGACACTCCCATCGACGCTTTTTCCGTCAAAGCACCATTTTATTTTGGCGCAGGCCAATTGCGAAGCGACAAAAACGGGCGGGCGATACTCAAAAGCAACCGCAAGGATAGGGGCACTTTCCAATGCAATTCACGCATTAAAAGGCGGCCCGGAGTTTCCCCCGAACCGCCCGCAAGCGCCTCTGCGCAGGGCTTGCTAGCTTGGTCAGTCGGCGGGCGCAGCGTTTTCGCTGTCAACCGAACCGCTGCCCTCGCCTGCGATCAATGCGCTGGCACCGGCCGACAGATTGCCTGCCGGAATGCGCTGCAGGCCATCACGTGTTTCCACCACCACTTCGCGGATCTGGCCGCTGCGGGTGGCGACAACGTCGCGCACCTGACCAATGGGGAGGCCCGAAGGCGTGGTCACCGGCATGCCGGGTGCAACCTCGAAGGCACCTTCGCCTTCCGCCGCACCGCTACCGGCAAGTGCCAGCGGACCGCCGCTGAGCGAGCCTGCCCCCGAAGCGGCACCGCTGGCGGCACCCGAGGCACTGCCCGCTGCGCTGGTCGCCTGACCAGCAAGGCCAGAAACGCGGTCACGCGCCTGACCGACCGCAGGCGTCGCCATATTGCGCACAGTGCCAACGGTTTCGCGCGCCTTGCCGACGCCCTGGCCAGCAATGTCACGCACGGCATCGGTGCCGATCAGCTGTGCATTGGCGCTACCCGAACCGGAAGCATTGGCCGAGCCCGAGGCATTGCCCGAAGCCGAACCGGCGGGCGTGCCAAGCAGCTGGCCAGCAGTAGCATCAACACCCGTGTCGAGCGAACGATCGACCGAAACCTCGCCCGAACGGCGGTCAACCTTCTGGTCGCCGCGGGTGCGGGCATCGCCGCGCAGGGCGCCGCGCGTGGTGGTGCGGAAGCTGTCGGTGGTGGTACGCATGGTCGAATTGATCGTGCCGCCGACCGAACCGGTGACACCGCCGAGCGGGCCACCGCCGCCGCCCAGCAGCTGTGCATGGGCCGGAGCGGCAAACAAGGTAAGCGCCGAAGCGGCAATAAGAAGGTTCTTCATGGAACTGTCCTTTCCTATGCGAATGCGGGAAAATTGGTGCATTCGCTTGGAAGGAGAACGGGCGCCGTCGCCCGCTTAATCCATGTCTGGGCAAATTTTTTTCAACGGCCCCTGCAACCACCGCAGACAAGCCCGCGGCCATAGGTGGCATCGGGGCCCTTCTTGCCCAGGTCGATGGCCTCTGCATCGAGCGCGCTGCGCCAATTTTGCCCGCCGCCAATCGCTTGTGCAGCACGTGCCGCAACCAGCGGGGTGGCATAGGATGTGCCACGCAGCTTGATCCGTTTGCCCTTGGCGTTGATGCCCGCAATGTCTGCCCCGGGCGCGGCATAGTCGAGATGCATCGCCCGCCCTGCTTCGATGAGCGCGCGGCGTTTGCCGTCCACTGCGGTCACCGCGACCACGCCGGGATACGATGCGGGATACGCGGGAGGGGCTGCAGGGCCGTCATTGCCGACGGCGGCGACCACCACCACGCCTTTGCCTTGAGCCGCACCGATGGCGCGTTCGAGCACGCGGTTGCGCGGGCCGACCAGACTGATCGTCACCACCTTGCTGCCGCGTGCCACCAGCCAGCCGAGCCCTTTGGCCATTGCCAGCGCGTTGCCGCCTGCCTTGTCGGTGCCATAGACATCGGCAACCCGTACTGTGCCAGCGCCCGCATGGATCAGCAGCGAAGCCACGGCACTGCCGTGATTGCTCGCG
>CBFGON010000054.1:0-16016 GCA_965650395.1 uncultured Qipengyuania sp. | reverse complement strand
GCCAATATCCCTGGCCAGACGCGCCCCTGACAACCCCAGCCCCGGCGCCTGAGCCGGATCGCGCAGGATTACCGCGAGATCGTTGGGCGCATCAGCGTCGAAAACCAGCAAGTCCTCACCTGCACCGTCGGCCCGCAATAACGCCGTGCGCCCATCGCCCAGCCCCTCGATCCGCCATCCGTCTTCAGTGCCAGCTGCGCCCGCACTCAAGGGCGGCAGGCTTGCATCGAGCATTTCGACCGCATCGGACAATCCCTGGAATTCCGGCGCACTCAGCGCCCCGTCGGCAAAAGTTGCGCTGCGCAGCCGGGCATCACCGATCGCGCGCACCAGCAGCCCGTTTTCGCGCTCGCCGGGAGTATTGCCCAGGCCGTCTGCCGCATTTGCGCCGGATGCCGGAAGAATCGCCGCCAGCGCCAAACCGGCAAGATTGCCCAGCACAGCGCCGATCGCCGAAACCTGCAGCGTCGAACGCATCAGTCGCGGGAAAATGTCCTTGTCATAGGCCTTGATCGCCAACAGGGTGGAAAGCAGGTAGCCAAAGCCATAGAAATCAGTCGTCTTCACATCCCAGGCCAGCCACACCAGCAGATGTCCGACGATCAGCTTGAGCACGAAACTTACGTTGAAGAACAGCAGGATCTTGGTTCCGCCTTCGATCGTGACATTGGCCAGCCAGCGTGATTTGATCAGTTGACGGGCGATGAAATAGATCAGGATCGCTTCAGCAAAGGAGCTGACGATCTTGGTCGGCTGATACCATTGCAGCGCGATCAGTGCCGGAATAAGGATGCCCGAGAAATCCCAGCCATATTTGACGTTCATATGCGAGGCATAGAGCGCGGTCAGCACCAGGATCATATAGGCCTTGGGGCTGGCGAGGATCGAGGAAGCGAGCCCTTCATACATATAGGTCACGCCGCTGAGGCGAAAATTGGTGAATTCCATCAAGCCATAGCGGATGATAAACCAGGTGATCGCGGTCACCGCCGCCATGCTGAACAGCCCACGAGCCAGGCCGGGCTTCCAGAACTGGTTAGCCATCAGCGAGATGATGACGAGCCCGAAACTCTGCAAATCGCTCTGCCAGTCAAGCCGCTGGTTGAAATTGGTCGACAGCCAGTCGGCGACTTCGGGCAGGATAAAACCGTCCATCGACAGGCGAACGGCAATGCTGGCGAGGATCAGGCCCATGAAGCGGTCGCGCCCGAACAAGGCGGGCCAACGTCCCGGAGCAAGCTTTTCCGAGAAAATGTAGACGATCAGATAGGTGATCACTGCTTCGACCACGATCACCAGCGCCGCGACCGGCTTCACCACCAGCAGCGGCACGATATAGCCCGGCACCACCAGCCCTGAAAGCACCCAGCCAAAACGCAGGTTGAAGAAGCACAGCACGAACACGCCCACCCAGACGGTGGTAATCACCGAACTGGCCAGACCGCCTTCGGGAAAAATCGGCAGGATCATGAAGTCGCTTTCACCTGCTGCGCCCTGTTACACGCCCGACAGTGCCTGGCCGATGGTGGCGATCAGCTTTTGGGCATCGACCGGCTTGCGGATCATCCCGCGTACGCCATAATCGCGGCCCTCCTGCAGAATTTCGCTGGTGACCGAGGCGGACATCACCACAATGGGTGGGTGATCGGGAATCTCGCCGCCGATCGCGCGCATGAATTGCAGCCCGTCCATCTTGGGCATGACCAGATCGAGCAGGATGCAGTCGAATGCGCCCACACGGCAATATTCGAGCCCCTGACGCCCGTCATGCGCGACGGTGACCATGAACCCTTCCAGTTCAAGCAATTGCGCGACCATGTCGCACAGCAATTCGTCGTCATCCACGATCAGGATCGCCTTGTCGGTCATCTGTTCTCGCTCATCCGATACGCCTCAGCCTGATGTTGAACCGGAACCCGCCCCCGGCAGAGCTCCAATAGGAAACAGCGCCTTTCCATTGCAGCGCCTGAGCCATGCCTGCGGCGGCAATCTGGTACTCAGCGGGCACTTCACCGGGTCCGGCATCGAGCGCGGCGCAGAAGCGGTCGAACGGCAGGCCGAAACCGCCGCTGATGGTTACCATTGTCTCGGTATCGGCTTCGTCGAGCGTAATCTCGACCACTCCGCCCTGCGCAGTATCGGCGACGATCAGCCGCAACATGGCTTCGATCATGTCCGACAACATCAGTGGCTCTGCGATGCTGAAGCCACTGATTGCGGGCAGGCGTTGTTCGATGGTGACATCGAGTTCCTGCGCAAAGGGCTCGGCACGCTCGATTGCCTGCGCCACCAATTTGCGCGCTTCGATTGGATAGCATGGGCCCAGATCCGAGAGCGGTTCGTCCTCCAGCAGGTCGCGTACTTCCTCCAACCGGTTGCTGGCGCGCTTCGCGACATCGGCAATACGGTCGACGATCCGTTCTAGTGCGGGCTTCTGGAGCCTCGGATCACGCGCCAGCGAGGCGCCGAGCGAGATCGCTTCGAGATCGTTGCGCAATTGGCGGTCAATGAATGTGCCCACTGCCAGACGGAGTTCCGCCAGCTGATCCAGTTCGGTAATATCGATAGCTTCCAGCACCAGCACAGTTTCTGCACGGCTGGCTACGTCTCCAGCCAGGCCGAGGCGCAGGATGCGTTGCCGCGCGCCAAGCTCGCGCATGGGCACACGCATTTCCTCACCGTGGAGCAAGACATCGCGCATCATGCTCTGGGCTCCGTCGATTTCCAGTTCGGTTAGCCCGGTAATTGCGTCGATCAACGTGGTTCGAGCCGGGACCATCCCGGCCAACTCGAGCAATTGCGCCATCGGTGCATTGGCATGGACGGGCACTCCCAGCGGACGGAACACGAACACGCCGGTGTCGAGCGCATCGAGACCCTTTGCCAATTCGTCGCCCTGCACGGTGATGAGATTGGCCGCGCTCTGCATGCGCCGCTCCAGCGGCACTTGCGTTGCTCCGAGCCCCTGATTGACGAGCAGGCGATGCTGCCAATGCCGCATCGCCCGCATGCGCGCCACCGCTTCAGTCAATATCCTGCGAATCCGGGCCCGATCCTTGCTTGCCGGGAGGTCGTAGATCAGCAGGAGCAGACTATCGCCATCGGGCAGGCTTGCGGCAATGGCGGCGCGGCTCCACCCGGACACCAGTGCGCGTGCGGAGAGGGGTTTTCGCGCTTTATCAAGCTGTTTCAAGCGATTGCGGGCAGCGGAACTGTCGAGTGTAATCTCATCTTCCTGCGCGCCGTGCAATTGCAATGCGGACCATTTGCCCGATCCGTCGCGCATCATCAGCGCAGCGCGTGGCAGCCCAAGCACGCTCGCCGCCATGCCGAGCGCCTGCAGAAGCTGGGAATTGTCCTGAAACAGGCTACGGTTGAAAGCTAGGTCGATAGCGCGTTCGATTGTGGCCTCTATCCGCTTCTCAGCCTGGGCATTGTTGCGCGCCAGCCTAACCGCCGCAGCAACGAGGAAGGCGCCGAGCATGGCCGTGATCGGAAGCACCAGGTTGAGCGTCTGCAGTGCTAGCCATCCAGTGCCCGCAACGGCGATCGCTCCCCCGCCAATGGCAAGCAGAACGCCGGGTCGCGAAAGTGAGCGGCCGAACAGTAGCAGTGAGAAGAGCGTTGCCGCGAGAATTGCGGCCACAACAGGAACGGTTCCTGCAACGCGCACTTCGCGGCGGTCGAGCAGTGTCTGCACGGCATGGGCCGAAAACTGTATGTCATCAGTAATTGTCCCGCCCGGGTCGAGCGGAGTGGCGATGGTGTTCGGCGCGCCCTTTTTGCCCGGTGCAACTATAGCAGTGAGCCCGGTCAGTTCGCCTTCGGCAAAATTACCCTCGACCAGCTGCCGCGCCGTAATGCGCGGAATGTTCTGCGCTTCGGGCATGCGCACGAGGTAGGTTCCTGCCAAATCGGCGCGCTCCGCTAGCAGTGGCTCGAACAGAAGCAATCGGTCGCCATTCCCTGGGACCGAAGCGATCATTTGACGACGAACGCCGTAGCTGTCGGGCAGCCGCAAGGCCGGGGCAGCCTGTGCGACGGCGCTTGATTGCGCGCCCCGCGCCAAACGCCACATAGAGCTTGCGGGAATCTTGCTTGCCGGAACGCGTGACACAATCCGCATGGTGCCGCTAGCCGTAGAAATGCTCTTAAGCTCATGTTTTACAACATAAAACCCGATTGAAGCGATACCTTCCTTGCTGGCGGCTGACAGCAGTTCGCTATCGGTCACACCCTCGTTTTCAATGATTATGACTTTGGGCAAGCGGCCCGCTTCATTGCGCGTGACAAGATCGAACGTCATTCCATCGACCGCACGCGGCGCTGCGGTCTGTGCGAGCAAGACGAAGCATGCTGTCACCAGTGCCGCCGCGAGCACATCAGCAACGACGGGCGCAAGCGGGCGACGCCTGTTCCAGGCGTTCCTGAAGCCGTTCAGAAGGGAATGGCGGTGTTCGCTCGGCACGCGTCCGGATCCGGTTCTCAGCCTCAAGGGCTAAGCCGGACGTGGCACGGGGGCAAGTCACGCGGCAGCTAGCGCGCGGACATATCACCCGAAAGCGGCAGAAATGCCCTGCTCAGATGTCTCCGCCTGTCAGGCGCTGGCAGATGAGGTCGAGTTGGTCGAGCGTGCGATAGCGGATCGTGACCGTACCCGTGCTGGGCGTCGCATCGGTCTTGATCTTGACCGGCAGGCCGAGAAATTCCTCAAGATGCCCCTGCACTGCAGCGATATCGGCATCGTTGGCGTTCTCATGCACGCTGGGCGATGCAGATTTGCGTTTTCTTTTGGCAGTTTCGCCGCGCGCTAGCTTCTCGACTTCGCGGACGGACAGATTGTCGTTCGCCGCTTGCCTGGCAATGCCCGATGCATCGTCATGCCCGATCAGCGCGCGCGCATGGCCCATCGACAATTTGCCCGAGGCAAGCAGGTCCAGCACATCGTCCGGCAATGCGAGCAGGCGCTGGAGATTGGCCACATGGCTGCGCGACTTGTCGACCAGCTTGGCGATCTCCGCCTGCGTCATTCCCTCGTCGTCGGAGAGCTTCTGATAGGCGCGCGCTTCCTCGAGCGGGTTGAGATCTTCGCGCTGGAGATTCTCGATCAGCGCCAGCGCCATCACTTCGCGTGAATCGAGTTCGCGCACGATTGCGGGGATTGCATGGAGCCGCGCGCGCTGCGCCGCGCGCCAGCGGCGCTCACCGGCGACCAGTTGATAGCGTCCCGCCCCTTTGGGTGTGACAATAATCGGCTGGATCACGCCGCGTTGCGCAATCGAAGCAGCGAGTTCGTCGAGCGCTTCCTCATCGAAATGGCTGCGCGGCTGGCCAGGCAACGGGGCGATATCGGCCACTGGAATGGTGGCGAGACCCGAAGTGACGATGCGTTCGGCACTATCTTCGGTCCGACCGAAATCATTGCCCGCCTGGCGCACCAGTGGCTCTTCCCGCTGCGTTTCGCCAAGCAGGGCACCAAGCCCGCGGCCGAGCTTTTTCTTGCGATCGATTGTGCCGGTCATGCGGCCTTCCTCCTCTCGGGCAGCCGGCCGATCAGTTCGCGCGCCAGGCCGATATAGGCGCGGCTGCCGGGGCAATTATGGTCATAGACAAGTGCCGGCATTCCATGGCTCGGAGCCTCGGAAAGCCTTACATTACGAGGGATTACGTTTTCGAACACAAGTTTGCCGAGGCAATCGCGAACGTCATCGGCCACCTGATCGGTCAACCGGTTGCGGCGGTCGAACATGGTCAGCGCGATGCCGACAATGCCCAGATCGGGATTGAAACGCTGCTGGATGCGCTCCACCGTCTGGAGCAGCTGGCTGAGCCCTTCCAGCGCGAAGAATTCACATTGCAGCGGCACCAGCAGCGTGTCTGCAGCACATAATGCGTTGAGCGTAAGCAAGCCCAGCGATGGTGGGCAATCGATGAAGCAGACATCGTAACCGGCAAACCCGCCCCGCCCTGCCTGCGCCAAAGCGGAAGAGAGGCGACCGGTTCGATCATCCACCCCGACCAGCTCGACTTCAGCGCCCGACAGATCCTGCGTCGCCGGGACAATATCGAGCCCGGGAATCTCGGTGGGCTGCGCACATTGGGCCAGCGTCGCCTGCTCAAGCAGCAGATCGTAGCTGGTATATTCGCGCGCGCTGCTGTGGATGCCCATGCCCGTGGAGGCATTGCCCTGCGGATCGAGATCGACCAGCAGCGTTTTCCACCCGGTCGCCGCCATGGCCGTGGCGATATTGATCGCCGAAGTCGTCTTGCCGACCCCGCCCTTCTGGTTAGCGATCGCAATCGTGATCATGCCCTGGTCTCCGCTCGTCCCTGACCGGTAATAATGCCGGCCTCTGCATCGGTACGCGATTGTTCCACGTGGAACATCTTGCGCAGCTTCGTCGGTAGCTCTGCCACCTCTTGCGTCGCCGAACGCCCTTTGGGCAACACCCAATGCGTGGCGGCTGTGGAGAAGCGTGCGGATAATGCGATGAGTTTCGGCAATGGAGCGAATGCGCGCGCCGAAATCACGCCGGCGTCGAAGCTGTTGACCAGTTCGAGCCTGCTGCCTTCGACGCGGCAGTTGGCAAGGCCCAGTTCAGAGCACATGCGCTCAAGCCAATCGACACGGCGTTTCCGTGATTCCACCAATATTACAGGTATTTGCGGGCGCAATGCCGCGATTACGAGACCGGGAAATCCCGCACCGCTGCCCATATCGAGCCAAGGGCCCAATGTTTCACGTGGAACATTTTCGAGCAATTGTGCCGAGTCTGCAAAATGCCTGAGCCAGATATGATCGAGAGAATTTCGCGAAACGAGGTTCTGGCGCTCGTTTTCCTCGATCAAGGCAGATCTGAGCAATTCGAGTCGGTCCAGCGCTGCAACATCGCCAAGTCCTGCGACATAGGCACGCGCTTCAGTTTCATTGGGCATCATGCGACATCCGCCTCGCGGCGGCGGGCATGAACGAGCAATGCGGCAAGTGCAGCGGGAGTAATGCCCGGCACGCGCCCGGCCGCCGCCAGCGTTTCAGGCCTTGCACGGCTAAGCCGCTCAACCATCTCGTTCGACAGGCCAGGAACCGAACCATAGGGGAAATCCGCTGCCAGCCCGACATCCTCGCCGGCCCGCAATTCGCGCAATTCGGCATCCTGGCGCTGGAGATAGGGTGCATAGATCGTGTCTTCGGCCATTTCGACAACCAGCGGATCGGCGGGATCGAGACCATCGACAAAGGGCGCGAGCGATTCGAGCGGCATGTTGCCCCCCTGCAACCAGGCGCTGACCGAGCGCCTGCCCGCATCGCGCCGCACTTCGATCCCGGCATCGAGCAGATCGCTCGCGGCAATATCCTGCGCCAGAAACCCGGATACCGCGTTACGACGCGCTTCGCGCTGCTTGTACCATTCTGCGCGTTCAGTCCCCACCATCCCCGCTGCCATCGCCAGTGGCGTAAGCCGCGTATCGGCATTCGCTGCGCGGAGCCGCAGGCGGTACTCAGCGCGAGCAGTGAGCATGCGATATGGTTCACTCACCCCCTGCAGAGTGAGATCGTCCACCATCACCGCAATATAGGAATTCGCCCGGTCGAGCGCAGCAGGTGCCTTGCCCATGACCTTTGCTGCAGCATTCATGCCCGCGACCAGGCCCTGCGCCGCGGCTTCCTCATATCCGGTCGTGCCGTTGATCTGACCGGCGCAATAGAGACCGGGGATGGCGCGCAGCTCCAGCGAAGGACGAAGCGCGCGCGGATCGATGTGATCATATTCGACGGCATAGCCCGGCACCGCCATTTCGACCCGTTCGAGCCCCTTCATCGCGCGCAGCATATCGTGCTGCACATCGGTGGGCAGCGAGGTACTGATCCCGTTGGGATAGACGAGGTGGGTCGAAAGCCCTTCGGGCTCGAGGAAAATCTGGTGCCCGTCACGATCGCCAAAGCGATGGATCTTGTCCTCGATCGAGGGACAATAGCGCGGACCGGCAGCCCCGATTGCACCAGAGAACAGCGGGCTGCGATCCAGATTGGCGCGTATGATGTCATGCGCGCGCTCATTGGTCCGGGTGATCGCGCAGAACACCTGCGGATTCGCCCGGCGCGCGGTAAGCGAAGACATGGTCCAGCTTTCGCCGTCCGAGGGCTGCTCGTCGAGCGCCGCCCAATTGATAGTGCGCCCGTCGAGCCGTGGCGGGGTGCCGGTCTTGAGCCGTGCCATCGGCAATTCTGCATCGCGCATTTGCCGGGCAAGCCGATGCGCGGCATTCTCGCCGATCCGGCCGCCTTCAAAGCGTTCCTCCCCGCGAAACAGCGTGCCGCCCAGGAATGTACCGGTGCAGAGGATAACCGCCTGCGCGGAAATGCCGGTGCCATCGGCAAGCTCGATACCCGTCGCTGCACCTGACGACATGCGCAGCGCGGCGACCTCACCCTGGACTACCGACAGATTCTCCTGCGCAGAAACCAGCCGATGCACCGCCGCCTGGAACAGCTTGCGATCTGCCTGCACGCGCGGCCCCCAAACCGCGCTGCCCTTCGAGCGGTTGAGCATGCGGTAGTGGATCGCACTCGCATCGGCAGCGCGGCCGATTACCCCGTCCAGCGCATCGACTTCGCGCACCAGATGGCCCTTGCCCAATCCGCCAATTGCCGGATTGCAGCTCATCGCGCCAATCTTGGAGAGGTCGAAACTGACCAGCGCCGTGCGAGCACCCATGCGCGCGGCAGCGCAAGCCGCTTCGACGCCGGCATGTCCGCCGCCGACAACGATGATATCAAACGAGTGCATGGAGGCGCCGATAAGCGGAAAGGTGCCGTGCGTCAAAGCGCGAAATGTTCCACGTGGAACATCTATTTACCGATACAGAAACGCCCGAAAAGCGCGTCGAGCATATCCTCCGTCGAATGACGGCCGAGCATCCGGTCGAGCGCGAGACGGGCAATCCGCAGCCGTTCGGCGAGGAGAAGCAAGTCCTCTCCCCGTTCGCTTCTACGCAACGCCTCGGCCGCATCGGCCAGTGCTTCGGCTTGCCGCATGTTTAGCGCGGTATCGCCGGGCCGAGGAAGCACTGCGCGTGCCCTTGCGGCGATGTCCTGCGCGAGCGCGTCTATCCCCTCGCCCGTTACCGATGATACCGAGTGATCGGCGCTAGCCTTGCCCGCGCCAGCTAAATCGCTGCGCGCAGCAATCTCCACCGCGCCATCGGGGCCGTCGCCCTCTGGCCCCAGCCACAGCACGATATCCGCCCGCGCCACTTCTGCACGTGCGCGGTCGATGCCGATCTTCTCGATCTCGCCCATGCCTTCTTCGCGCAATCCAGCCGTGTCGATCAGCACCAGCGGGACGCCATCAAGCGCAATCGGACGCTCGATCACGTCGCGGGTCGTCCCAGCTTCTGCCGAGACAATCGCCGCACCTTCGTCCAGCAAAGCATTGAAAAGTGAAGATTTACCAGAGTTCGGTGGACCACCGAGTACAACTCTGACTCCATCGCGCAAACGTTCGGCACGCGGCTTGCTGCAAGCATCGACCCATTCAGACACCAGCGCCCAAAGTTCCACGTGAAACACTTCAGGCAATTCGCCGACATCGTCCTCGTCGGCAAAATCGAGCGCTGCTTCGACCTGAGCCGAGAGGCCCAACAGCCGCTCACGCCAGGCCTCGACCTGCCGCGACAACCCGCCACCGGCGGCGCGCTGAGCTGCCAGCCGCTGCAGTTCGGTTTCGGACGACAGCAGATCGGCGAGACCTTCTGCCTCAGCCAGATCGATCACGCCATTGGCGAAGGCTCGGCGGGTAAATTCTCCGGGGGCGGCACGGCGCAGACGGTCCATGCGGCCAAGCGCCGTTTCAATCGCCGCCACCACAGCGCGTCCGCCGTGGCAATGAAGTTCGGCAAGATCCTCCCCCGTCGCGGTAGCCGGCCCGGGAAACCATATCGCCAATGCGCGGTCGAGCACATCGCCTGCGCTGTCACGCAATTCACGGACCACCGCACGCCGCGCTTCGGGCAAATTGCCAGCAAGCGTTTCGAGTGCACTGCCTGCACCCGGTCCGCTGATCCTGATCACGCCAATCGCAGCAGGCGGCGCGCCGCTCGACAGGGCGAAGATCGTGTCACTCATCATGCGCTGGATAGGTCAGTCATCGTCCTTGGCGGGTTTCGACGGGGTGCGCGCTGCATTGGCGCCTTCCATAAAGCTCTGGAACAGTTTGAACCCGGCCTGCCCCATAGGTGCCAGCTGGCGGGCATATTCCTGCAGCTGGTCGGTGTTGGACACGCCCTTCATCGCCTTCGACATCATGTCGACATAGATATCGTTCGCCTTGCCCACATCGGGAAGCCCCATGAAGCTGCGCGCTTCTTCGGGCGTGCAATCGATTTCGATATGGACCTTCATCCCTCTTCCTCCGTTAGGGCTGGTGTGCCTCTTGCCCCTTATCTGGGTTTGCCAAGCTTCGGGCACAAGCGCTAGGCCTCTTCGCAAGCAAGGGAGACATTGGAATGAGCGAGACCGTCCGCATCGAGACACTTTCAGGGGCCGAGCAATTCTCCGCCTATGTCGCCCGCCCCGCCGCTGCGCCGCGCGCGGCGATCATCGTGATCCAGGAGATTTTCGGGGTCAATGCGGGGATTCGGCGCAAATGCGACCGGCTGGCGGAAGAAGGCTATCTCGCCGTTGCGCCCGATCTGTTCTGGCGGCTCGAGCCGGGAATCGAGCTTGATCCCGATGTGGAACCTGAATTCCAGCAGGCGCTCGGCTGGATGGGCAAGTTCAACCAGGACCAGGGCATCCGCGATATCGAAGCGACGATCCATTATATCCGACGCGAGGAAGGCATCGAAAAGGTCGGCTGCGTAGGATATTGCCTCGGCGGGCGGCTCGCCTTCATGACAGCGGCGCGCACCGATATCAACGCCTCGGTCGGCTATTACGGCGTCGGCATCGACGGGTTGCTGCGCGAGAAGCATTCGATCGCGCATGCTCTTATGCTGCATATCCCCACAGAGGACGGCTTTGTCGATGCCGCGACGCAAGCCGCGATGCACGAAGGTCTGGACGATCTGCCCAAGGTGACACTGCATGATTACGCCGGGCTCGATCACGGTTTCGCGACCGAATTCGGCAAGCGCCGCAATGAAGAGGCCGCCAATCTCGCTGACAGCCGCACCAGCGCCTTTTTTGCCGAGCACCTCGCTTGATCCCCAGCCGTGCGAAGCTGCGCGGCTCGGCAGAGCTGCTGACGCGGTTCGGGATCCCGCTGGCTATAGCGGGATTGAGCGTCGTCTTCTTGGTGGTCCCCGCCCTGCGGTGGGGTCTGGTAGTGACACTGCCGCTGGTGCTCATTGCGCTGGTCGATTTCTTTCAGCGTAAACATACGCTTAGACGAAACTATCCCCTGATCGCGCGGATCCGCTGGCTGATGGAGGATCTGCGCCCCTTCGCCCGCGCCTATGTCGTCGAAGGCGATCTGGAGGGCCGCCCGTTCAACCATGACGAGCGCAGCCTGGTCTATGCCCGCGCCAAGGGCGAGCTCGATTCGCACCCTTTCGGCACCGAATTGGACGTTTATTCGGACGAGTATGAGTGGCTGGCGCATTCGATCGTGCCAAACGATCACGCCCCGTCCGAGTGGCGCGTCGATGTCGGCAGCAGCCAGTGCAGGCAGCCCTACTCCGCCTCCCTGCTCAATATTTCCGCGATGAGTTTCGGCTCGATCTCGGCCCATGCGATCATGGCGCTCAACAAGGGCGCGGCGGCAGGCAATTTCTACCACGATACGGGCGAAGGCGGCTTGTCGCTCTACCACCGCTCCTATGGCGGCGATCTGGTATGGGAAATCGGCAGCGGATATTTCGGCTGTCGCGCTGATGACGGGCATTTCGATCCCGAACGCTTTGCCCGCACTGCCACCGACCCGCAGGTCAAGATGGTCGAGATCAAATTGAGCCAGGGCGCGAAACCGGGGCATGGCGGCGTCTTGCCCGGTGCCAAGGTAACAAAGGAAATCGCCGAGGCGCGCGGGGTTCCGGTGGGCAGGGAATGCGTCTCACCCGCAGCCCATTCGACCTTCTCCACCCCGATCGGCCTGCTCGAATGGGCCGCGCAATTGCGCGAACTTTCGGGCGGCAAGCCGGTGGGCATCAAGCTGTGTGTGGGCAAGCCGCATGAAGTCTTCGCGCTGATGAAGGCCATGCTCGAGACCGGCATCAGACTCGATTACATTGTTGTCGATGGCGCAGAAGGCGGCACGGGCGCGGCGCCGGTCGAATTCTCCAACCGCGTCGGCGCGCCCTTGCGCGAAGGGCTGATCGTGATGCGCAATGCACTGATCGGTACCGGCCTGCGCGATGAAATCCGCATTGCCGCAGCGGGCAAGGTCATTTCGGGCGCAGGCATGGCGATGAATCTCGGCCTTGGCGCAGATTGGTGCAATGCCGCGCGCGGTTTCATGTTTGCTCTCGGCTGCGTCCAGTCGATGCAATGCCATACTGATGAATGTCCGACCGGCATCGCTACGCAAGACGCCACCCGCCAGCGCGGGCTGGTGGTAGGCGACAAGGCGACACGCGTCGCCCGCTTCCAGCGTCACACGCTCCACGCCCTGCGCGAAATGGTGGTGGCGATGGGGCTGGAGAATCCGTGGCAGATCGACCCCTGCAACATTTACGAACGGCAGAATTCGGCGCGTTCGGACTCGATCGACCGGATCTATAATTTCCTCGAACCCGGCGAATTGCTGGCCGATCCGCGCGCAACGCAATATGCCCGCGAATGGGCCGCAGCGCGCCCCGATACATTTGCGAAGGTGACATGAGCGCAGAACAGGGACTGGCACGCTGGCACAGCGTGATCGACAATGGCAGCAAGCCGGAAGAACTCGCTGCCATCATCGCCGAGGATGCGGTATTCCACTCCCCCGTGGTCCACACCCCGCAACAGGGCCGCGCCATCGTGGTCGCGTATCTCTCCGCCGCCGGACAGACGCTTGGCAATAGCAGCTTCACCTACGTCCGCGAGTTGCTTGATGGCGACCACGCCATGCTCGAATTCACCACCGAGATGGACGGGGTCCACGTCAACGGCGTGGACCTGATCCGGTTCGATGAAAACGGCATGATCAAGGATTTCAAGGTAATGGTGCGGCCCCTGAAAGCGGTGAACAAGGTCTGGGAACAGATGGCCGCGCAATTGGAGCGGATGAAGGGTTAGTCTTCCCGCGCTTCCAGCCAGGCAATCAGTGCGCGGCGTTCTTCCGCATTGGCTATGCCGAAAAATCCCATATCATTATCAGGTACTTCCGCCTGCGGATCGGCAAGAAAAGCGTCAAGCCTTTCACGGCTCCAGACCGACCCGCTCTTGCCATAGGCGCGCATGGCGGGCGAATAGCCGTAATCCTGAACAGCCGCTATCTGCCGCCCGACGATCCCGTCGAGATGTGGACCGTCGCCGCCTGTCGTGGCAGCGTCGAGGGCATGGCAGGCGAAGCAGCGCTGATAGGCACGTTCGCCCGCCGTCAATGTAGCTTCATCGGCAAGCGGTTCGGCGGGGCTGCATGCGGCACAGCCCGCCAGCAACACCGAAATCGTCGCCCTCACTGCGAAATCGTCACCAGCATCAGCCGGTCGGTGCCCGATTCGGGCAGATAGACCTCGTTGCCGCGCCCCAGGATCTGGCGCACATTGGCCGCAGGGCCACTGCCGGGAATGGTATGGATGAACCGCTCGCTCACCGGATCGAATACCAGCGTCGCATTGGCGGTGAAATCGGTCACCCACACCCAGTCGCGCTCATCGACATAGACGGCATAGGTCTTGGCCCCTTCACCCGGCAGCGACCAGCTGTCCCATTCGCCGCCGTCAGGATCGTAACGGTAGAGCTTGCCGCTGTTCCAGCCGCTGGCCCACAGCTTGCCCTTGGAATCGGACCATACGCGCCGCAGCCCTGCCCCTTCATCGGGCGGATCAAACAGCGTTACTCCGCCGGTCGCGCGGTCGACCCTGGCCAGATGGCTGCCTGCGAGCGAGGAATACCAGATCTCGCCATCGGGCGTGTCGTCGATGCCATAAGGCCCGCGCACTTCGGGATCGGGCCAGACAGTGACCTTGCCATCGGCCGATGAAACGCGCCCGTAAATGCCGTTCTGACCGGTGAACCAGTGGACGCCATCGGCATCGAAAGCGCCGGTGTTGAGATTGGCATAGCCGGTCTCTTCGGGCAGCTTCCACACGTCGATCTTTCCGTTCGCCGGAGCGTAGCGGACGATGGCATTCTGCCCGCCATCGGTGATCCAGGCCATGCCATCGGGACCCAGCACCACACCGTGCGGCGCAGAGCCTTCGCCCAGCGGCACCTGGCGGATTTCGCCGGAAGCAATGTCGATGATCCCCAGCGCGCCTTGCCGCTGCGCCGTGTACCAGATCTGCCCTTCCGGCCCCGGCGCGGCATCATGCGGTCGCGAACCTTCAGGCAGCTGGAACACCCGCGTTTCGAAGCGTGGTGCTTGCCGGGCCTCTGCGGTCTGCGTGCCTTCCTGCGCGCACGCCTGAACAGCCGGCAATGCCAATGCAGCGGCACTGGCAGCGAAAATGGCGATCCGGAACATGGCTCTCTCTCCTGCGAATCCCTGTCCTCCCGGGTAACCTAGACCCTCGGGCGATGCAGGTTAAGCCATTGAGAGTCCGAAAATCCGCAGGTCAGTTCAACAGGGCAAAATTCTCGACTATCCGGCGGTTTTCACCGGCCAGCAATGCGGGCAGTTCAGCCGTGAGTTGCGACTGCCTGACGGCGATATTGTCGGCCAGTCGCAGGCGGTGCATCTGCCAGTCGGGGCAGCAGCGCTCGGCGATGACTTCATCGACCATTACCGCAACACCCGAATGGCGCGGGTCACGCCGCAAGGTCGCCATCAGCTTGAGCAGAGCTGCCTGTTCGCCTTCGATCAGCTGGAGGAAATTGCGCCCGTTGTAGGTCAGGAAACCGGTGATCCCCATGCGCGCATTGTTGCGCAGGGCGGATTCCAGAATCCGCTCGACCTCGGTCTCGGGCAGATCGGCAGAAGTACTGATATAGATGATGCGCCGCACACCAGGTCACTCCCATCAAGGAGGCGCGTGTCGGGCGCGCATCCGGGCCAATCATGCGGCGCTGGTGCCGGTTCCGCGGAGTTGGCCCGCGAAACCGGCACTGCATTTCCGGGTTTACTGGTTCATCGTCGCGAAGAAGTCTTCGTTGGTCTTGGAATCCTTCATCTTGTCGAGCAGGAATTCCATCGCATCGACCGTTCCCATCTGCATCAGGATACGGCGCAGGACCCACATCTTGGTGAGCTGGTCCTTCTCGACCAGCAGCTCTTCCTTGCGGGTGCCGCTCTTGCCCACGTCGAGCGCGGGGAAGATGCGCTTGTCGGCGACCTTGCGGTCGAGCACGATTTCGCTGTTGCCGGTGCCCTTGAACTCTTCGAAGATCACTTCGTCCATCCGGCTGCCGGTATCGATCAGCGCGGTGGCGATGATCGAGAGCGAACCGCCTTCCTCGATGTTGCGCGCCGCACCGAAGAACCGCTTGGGGCGCTGCAGGGCATTGGCGTCGACACCGCCGGTCAGCACCTTGCCGCTCGACGGAACGACGGTGTTGTAAGCGCGGCCGAGGCGGGTGATCGAATCGAGCAGGATGACCACGTCATGCTTGTGCTCGACCAGGCGCTTGGCCTTTTCGATCACCATTTCGGCAACCTGCACGTGGCGGTTGGCCGGCTCGTCGAAGGTCGAGGAGATGACCTCGCCCTTCACGCTGCGCTGCATGTCGGTGACTTCTTCCGGGCGTTCGTCGACCAGCAGGACCAGCAGGAACACTTCGGGGTGATTGTCGGTGATCGCCTTGGCGATATTCTGCAGCAGCACCGTCTTACCGGTGCGCGGCGGGGCGACGATCAGCGCGCGCTGGCCCTTGCCCTGCGGCGAGATGATGTCGATCACGCGGGCCGACTTGTCCTTGACCGTCGGATCGAGCG
>CBFGON010000053.1:0-16016 GCA_965650395.1 uncultured Qipengyuania sp. | reverse complement strand
TCAGTATGCCAACCACAATACCTACGATCAGCGGCGCAAGCGGCGAGATGTAGAGACCCGAGGCATAAAAGCGCCAGCGGTAAGGCAGGCTGGCCACCAACGGGTGATGTCGGCGGCGCGGCGCAGTTGCATTGCCCGTTCCCCGCAGCACCTGGATTGATTCGCGCGCCATCAGCAGCCCGATCGAGCCAAGCAACAACACGTAGAGCGCATTGATCACCACGTCGATCTGACCAATCGATCGAAAGAAGCGGAAGAGCAAGGCACCTATGCCCGAACCGATCACGCCACCCGCAATCATCACTGCGCCCATGCGGTAATCGACACCCTTGCGCTTGGAATAGGCAACTACGCCCGATACGCTGGCGCCGGTCACCTGCGTCGAAGCGGAAGCGGCAGCGACGGTCGGCGGGATGCCGTAAAAGATCAGGAGCGGGGTGGTCAGGAATCCGCCACCGACCCCGAACAGTCCGGAGAGTACGCCGGTCAGCGTTCCCAGCGCGACAATCCATAGTCCGTTGACGGACAGGTTCGCGATGGGGAGATAGACATCCATGTACCGGCACTAAGACAGGCTGATGCGCGTTGGAAGAGCGCGATCAATCAAAATCCGCTAATCAATGTCACAGCCACGCCCGAACCAGGTGCTGCATCCCCTGCCACGCGGATGCGATAGTCGGCCGACAGACGCACGGGAACTTCGCCCAATTCTACTTTCACGCTGGCAGTGGGGCCGACATCGAGCCGTTCCGCACCGCGTTGAGCGCCGCCCCACGCGCCGACGCCGGCACTCACCTGCGCAAGGTCGAATTCTGCCACCTCGCGCACTGCAGCGATCTGGCCATCGACGAATGGCGTTGCATATTTCCCGCCCACCCAGCCAGCCTGACCATAGGCGTGGGCCTGGAACCCAAGCGGCAGGCCTTCGCGCTCGACACCTGCGGTGGCGAAAAACGACGGGCGAAACTCCGTGTCACCAAGCCTGCGCGTGGCGCGCATCTCGGCATGAAGATCGAGCGGCAATTGCAAGAGCGGCCGCGCTCGCACGCCCAGCGCCAGCTCGCTTTCACCGCCGGTAACAAGCGCCTGACTGGCGCGGGCATAGGCAGCCGGACGATGCGGCGAAGATGGAGCAAGGCGGAAGGTCAGCACCGCCCCGGCCTGGCTTGAACCATAAGATGACGGTCGCTCGCCCGGGCCTGTTGAAGGCTGGTCGCCGCTACGCAGCATTAGCCAGCCATCCATTTGCCAGCGGCCTTGTTGCGACGCTGCGGAGGTTTGCTGGTCGAGTAAACGGGCAACGCTGGTTGGAAGGGGGAGATATGCGGACGCCGCCATCCACAAGAGGTTATGCGCCACCTCCGACCGCCCTTCAGCAAACGGCGGCTCTTTCGACGCCAGCGGCACGGCTTCGAGTCCATCGACATTCAGGGCGACAGGCGGAGCTTGCAGCTGATCAGGCAGCTGCACAGTGGGCAGCTGTTGATTCACAGGAGATATATAGGTGGCCGAGGCGGACCTTGGCCTGTCCGCAATTCCGACCTCGGACGCGGTCGCGAGGAGCTGGGACACGTCACCGGTCAACTGTACGGGAAACGGATTCTCCCATAGCGCTGTGCGCAAGCCGGCCCAGCCGAGCAGCAGCAGGCCGACAAACATCAGCGGCTGTCCGCGGCGCATGCTGACGGTCGACCTCATGCCGCTCGCTCCGTCGGGAGCGCGAGAGCCGGGTGGTCATAATGCTCGGTCTTGTCCCACACCACAGGTGCACCGCGCAGCGTGGCTATATATGCCTGAATGGCGCGCCGCCCGCTCATGATTGCGACGACGTTTGACACCAGCACACGCGGAATCGCCAGCAATCCTTGCCGCGGGCCATATTCACGCGCCGTGAACAGAGCCCGCGTGAGAATTCGCCACCACAAACCTGAAAATGTAGCCAACAACAGCCCACCCATCAGCGGAGACATTTGCAGTGAAGGAATTAGTCCCAGCTCCGTTGCGACATGCGACAATAGGCTCAAGGCTACCAGCATATAGGCTATCGCCAACAGCAGTGCAGCAAATGGACCGCGTCGATCACGCAGTACCATCCAGCGTTGAAGCGCATTGCCGTGCCAGCCCAGTCGATCCCATCCCTGCAGGGCAATGCCATGCGTCCAGCGCGTCTTTTGGCGAACTGCATCGCTGAGACGGGCGGGGAAGAACGCGCGCGTCGCTACCAGCCGACCAGCGTCGTCGCGCAAGCGCAGGAAAGTGCCCCTGCCACCCAACGCGGCGATCCTCTGGCCCAGCTCATAGTCCTCGGTCAGCGATTCCTCTGCGAAAGGGACACCGCCATTCTCGGTGGCCAGTCTGTCCAGCATCGAGCGCGCGATCGAACAACCTACTCCAGCACCGGGAACGGCACATCCGAGGGCGTTGCGCACAACCATGGCTTTCGCATGGGATTCTGCAAACTCATCGGTGTAGTGACTGGCAATCCAGCGCGAGCTTGACGGCGGCAGCGCCATTACCGGCAATTGGACAAATTCGCTGCTCCAGATCGCGTGGTCGAGCAGCGGCAACCCCGCAGGATCGACCATATCTTCGGCATCGTGCAACACAACCATATGGGCCGAAAAGCCTTGGCGCAGTTCGTCGGTGCGAAGCGCTGCATAGAGGCGATTGAGGCAATGCGCCTTGCTGCTTGGACCATCGCCATCCACGATCACCAATCGCACCCGATTATCATCACAAGCGGCAGCCGTGGCAGCAGCGATTGTATCCGGATCGTTGCGATAACAGCCGACATAGATGCGCAGGTTGCGCTGCGGCCAAACAGAAAGCGCATGAGCAAGCGTAGGCGCAATGACTGCATCTTCCCGCCATGCAGGGATGAAAGCCGCAGCCATTCCACTGAGCAGGTCGCGGGGAAGTGCATCGCCATCGATCCGCCGCGTCTGCGCCCGGCCTGTCAATCGCAACCACACATAGAGCAAATCAACTGCAAGTTCATCGAGCAGTCCGACAGCCAGAAAGGCCGCTGCGAACAGGAGCAATTCATAATGCGCGAGCGCAATCCACTCGCCGACCGATAATTCCACGTGATGCGACCCCTTTAACCCCTTGCAACATCCCTATAGTGGAGATTTGCTCCTTGCAACGCGGGATGCCCGTTCACAGTTGCAACGCGCCTGCATTGGTGCCAATGCCAAGCGGGTATCGACCATACGCCCCTTAATTAAGTAAGAAAAATTGAAGGTTGGCGGAACTATTTTCTAGAATTTATTTTTTATCCCCATTTTTTTGGAGATAATTCTTGTAATTACTCGCAATTGAAGAAGTTTATGAGCATACATGCTTAATATTAAAGCTGATAGAATTTGGAAAATGCTCTTTTCCGGTGCCCTTTTGAAAGGTGCTGGCCTAGTCCTCAACGTGCTATTCATTCAAGCACTGTCATGGAGGCTGACAGAAGAAGCATTCGGATTTGTCGGCACGGTCATGTCTGCTGCTGCGATAATCGGTCCAATTATCGGACGCGGCATGCCTGATGCGTTGATGCGCGTCGGCGCGCGAAGTGAGCGCGAGGTCGAAAGTTTCCTCCCCCCGATCCTGAAGCGCCTGCTGCTCGTTGCCTTGCTCATCGCATTATTGGTCGGAGCGCTGCTGACGGTTCCCGGTTTGGCACGTTATTATGACAGCGATCCCGCAATTCCTGTCGCGCTGGCGCTGCTGTCGCTCGCCTTGGCAGCGAGCGAGCTATTTTCGAGCGCATTTCGGATCAAAAACAGGATCTTTTCCGCATTGGCTCCGCGCGAAATTGTCTGGCGTGCCCTGGCCATTGCCTTCGTGTACCTTGCGCCCTCAAGCGCCTTTGGTCCGGTATTTCTGCCAACAATTGCGCTTCTCTACATCGTGCTGGGATTCCAGTTCTGGCGCCTCCTCCCGCACGAACCGAATGGGGAATATGCATCGCTGGATGAGCTGGATGCAATCGCTCCTAAAATGTGGACTGAGCAAATTGTCTTTCAGCTTGGTCAGCAAGCTGTCGTAATCATTGCGGCTATCGTTTTGGGCCCAGTTTCCGCCGGGATCTTCTTTGTACTGGATCGGCTGGGCAAACTCACTTCATTCTCACTCGTCACACTTGCTGCAACCACCGCGCCCGAAATTTCCCGCTATTATGGCGCCAGGGAGCTCGACAAGCTGCAGGTGTTTGTGCGCAACACTACTTGGCTGGCCTTGCTTGGCTGGGTGGTTAGCGCGGTAGCGCTGATCGCGTTGCAGCCGCTGCTGTTCATCCTGTTCAAGCAACTTGATGCTTCGATCACCCCGCTACTTTTGGTTGTAATCCTTGGTCAGGGCGTCAGCGTCCTTTGCGGTAACAATCGTATCGTAATGAACATGACCGCACACGAAACCGAACTCGCGAAATTGAGTGCGCTGTGGTCTGGATTGCTGGTTGTCAGCGGCTTTATCGGTGCATGGGGCTGGGGTCTGATCGGGCTTGTCGTTGCCGATGCCTGCGCGCGCGCCTGCAGCAATCTGCATATTTCCTACACCTGCTATCGATTGACCGGAATCCAGACTATCCCGCTGTTCCATGTGTTTCGCAGGCAGTCGAAGTAATTCAGACCACCGCTTCGATCTGCGGACTTTTCGCCCTTGCAACATGAGGTGCTTTACGGGAGAGAGCCACCGACATGACTGAACGCCAATCTCCTATCGATCTCGTATTTGCTCCCGTCCGCGCGCTGTTCGTGAGCGACGCGTCAGCCGGCATATTGCTCATCTTCATTGCCTTCGCGGCGATGTTCGCTGCCAATTCGCCTTTGGCAGGCGATTACCATCATCTGTTCCATGGCGAACTTTTCGCCGCAAGCGAGTTCAAGCTCAACACGCTGCATCTGTGGATCAATGACGGCTTGATGGCGATTTTCTTCTTCGTCGTCGGGCTGGAGGTAAAGCGCGAGTGGATCGAAGGACAATTGTCGACCAACGAACAGCGCAAATTGCCAATCATTGCGGCAGTGGCAGGTATGGCGATCCCGGCGCTGGTCTATCTGTTCGTCGTCAACGCCGAACATGCCGAGGGGTTGACCCGCGGCTGGGCGATTCCTGCCGCGACCGACATCGCCTTTGCGATGGGCGTTTTGGGCCTTCTGGGCAATCGCGTGCCCGCATCGCTGCGATTGTTCCTGCTGACTGTCGCAATTGTTGACGACATCGGCGCGGTGCTGGTGATCGCGCTGTTCTACACTGCCAAGATCAAACTCGGCTGGCTGGCGCTGGCTGCGCTGACGACAATGGCCATGTATGCCATGAACAGGATGCGCGTTTCAGCTTACTGGCCCTTCATCCTGCTGGCTGTGGTGCTTTGGTTCTTCGTGCTCAACTCGGGCATCCACGCTACAATTGCCGGAGTAGTGGCGGCATTGACAATCCCGATGGTGGGCAAGAACGACGACACCATGCTCGAACATCTCGAGCATAATCTGGCCCCGTGGAGTGCCTATCTGATTGTGCCGGTATTCGGCTTTGCCAATGCAGGTGTCGCATTCGGGGACCTGGGGCTTGCTGCTCTGGTCGATCCGCTGCCGCTGGCAATTGCGGCGGGTCTGTTCGTGGGTAAGCAGCTTGGCATATTCTCGGCCATCTGGGCGGCCGACAAGATCGGCCTCGCACCGCGTCCCGATGGCGCCAGCTGGCCCGAGATCTGGGGTGTATCGATCCTGTGCGGTATCGGTTTCACCATGTCGCTGTTTATCAGCGGGCTCGCTTTCGCCGGCAACGAACTGCTGGTCGAGGAAGCGAAGATCGGAATTCTGCTCGGCTCACTGGTTTCGGCGCTGGCTGGCTATGCCATCCTGCGGATGACCACTGCGCATCCCGACGACCAGAAATCGCCCTATCTCGAAGATAACGGGGGTCTTTGACTTCCGCCCTCCGGCGGTGCTTACCAGCTGCCGCTGTTCTCCATGCTCGCCCAAGGCTCCTGCGCGTCGAGATAGCCTTCCTGCAGCAGTTCGACCGAGATGCCGTCAGGTGATTTGACGAAGGCCATATGCCCGTCACGCGGTGGACGGTGGATGGTGTGGCCGGCATCGAGCAACGCCTGACAAACAGCATAAATGTCGTCTACGCGGTAGGCCAGATGGCCGAAATTGCGCCCGCCGGTGTAATCCTCCGCCGCGGTGCCGTCTTCAGGGGGCCAGTTATAGGTCAGTTCGACCTCGGCCTTGCCCTCGTCGCCGGGCGCGGCAAGGAAGATCAGGGTAAAGCGACCCTTGTCATTGTCGAAGCGGCGTACCTCCTCCAGCCCGATAAGCTTGAAGAAATCGATGGTCGCCTCCGGATCGGCGACCCGGATCATGGTGTGGAGATATCTCGTCATTGCCCCGAACTAGGTATTGGACCGGCAAAGGAAAAGGGGCGCGTCGCCTGACACGCCCCCCAACCATCGCCAGCGAATTCTCAGAAACTGGCGCTGAGTGTGCCTACTACGGCATCGTCAGTAAAGCCGTCGATCGAGGGGCCTTCGGTGCCGACATAAGCGACGCCGAGTTCGAAAGCACCAACGGTTGCGGCAGCGCCAATCGACCAGTCGATCCCACTGTCATCAGTGGTACCGGCCAGGTACGAAGGTGCCAGCACACCATCGGTGTAACCAAGGTGTGCCGAGAGCGAGATCGGTGTCGAGGGCAGCGAATAGCCGAGATCGGTATAGACATAGAGGTTGTCTTCGCTGCCCAGAGAGTCCTGATCCCAGGCGTAGGCAGCACCAACCGTAGCTTCGGCCGATCCGAGCGTGAAGCCAACTGAAGCATAGGGCTCCCAGTAGTTCACCGTCGCCCCGACATCTTCAGATGGGTAGCTGTAGTAGAGCAAGCCGACATCGGCCGTGACGCCGTCGGAAACCTCGCCACTCCAGCCACCATAGATATCGAGCTCGAGGTCGCCATAGGCTGCACCTGCATCGAGCGAGGAGCCCCAGGTGCCGACGTAGAAACCGCTTGAATGGGCGACATCGAAGCCACCCTGAATGGCCGGATCGCCGGCCGACAACGAAACACCGCGGAAGCGATAGTCAGTGGTCAGCGCGGCATTGGCCGACAGGGTCCAGTCAGAAGCCGCAGCTTCCTCCTCTTCCTGGGCATAGGCAGGGGTAGCAACAAAGAAGCCCGCAGTGGCGAGCGAAGCGGCAAGGGCAAAGGCCCGGGGGCCGCGAAAGGACGTGAGCATTGCGAACTCCTTCAGTTCGGAATTGGTGCTTCGTCCCACCTGCGTTTCCGACGGGCCCTCGATTTTTTGGAAGGGTCCTCGTGCGAATTCGAAATGATCGTGCATCACACCCTCGCCGTGCGCAAGATATGAATTTCGCTTTTTCGCTACTGCAACATAAAGCGTGGCTATTGTGCAACTGCGAATGCAGTTCACCTTGCGCTCACCGCTTGCCGCTAGGGTTGCAGTGGACTAAGCGCACGCGACCGGTTTCACCGCCTGAACATTCCATGCTCAATTCGATCCGCCAACTTTTCGCCAAATCGCCACCTGCGCGCCGCATTGCCTGTGTGCCAGAAGGCGAGCGCTGGTATGTAATTGGCGACGTCCACGGCCGATGCGATCTGCTGGACCTGCTTCGCGACGCAATCGAAGCTGACGATCGCTCATCAGGTGGCGCAAGGACAACCGTGGTGTTCCTGGGCGATCTGGTGGACCGAGGCGCGGATAGCGCCGGAGTGGTTGCTCTTGCACGCGAGTGGGCGAAGGGCCGATCCATCCGTTTCCTGGCTGGCAATCACGAGGAAATGTTCCTCGAAAGCTTCGATGATCGGGAAGTGCTGCGCCATTTCCTCAAGCATGGCGGCCGAGAGACCGTGTTGAGCTATGGTCTCTGCCCGACAGAATATGGCCGGATGAAGCTGGACGAAGTGCAGGAAGCAATGCACCGCCTCGTGCCATCTGGCGATCGCGATTTCCTTGCGGGGTTCGAGGACCTCATCATCGTTGGCGACTATGTGCTGGTCCACGCCGGGCTCAATCCGGAACTGTCCATTGACCAGCAAAACCGGCAGGACATGTTGTGGATTCGCGAGCGTTTCCTGCGGCATGAAGACCCTTTCAGCCATGTCGTTGTCCACGGCCACACCATCTTCGAGCAAGTCGAGGATACGCAGCACCGGATCGGGATCGATACCGGCGCTTTCCGCACCGGGCGCTTGACCGCATTGGTGCTGGAAGGCGATAGCCGCCGCACGATTCAGGCTGTGGCCGCCGAAGACGGCACAATTTCTATCGAGAAGGTGGACGCCTAATGAAGATTGCGATGGTCGGTTCGGGCTATGTCGGCCTGGTTTCTGGCGCATGTTTTGCCGATTTCGGCCACGACGTCGTCTGTATCGACAAGGATCAGTCGAAGATCGACCGCCTGCACGATGGCGTGATGCCGATCTACGAGCCGGGCCTTGCCGAACTGGTCGGAGCGAATGTCCGCTCCGGTCGGCTGACCTTTACCACCAGTCTGGCACAAGGGATCGCCGGTGCGGATGCGATCTTCATTGCAGTTGGCACCCCCAGTCGCCGCGGTGATGGACATGCCGATCTTTCATTCGTCTATGCGGTGGCAAAAGAAATCGGCCAAAGCCTCGCCAATGACGCGGTCGTGGTGACCAAGAGCACAGTCCCTGTCGGCACCGGCGACGAAGTGGAGCGCATCCTGCGCGACAGCGGAACCAAGCACCGCTTTTCGGTTGTTTCCAACCCCGAGTTCCTGCGCGAAGGCGCCGCCATTGGCGATTTCAAACGGCCTGACCGCATCGTGATCGGGGCCGAAGACGATTTCGGGCGCGAAGTGATGCGCCAGGTCTATCGCCCGCTGTTCCTCAATGAATCGCCGATCCTGTTCACCGGCCGCCGCACCAGCGAATTGATCAAATACGCTGCCAACGCGTTCCTCGCGACCAAGATCACCTTCATCAATGAAATGGCCGATTTGTGCGAGAAGGTCGGAGCGGACGTGCAGGATGTATCGCGCGGTATCGGCATGGACAATCGCATCGGTGCCAAGTTCCTGCACGCTGGGCCGGGTTATGGCGGGTCGTGCTTCCCCAAGGACACGCTGGCACTGCTCAAAACTGCAGAGGATTACGACAGCCCGACGCGGATCGTTGAAGCGGTGGTCAAGGTCAATGAAAGCCGCAAGCGCGCGATGGGCCGCAAGGTGCTTGATGCCATTGGCGGGATCGATGGCGCGCGCGGCAAAAAAGTGGCGCTGCTCGGCCTCACCTTCAAACCCAACACCGATGACATGCGCGATTCGCCTGCCATTGCTGTAGCGCAAACCCTGACAGATGCCGGGGTGCAGGTTTCTGCCTATGATCCTGAAGGTATGGAGCAGGCCCGCCCGCTCATGCCCGAAGTGACCATGGTCGACGATCCCTATACCGCCATCGAAGGCGCTGACGCGGTCGCAATCGTCACGGAATGGGATGCATTTCGAGCGCTCGATCTTGGTCGGGTCAAAGAACTTGCACGTCAGCCAGTGCTGGTCGATTTGCGGAATATCTATCGCCCCGACGAAGTCCGCGCCTTGGGCTTCGACTACAGCAGCATCGGGCGCGATTGAGCGGTCACGGCATGGCGCGCCGACGGTGAAATAGCACCGCCGGCGCGTACATCATCAGTCGAGATAATAGACCACTGTCGTCACCACCCGAACGCGCTGCTCGGGGCTCGATGCGGTGCCGCTGGAATAGTCTCCGCCGTCATCTCCGCCAGATGAGTCCCGCCCAGATACGGTGAAATAGCCTTGCGTAGCGGAGCGGATGCCGCCGACATCGGCACCTGAATCTTCGGCAAATTTCTCCGCTGCCTGCCTGGCGTCACGCGTGGCAATCGCGATCATCTCTGGTTTGATCTTGTCGAGCTGTGTGTATTCGTAACTGGCGCCGGTGTAATCGACTACCAACCCGGCCTGCGCCAGCGCATCCTTGCCCTTCTCCACTTTGCCCACCTCGGCAACTTTTCCGGTTGAGAAGCCGATGCTGCGGCTGACGGTATAAATGGTCCGCCCGGTGGGCTTGTCCTTGATCATCTCGGCCTGGGCAGAAATGCTCGCACTGCCGGGCTCTGTCAGGCTGCCGTCGAAGCCCTGCTTTTTCAGATATGTACGGATCAGCACTGTATCATGGTCTGAACTCGCCAGGGCTTCGGCAAGCGAAAAGGCGCTCTCGGAATAGCCGACGCTCCAGCTTGCTCGGTTGGCGGTGACGTCGCGCTGGGCGACGCCGCGCACGGTAACTTCACGATCGGTTCTCTGCATCCGCACCAGCCCATTGGCCAGGGCGGCGGAACCTATGCCGAAGCCTGCGGCAAGGATGGCGGCACCGCACAGCAGCGCGATGCGGTTGTTGGAAGCAATGGGGGCAAGCATTCTGTCCGCAATTCTCATGGCGATTCTCCACGCCGGCACAGCGCCGACGCAAGGGTCCATTTAGCGACGAATCGTGTTTTAATTGCGACAAAACGAGTGATCGGAAAAATATTGCCAGGGGGCCTGTAAGCCGGGTTCTGTTCCGCAGACGGTATCCGAAGGCCGGACCGTATCTGCGGCGGCAGCCATTCGTCTGGGCCATGGGTTGCCCCATGGCTCGAGCAGCCAACCCGGGCGACTGGGGAGAAACACCCCTGCTTGCGCGCGCCGCCCCTATTCGGCCTTGCTCCGGGTGGGGTTTGCCATGCGGACCGCGTTACCGAAGCCCCGGTGCGCTCTTACCGCACCCTTTCACCCTTGCCTGATCTTCCGAAGAAGCCATCGGCGGTATGCTCTCTGTGGCACTTTCCCTGACCCCGGATCGAGTCCGGAGCCGGCGGGCGTTACCCGCCACCCTGTTTTCGTGGAGCCCGGACTTTCCTCGCGCCCTAAAGCACGCGGCTGCCCGGCCCCCTGGCACCGGCGCAGATAGGGCATGGCGCGCCTTTCGCCAAGCGTCTGTATTCACGGTTCCTGCCGTCGCGCGCCAATTTCGATCATTCGCGACAACTTTGCTTTGACAAGCGCAACCGCCCACGTGCAACTAAGCGCACGGGTCCGCCGGTAACGAGCAGCTGCATCAGGCTGATCGCCGGCGTAATAACAACTATCTGAGGCGAGGTATCACTTGGAAGGTGCTTCGAATTCGGACAATTACGGCAGTAGCTATTTCGACCCGGGGCTATTTTTATGGATAACGAGCAGGCGTTCACGGATTACTACAACCTTCTGCAAGTAAACCCCAACTGCAACGCCGAACTGCTGGACAAGGCCTATCGCTATTTCGCGAAGATGTACCATCCGGACCATCGCGAAACCGCAGATCCCGAGAAATTCAACGAAGTGGTCGAGGCTTATCGCGTGCTGCGCGACCCTGAGCAAAGGGCGGAATATGACCGCGTCTATCTCGCGCGCAAGAAGGAGGACTTCTTCCAGTTCCCCAACCAGTCGGACTTCGAGATCGATGACTCAACGGCAATCGCCGATGCCGAGGTTCACGACAGGATCCTGCTATTCCTTTACAAGAGGCGGCGCGAACAGGCCTATGATCCGGGCGTTGTCGGCTATTACGTGCAAGAGATGCTTGGCTGCAGTGACGAGAATTTCGAGTTCCACGTCTGGTATCTGAAATCCAAGCGGCTGGTCGACATTACCGAACATGGCACGCTGGCCATCACCATAGAGGGCGTCGATCAGGTAATCTCCATGTCGCGCAAGACCACTGCCGAACTTCGTCTGATCGCTCAGGGCGCGCGGACGGAAGAGTAGGGGCTGGCTCCCTCCCCGCTCAGCTTGCGGGAAGGGAGCGCATTATCACATCAGCCGGCGTCACCCTCGCCGCCGATTCCTTGTAGCGATTCTTCTGGCGCGATCAGGTAGCGCCACAGCGCCGCGCCGATTGCCGCGCCGATCAGAGGAGCGACCCAGAACAGCCAGAGCTGCCCGACTGCGCCAGTCTCGGCATAAAACGCCACGCCGGTCGAACGCGCGGGATTGACCGATGTATTGGTCACCGGGATCGAAATCAGGTGGATAAGCGTCAGGCACAGGCCAATTGCAATGGGTGCGAAACCGCCGGGCACCTTGGGCGAGGTCGACCCGAGGATGACGATCAGGAAGAACGCTGTAAGCACTATTTCGGCCACCAGCGCCGCCTGCATCGAGAAGCCGCCGGGTGAAAGTTCGCCAAAGCCGTTGGAAGCGAAGCCGCCCGGTGTCCAGTCAGGCTGCCCCGAAGCGATCACGAACAATGTTCCGGCCGCGCAGAATGCACCGATAAGCTGCGCGATCCAGTAAGGCACCAACTCGCCCCAGCTAAAGCGCTTCGCCACTGCCAGGCCGAGCGAAACCGCTGGATTGAAATGCCCGCCCGAAATGCCGCCAACGGCATAGGCCATCGTCAAGACGGTCAAACCGAAGGCGAACGATACCCCGACGAAGCCAATTCCCAGTTCGGGGAAGCCCGCCGCAAGCACAGCCGCACCGCAACCACCGAATACCAGCCAGAATGTCCCGAAGAACTCGGCAACCAGTTTTCTAAGCATAGTCAGACCCTCCCCCAAACAAGGAAAGAACGACCCTGCGCGCTATTTAACGCTGCTGCAGCCGTTTACCGAGTCTGTCCGCCACTGCTTGGGGATAAGTGCAACTCAGCGCGTCCGGCCCCGGTCACGATCAAGCAATAACTGGAACAGGATCGCGCGTATTTCACCGTCGATTTCGCCATTGATCTTGCGCGGGCGCCAGCGACGCTGGAATGCTTCGACCGCCTTGTGCCCATCGGTGATGTCGTAGCCGAAGCGCTCGAGTGCGAGATAGAACGCACCATCATTGTCGTAGGGATCGCCCAGCTCGATCCTGGGTGTAGGGAGGCAGAGGCCATATTCGGCCAGCCGTTCCCACGGGAACAGCTCACCCGGGTCGATCTTGCGCTGCGGGGCAACGTCCGAATGTCCCAGCACATTGGCGCGGGGAATATCGTGGTTTTTCACGATCCTCGCCAACAGCGGCACCAAAGCTTCGAACTGGGCTTCAGAGAAGCCGCGATAGCCATGCAGGTGACCGGGATGATCGAGCTCTATCCCGACACTGCGGGAATTGATGTCGCGGTGGCCGCGCCAATAGGAAACACCGGCATGCCAGGCGCGCTTGGCTTCATCGACCAGCTGATAGACCGTGCCGTCTTCGCCGATCAGGTAATGTGCGCTGACCTTGGCTTCGGGATCGCACATCCGTTCCAGCGCGGCTTCAGGCCCGTCCATTTCCGTATAATGGATGATGGCCATATCGATCGGCAGCTTGCGCTCGTCGAAATTGGGCGACGGGCGATCTTGATGGACGAGCTCGTCGCGGCTCAACCGATAAGCCCTTCCGCTTCGGGCAGCACGGCGCCCAGCACCAGCGTCTCATCGCTGCGGTGATACTGCAGCCCGCCGCCGCATTGTTCGGCCAGCAAAGCGATCATATGGGCCGCAGCGGTCCTGCTGGAGAGTTCCGAATGCGCGAGACTTCCATCGAGTGCCTTGCCGATGGTGTCGTCAAAGCCGATTTTAGGCCCGGCAGCGCGCACCACGATCTCGCAATTGCCTTCGCGCACTTCGGCGCCGATATCGAGAGTGCCACCGCGTACCAGTGCATCGAGCGCAATCTGCGCAAAGTTGAGCAGCACCTTGACCGCGGGCTTGCCGAGATTGGTGGCATCAATCGCCCAGTTGATCTGCACCTTGGCCTTGTCGGCCGCCAATGCATCAATCAGCGCCTTGGGTTCTTCAACCTCAACCCTGTCGCCAAAACCACCGGCAGCGCCAAATGCCAGACGGAAGAACTTGAGCTTGTTGGTCGAGATCGCAGCGCTTTGTTCGAGCAGCGCCATGACATTCTGGCGCATTTCCGGATCGGTTTCCATGGCGAGCAATTCCAGCCCGTTGCTCATCGCACCGACTGGACTGAGCATGTCGTGGCACAGGCGCGAGCAAAGCATTGCAGCAAGGTCGGTCGATTGACTGTCGTTCATATGAGTGATTGGAAACCTGAATAATGTTACGGTTGTTACGGTGGCCTAGAGCAAATTTCCCGTCCTTGCGCCAGCGCAGTGAAGCGGGAGATTTTCCAGACCGTTGGGCGGTGCTTCTACGCGCCGTTAACGCGGTAGGAAAGAGGCTCGAAACCGCCTGCCGCATCCCGCCATAGGCTGACCGCATTTCCGGCGATGATCGCCCAGACTTTTCCATCTCCTGAAGCATTGGCCCGGTCCGTGGCAGACGGCTTGGCCAATCCGTTGGGGTGCGAATGGTAATAGCCAATTACCTCCATCCCGCCGTGGCGCGCCTGCCGGTGACAGTCGACCAGAGCCTGAGGATCGATCTCGAAATGGCTAAGCGGCGTTGGATGGACATTTACCGCAGGGAAGGCGCGCTCGATCTGATTGTCGTGCCCCAGCAGAATTCCGCAGCATTCCCGAGGGTCCGCCGTCGCCGCTTCGGCCAACAATTGGGTTATCACATTCGGGGCAAACGCAAGGCTCACCCCGCAGCTGCTTCCAACCGGCGTGCGCGCGTTGCAAAGACCGCGCGCACGTAAACCGCACCAGCCGAAAGCAGCGCCATGCTTTCCAGCGAAGCCGGCATCCACAGCGCGGCAATCAGCACCAGCACGGCAAACAGCGGCAGCATCATGCGTGCAGGGCCAGTCAGTACAAAGCGGTCACGGATGAACCACAGCCCGAGCATGTAGATCGCCAGAGGAATGCCTATTGCCATATCACCCACGCGCACAGGCACCTCGGCATGGCCAGTCAGCACATCGACCAGCACCGCGAATCCTGCACCGACGGCGGCAGTGGCGCAGAACGGGATTACGTGGCCATACCCCCACACGAACGCCCGCTGCTGGACTGGCTGATGGACCCGCAAATGATCGTCGCGCGAGAAGTAGAGCCACCACATCGAAAACGCGATCACCAGTGCCGCCAGCGCCGTATGGAGCAGGGGCGATGAAAGCGTGATCTCCTCACCCGCCTGTGCGAAAGCCATTGACCCGGCGAGCAGGATTTCACCCAACATGATGATCATCAGCAGGCCGTAGCGCTCGACGATGTGATCGACATGCCAGGGGGTCATATTGCCGCGCTCGGCAAAGACAGGGACTGCCAGCTCCAACGCCCAGCCCAGCCCCATGCAGATCCAGAACACGGGTGAACCCGGAACCCCGAGCAGGGCCAGTGCAACCCAATAGACCTGCGCGACTGCGATCCCTGCGGCATAGCGTTGTGCGGTGGTGCGGTGCGCAGGATCGTTGCGCGCGGCGACCAGCCACAGCGCAATCATGCCGATCCGCATGATGACGTAGGCGGCAACCGGCAGCCCCACCTGCATCCCGTCGTAGAAGCGCGAGACCGAAGCTGCCAGCAACAACGCCCCGCCCATGATCCAGAACGTCAGCAACCGGTAGATCGGACCGTCATTGTCATAGGCAGAAGCAAACCAGGTGTAATTCATCCACGCCCACCAGATGGCAACGAACGCCAGCATGAAGACCGGGATCGCCTCAGCCGCGTGATTGGCCGAGATGCCATGATGCAATCCGGCCGCCGCCGCTGCCACGGCGATGACAGTCACAAGGTCAAAGAACAGTTCCAGCGGCGTGGCGGCGCGATGCTCCTCATCGGGGTCGCGCGGCCCGAACGGACGGTAATCGAACAAGCGTCCCTGAATTTCCTGCCTGGCCATCGAGTTCCCCTGTCGGACCGAACGCCCTAGTTATCGCACCGCCTCTTTTTGACAAGGCGCTGCACGTGTCGGCACTTTCGAGGGCCAATTTCCGCGCTCCGCGCATGCCGATTTTCCTACACGCTTCAGCTTTGCTAACCTGCCGCCTGCTCTTTCAACGGTCCGGTTCGGCCATGCCCGGCGGGCAGCCCCCCCCCTTTACCCCAAGGTGTAACCCTGAGGACCGCAATGCTCATTAAATATCTGATAAATATATCATTATTTTTTGCGAT
>CBFGON010000052.1:0-16086 GCA_965650395.1 uncultured Qipengyuania sp. | reverse complement strand
CGCGCCCGTAGCTCAGCTGGATAGAGCATCAGACTACGAATCTGAGGGTCGGACGTTCGAATCGTTCCGGGCGCGCCAATAAAAAAGCCATCCCGTTCGAGGTGGCTTTTTTATTGGGGGGCTTACGTGATCAGTCCGCCTGATCTTCCAGCCAGTGCATATCGTCGTCGCTGAAGCCGAAGTGGTGGCCAGCTTCATGCACCACCACATGGCGCACCAGATCGTCCATCCGCACGCCGGTATCGCGCCATTCAGCAATCAAGACGCGGCGGAACAGCCAGATGCGCGGCGGCATTCGCCCGCTTTCCCACACGGAGCGATCTGGCAGGGCCTGACCTTCGTAAAGGCCGGACAGCTCCCATTTGTCGCTCAGCCCGACCGATTCGAGCTGCTCCTGAGTGGCAAAATCCTCAACCTGCAGCACAACTTCGCTCAGCTCGTCGCGGAACTTTTCCGGCAGCGATGCAAGCACGGTGGCTGCCATCTGCTCCATCTGCATCTGGGTTGGTCCTGAATGGTCGTGGATCATCCGTTTGATATGTGGGTGAAGACCGCTTGCGGCAAGATGCGGAACCGCAGTGCTTCCGGCCTGTTCAGCAGGAGACAAGGAGAAATTGCCCATGGCCAAAGCCACCGAGATTTTCGAACGGTTGCAGCAGGATCACGACAAACATCGCGATTTGCTCGATCGTCTGTTGGAAACGCATGGCGATACGCCCGAACGCGAATCGCTATTCGTTGCGTTGACCAAGGAATTGAAGGCCCATGCTGCGGCCGAGGAGCAGGCACTCTACTCGACGATGATGCGTAAGCCCCCGACGACTGGGGAGACGCGCCATTCGGTGGCCGAACATCACGAGATTGAGGAAGCGCTGAACGATCTGGCCGCCACCGACATGGCCGAAGGGGCCTGGCTGGTGAAGTTCAAGGCTTTCGATCACCGCTATCGCCACCATATCGATGAGGAAGAGGGTGAGCATTTCCCCGATTTCGCGAAATATCTCGACGAGCAGGACATGGAGTATATGCGTTCCGTATTCGATCGCCGAAAGCGCGAAGAAAGGGCCGAGGCGGAGGTAACGCCCGAGAAGAAGGCAGACGCAAAAGAATGACTGCGGAGGCGAGGGGGAATTGAGCAAGCTGGTAGCCGACAGCGACCCGAGCTGCATTTCAAGGCTCGAGCCCGGGATAGAATCCGGTGTGTGGCGCTATGAACGCGCGACGCGTGCAACGGTTTTGGTGGATGCCGCCGACTATTACGCCTTCATGCAGGAAGCGATGCTCAAGGCCCAGCGGCGCATTCTGATGGTGGGATGGGATTTCGACACGCGTATCCGGCTGGAACGAGGTCGCCACTGGTGGCAGCGGGCGTGGAAGCGCGGTTATCCCAAGCGCCTGGGCAGTTTTATTGCCTGGCTGGCACGACATCGCAAAGAGGCGGGCATCTATATTCTGAAATGGAGCTATGGCGTCCTTTCCATGCCGCTCCGCCCGACCATGGTCTATGATCTAGGCCGCTGGATGAGCCACAAACGGATCACCTTCAAGTTCGACACCGCACATCCGGTTGGATGCAGCCACCACCAGAAGATCGCGGTGCTCGACAACAAGGTCGCAGTATGCGGCGGGATCGACATGGCGGACAAGCGCTGGGACACGCGCGCGCATATCGAGAACGACAAACGCAGACTCACCCCCAACGGCCGCAAATATGGCCCGTGGCACGATGCCACGATGATGATGGAGGGCGACGTCGCGCTGGCGCTGGCCGAATTGTGCGAGGACCGCTGGATCTGTGCCGGTGGCGACCCGCTGCCCCCGCTCGATCCGGTCAGCTCGTCGCCCTGGCCCGAACATCTCGAAGCGCAGTTTGAGGATGTAGAGATCGGCATAGCGCGCACCCGAGCGGCCTATCGCAAATGGGACGAAGTCGACGAGATCGAGCAACTCTATATCCAGCATATCGCGCGGGCGAAGCGCTTCATTTATGCAGAGAGCCAGTATTTCGCATCGCGCGCGGTGGCCGAGGCGATCATGAAACGGATGCAGGAGGACGACCCGCCAGAGGTGGTTGTGGTCCACCCGTTCAATGCCGATGGCTGGCTCGAACAGCAGGCAATGGACCATGCCCGCGCCGAACTGATCCGCTGCATCGAGGAAGTCGACAAGCAGCATCGCTTCACCATCTGGTCGCCTACTACCGGCAAAACGCAGATCTATGTCCATGCCAAGATCATGATCGTCGATGACGAGATCTTGCGGATAGGTTCGGCAAATCTAAACAACCGCTCGATGGGACTCGACAGTGAATGTGACGTCTTCATCGATGCTGCGCGGCCGGGTAATGACCATGCACGCGATGGCATTGCCGACCTGCGCTATTCGCTGCTGGCGGAACACTGCGGTTTGGAAAAGGACGCCGTACCTGTATTGCTCGAGCGATATGGCTCGATGGCCTCGCTGTTCGACCATTCGCAGGATCCCGGGAACGGTCGCAATCTGTCACGTTATCACCCGCCCGATCTGACCGAGGCGGAGGAGAAAATCGCCCAGAGCGGCGTACTCGACCCCGAACACCCCGACGAATTGTTCGAGCCGTTTACAAAGCGCGGGCTTTTCCGCAAGGGAAGCCGCCTGGCCCGCATTCGCGGCAAGCTGAAATGGAAGAGGGGCAAGTGAGCAGCCTTGTTGGACCTGAAGAAGACGACCCGCGCGGCAAGCCACCGGTGCCTGCGCATGTGCAGGACGCGATTCGCACGCTGATCGAGTGGACGGGCGATGATCCGACGCGCGAAGGCCTGCTTGATACCCCTTCGCGCGTGGCGCGCGCATGGAAGGAATATTGCCTCGGCTATGGCGAGGATCCAGCGCATCACCTCAGCCGCGTGTTCGAGGAAGTGGGCGGCTATAACGAGATCGTGCTGCTCAAGGACATTCCCTTCCAGTCGCATTGCGAACACCATATGGCACCGATTATCGGCAAGGCGGCGATCGCCTATCTGCCCAATGATCGCGTAGTCGGCATTTCAAAGCTGGCGCGTGTGTTGCACGGCTTTGCCCGGAGACTGCAGGTGCAGGAGCGTCTGACCGCCGAAGTCGCTGACTGCATCTGGGAAAACCTCCACCCGCAAGGTGTCGCCGTCGTGATCGAGGCCGCGCATAGCTGCATGACCGCACGCGGAGTGCGCACGCCGGGCGTAGGGATGGTGACCAGCCGGATGATGGGAACCTTCCTCGAAGACCAGCGCAGCCGCGAGGAAGTGCTCAAGTTGATGGGTTACGGCTAGACGTTCAATTACCTAGCAGGCGCTCGATAAAGCTGGTTCTTTTGCGATATGGCGGGGTTTCGCCTGCCAGGCCGAACAGATAATTGCCCAGCTGCACCGCTTGCTCCTTGCTGAGGAAATAGCGGAATTCGCGCACGTCGCCGCGCGCTTCGACAACCTTTCGGGTGCTTTGCAGCATAAGCGCGATCCGGTCGCCCGCCGGATCTGCCTTCCACCCCAGCAGAATGCCGAAATCGTCGTCGTGATTCCCGTCCTGTCCCATGCGCCAAGACTGCGCTCCAGCGGCGCCAATGGCAAGCGTCGGCAAGCAAGCTGTCCGCAAACGGGACGTCACGCGACAGAGTGAACGATACGGAGCACGACGCTCACGGAATGCAGTGTGTATTTCGTCAATCCGGTTTTGCCAATTCACACAAGACGATACAGAATTGAAATTGAGTATTAGTCCGTGAATCGATTGATCCGGTAAATGTTGGGGAGACCGCGATGAAACTTCGGAATAGGTGCAAATATTCCGCCTTGCTGGCTGCGCCTTTTTTGGCGCTTGCCTTGCCACAAGTGGCCGTTGGGCAGGCGGAACCGAATGTCGCTGCGCAATCAGCGGTGCAGGTGCCGGTTGAATATCACACGCTCGACAATGGCTTGAAGGTCGTGATTTCGGAAGATCACTCGATCCCCACCGCCACCATCGGTGTTTATTACGGGATCGGTTTCCGGCTGGAACCGCAGGGCCGCACGGGCTTTGCGCACCTGTTCGAACACATGATGTTCCAGGGTTCAAAGAATCTCGGAAAGGCCGAATTCATTGGTCTGGTCAACGCCAATGGTGGCGTGCTCAACGGATCGACCCGGTTTGATTTCACCAATTACTTCGAAGTAGTTCCCTCGAACACCACCGAGATGTTCTTATGGGCAGAGGCCGACCGGATGCGCGGTCTGGACATTACCCAGGCGAACCTCACCAACCAGCAAGGCGTGGTGAAGAACGAGGTCAAGGTCAATGTCCTCAACCAGCCTTATGGCGGTTTCCCATGGCTTGACCTGCCGCAACTCGCCAACACCAATTGGGCCAATGCGCATAATTTCTATGGCGATCTGGCCGAGCTTGATGCCGCGACGCTTGAAGATGTCGATGCCTTCTTCAAGCAGTTCTACGCTCCCAATAACGCCGTGCTGGTGGTCGCAGGTGATGTTGATCCGGCACAGGTGATGGAATGGAGCCGCAAGTATTTCGGCACAATTCCGCGTGGCCCGGCCATCGAGGAGGCCGATATCTCCGAACCCCGCCAGACCGCAGAAAAGCGGTTGGAAAAAACCGATGCTCTGGCGCCGCAGCCCGCGCTGGCCTGGGGTTATCACGTGCCGCCCAAGGGCACGCCCGAATGGGCGGCAATGCGTCTGATCGACCTGATCTTGATCGACGGTCAGGATAGCCGTCTGAGCCAGACTCTGGTCAATCAGAAAGGCTATGGAGGCGGCGTCGATGGCGGCATCAATTGGCCGCTCGGCAATGCCTACAACTACGACGGGCCGATGCTCTGGTCGGGATTCCTGATCCACGGTGCCGAATTCACCGACGAACAGATTCTCGCCGATCTGGATGCAGTGATCGCCGATCTCCAGACCAATCTTGTGAGTGAGGAGGAGCTGAAGCGCGCGCGGACCAAAGCGCGGTCTGACATCTACAACATGCTGGGTGACGGCAATCGCATCGGATTGGTCGATCTGCTTGCCAGCTTTGCGCTGTTCGATGGCAAACCGCAGCGGGTCAATTCGCTCGAACAGGAAATTGCCGGTGTTACACCCGAACTGATCCGCAAGACCGCGCAGGAATATCTGCGCAAGACCAACCGTTCGGTCATCACACTCAAGCCCGGCGCTGCTGCGGCCGGCGCGGCACAGTAAGGGGGAGCCGAAACGATGAAGATCATCAAGACACTGGCGCTTGGCGCCACCGCGATTTCCGCATGTGCGATGGCCGCACCCCTCGCCGCCCAAGAGAGAGAAGCGCCGCCGGCAGCAGCCGAAGCGCGGCCTTTCACCCTGCCGGCTGTGACCCGATATAAATTGCCCAACGGCATGCAAGTCACGCTGGTGCCTTATGGCAAGACCCCGCAAGTCTCGATCGTGACTGCCGTGCGAACAGGCAATATCGACGAAGGCGAGAATGTCTGGCTGGCCGATATGGCGGGCGAGATGATGCAAAAGGGTGCCGGCGGCCGAACGGCGGCGCAGATTGCCGAAGCTGCGGCAAATATGGGAGGCAGCCTTTCGCTCGGGGTCGGCGGCGATGTCGTCACCGCGAGCACCGGAGTTCTGGCCGAGTTCGCGCCGCAGGCCGTCCAGTTGTTGGCCGATGTACTGATCAGCCCCGATTTCCCTGCCAGCGAGCTGGAAAAAGTACGCGCCGACATGCTGCGCAATCTTTCTGTTGCCCGCTCCACCCCGGGGGGCATGGCTGGCGAGGCGTTCGACGCGGCGCTGTTTCCCGGTCACCCATACGGCGCGACCTTCCCGACCAATGATCAGTTGTCGGGTTATACGCTCGATCAGGTGAAAGCCTTCCACGCGACCAATTTTGGCGCGCAGCGGGCGCATATCTATGTCGTAGGCCAGTTCGACGATGCCACCATGCGTGCGGCCATTGAGAAGAGCTTTGGCGGATGGAAGCAAGGCGTAGCGGCCAGCAAAATCGACTCGCCCGACGTCGACGCTCCGGGCGTGATCCTGATCGATCGTCCCGGCGCGCCGCAATCCACGCTGCGTATAGGCCAGCGAGTCGCTGCGCAGGAAGGCGATCTGCGCTTCATTGCCGCTAACACGCTGCTGGGCGGCTATTTCTCCTCGCGCATCACCCGCAATATCCGGGAGGACAAGGGCTATACTTACTCGCCGGGGGCAGGAGTGTCGCAACGCGTGCATGGTGCCAACTGGACGCAATATGCTGATGTCACAGCCGAAGCGACCGGGCCGTCCATCACCGAAATCCTCAAGGAAATTCGCTTGATGCAAACCGAAGCTCCTTCTGGAAAGGAAGTCGCCGGTATCAAGAACTATATGAACGGCATCTTCATCCTCGGTCTCGCCTCGCGCGCGGGGGTGGCCAACCAGCTTGTCAATCTCGACCTGCTGGGGCTGGGGCCGCAGTTCCTCAATACCTATGTCGACAAGGTATCGGCACTGACGGCCGAAGATCTGCGAGCAGCGACCGCGCAATATCTGCCGATCGATAGCATGACTTATGTCGTGGTCGGTCCGCTCGACAGTGTTCGTTCGCAGCTTGAAGCTGTACCGGAGCTGGCAGGACTCCTGCCCGAATAGGGCGGAACTGGCTGGTCAGGGCAACGAAAAAGGTCGGAGTCACATAGCGTGACTCCGACCTTGCTTCTGTTCGCTTGCGATAGTGTCAGAGCTGCTCGAGCATGTGCTCTGCGCTCGACACCGAGAAATCGCCGGGCGCCTCGACATTGAGTTGCGTCACCACGCCGTCTTCGACCACCATCGAATAACGCTGGCCACGCTTGCCAAGGCCGAAGCCCGAACCGTCCATCGTCAGGCCGACTGCTTCGGCAAACTCGCCATTGCCATCTGCCAGCATGGTGATGTCGTCGCTGCCGGCTGCCTGGTTCCATGCACCCATCACGAAGGCGTCATTGACTGCCGTACCGATGATTTCGTCAACCCCCTTGGCCTTGAGGTCCGCGGCCTTGTCGACAAAGCCGGGAAGGTGGCGGGCAGAACAGGTCGGGGTGAAAGCACCCGGGACCGAGAACAGCGCCACTTTCTTGCCCTTGAAGTACTCGCTCGACTGAACCTGCTGCGGGCCTTCAGCGGTCGCCTTGACCAGCGTCACCTCGGGCAGCTTGTCGCCAACGGAAATCGTCATTGGTGGAACTCCTGTTATCCTGTCCGTCGCCCGATGTAGGATGGTGTGGCCTGCTTGCAACCATTCTGTGTGGTTAAAATCGGTTTACCGCATGCCTTTAAGACCGGGTAAAAAATTGAGCGGAAGCTGGCCTCAATCGAACTTGGGACGTTCGATAGGGAGACCAGGGACATGTTCAATTTCAAGGCGCTTACGCTTGCCGTTTCGGCAGGTGCACTACTCATCGCTCCGACTGCAGCCACTGCGGGTGATTTCCAGGACGAGCAGATCCGCCGCCTTGACATCATGCTGATGGTCACATCGTTGCGCTGCCGCATGGGGGCGGATGACTTTCAGCCGCAATATCGCAAGTTCACCACCAACCACATCAACACACTCAACGGTGCTGCGCGGCGGTTGCAGGCCGGGCTGGTGAAGCGTCACGGGACACGCGGTGCTGCGCGCGCGCTCGACAAGATCAGCGTAGGCATGGCCAATGAATATGGGCAGGGGCACCCCTGGCTTGGTTGCGCCGAGCTCAAGCAGATCGCCACCGAACTCGCCGACAGCAAGGATCCGGCGGCGGTGGCAATCGCTGCGCAGGAATTGCTTGGAACTGCGCCAATCAACGGGTCGCGCTGGGCGCGGCGCTGAGGCCTTTCGTGATCGGTTCGGGAGAGAGGTAGGGGGCTGTTGCTCTCCCATCGACGAAGGGCTAGGGGCGGCACCATCGCGGTGCCGCCTCTTTTTTGTGGGCGGCACTTTTTTGCACCAGAAGTTCGAAGGACCGCCCGTGGCCCAGTTCACCGATTACGTTGTCAAGGATATCTCGCTCGCCGATTATGGCCGCGCAGAGATTGCCATCGCCGAAACCGAAATGCCCGGCCTGATGGCCACGCGCGAAGAATATGGCGCCGCGCAACCGCTCAAGGGCGCGCGCATTGTCGGGTCACTCCACATGACGATCCAGACCGCCGTGCTGATCGAAACGCTGGTGGCGCTGGGTGCCGAAGTGCGCTGGGCGACCTGCAATATCTTCTCGACCCAGGATCACGCTGCCGCCGCCATTGCCGCGCAGGACATTCCCGTATTCGCCATCAAGGGCGAAAGCCTGGCCGATTACTGGGACTATGTCGGCCGCATCTTCGACTGGTCGAGCGAAGCAGATCCCGACCTCACCGCCAATTTGATTCTCGACGATGGCGGCGATGCAACCATGTTCGCCCTGTGGGGCGCACGCGTCGAAGCGGGCGAGGAACTGCCCGAGCCGGGCAATGCCGAGGAAGTGGAATTCCAGCGCGCGCTCAAGGCATTCCTTGCCGCGAAGCCGGGCTATCTCACCGCCAGCGTCAAGGCGATCAAGGGCGTGTCGGAGGAAACAACCACGGGCGTTCACCGCCTTTACCACCTCGCCAAGCAGGGCAAACTGCCGTTCCCCGCAATCAATGTGAACGACAGCGTCACCAAGTCGAAGTTCGACAACCTTTACGGCTGCCGCGAATCGCTGGTCGATGCGATCCGCCGTGCAACCGACGTGATGCTTTCGGGCAAGGTCGCCTGCGTCGCGGGTTATGGCGATGTCGGCAAGGGTTCGGCACAGTCGCTCCGCAATGGCGGCGCGCGCGTGCTGGTGACTGAAATCGACCCGATCTGCGCGCTGCAAGCGGCGATGGAAGGCTATGAAGTCGTGACTATGGAAGATGCGGTGACCCGCGCCGATATCTTCGTCACCACCACCGGCAATGAAGACGTCATCACCGCCGAACACATGAAGGCGATGAAGCCGATGGCCATCGTATGTAACATCGGCCACTTCGACAGCGAGATCCAGATCTCGGCGATGAACAATTACGAATGGACCGAGCTCAAGCCGGGCACCGATCTGGTGAAGTTCCCCGATGGCAAGGAAATCATCGTCCTGGCCAAGGGTCGTCTCGTGAATCTCGCCTGCGCCACAGGTCACCCCAGCTTCGTGATGAGCTGTTCCTTCACCAACCAGACGCTCGCCCAGATCGAGCTGTGGACCAAGGCCGGCGAGTATCAGAACGACGTGTATGTACTTCCCAAACATCTCGACGAGAAGGTCGCGGCGCTTCACCTCGACAAGCTGGGCGTAAAACTCACCAAGCTGAGCAAGAGCCAGGCAGACTATATCGGCGTGCCGGTGGAGGGCCCGTTCAAGCCGGAACACTACCGATATTGATGCTTTGCAGCGGTTTGTCCGCTGCACAGGCACATAATGGCGCGCGGGGGCATTGCATCCCCGCCGCTTGCCGCATAGCTGGCAGGTAATGGAAGTTTCTCCCGCACTCGTGCCGCTGATTGGCCTGCTGCTTGCGCTGTGGACCGGCGCGGCGGTGTGGATGATGCTGCGCGCCAGCCGCGAAAGCCAGCTGGCCGAAGCGCATCGAAAGGCCGCCCGCCGCCTGTCGCGCATGGTCGAGGAAGGTCCGGCAATCCCGTTGCTTGTCCGTGTCGACGGGCGGATCGAAGCGCCTGACCGTTTCGCCCGCTGGATCGGGCTGGACAAGGTGCCCGAATATCTCAGCGAGCTGGCGGGCAGTGGCGGTGCCGGCCTCTCCGAAGAGCAGGTCGAGCGGCTTTCTGCCCATGTCCGCCGCACGCAGAAAAGTGCCAAACCTTTCCGCATGGCGTTGCGGCCGCCTGGTTCGCGCAAGTCGCTGGCTTTGCGCGGTGCGCTGGCAGACCCTGCGGTTTCGCCCAGCGGAGCAGCACTGATCTGGGTGTTCGACTTTACCGAAACTGAGGACGAACTCGCCCGTCTGGGTGAAGAAGCAGCCCGCGCGCGGGACGATTTTGGGGCACTTGTCGGCCTCATCGAAGCTGCGCCGATGCCGATGTGGTTTCGCGGCGGCGACATGCATTTGCGGCTGGTCAACAAGGCCTATGTCGAAGCAGTCGGCGCGGAAAGCGCTGATCAGGTCGTTGCCGACCAGATCGAGCTGGTAGAAAAGGTCGGAGGCCGCACCGCTGCTGAAGTCGCGCAGCAGAGCGCCGACCGCCGACAGCCGATCGAACGGATCGTTTCTGCCACCATCGACAATGCCCGCCGCACGATCCGCGTCACTGATCTTCCGCTGGCGGGGGAAGGGATTGCGGGTTACGCGGTCGATATCGAGGAAATGGAAGAGCAGGCGCGCGAATTCCGCGCGTTCCGTGAAGCCCAGCGCTCGATGCTCGACCAGCTCTCCATAGGCGTGGCGCAATTCGATGCGCAGCATCGGATGACCTTCGCCAACCAGCCGTTCCATCGCGTTTTCGCGCTGCCACCGGGCGTGGCCAACGAACGGACTTCGTTCGAGCAAATGTGGCTGATCGCGCGCGAGAACGGACGTATTCCTGAAGTGCGCGACTTTCCTGCATGGCGCAAGGAACTGGCACAATGGTTCCAGAAGGACGAACCAGAGGAAGTGGCCTGGCCGCTGCCTGACAGTACGCATCTGCGGCTGGTCGCACAGCCATTGCCCGATGGTGGACTGGTGCTGATAGCGGAAGACCGGACCGAACAGCTCGCGCTCTCTGCCGGACGCGATACACTGCTGCGCACCCGCACGGCCACGTTCGACAGCCTGTTTGAAGCGCTCGCCGTGTTCGCGCCCGACGGGCATCTCGAGCTGTGGAATCGCGGCTTCCCGCTGGCCTGGGGGCTCGATGGCGAAGTGCTCGACGGGCATCCGCAGGCGGAGCAATTGCTTGAAGCCATTGCCGGGCAACTGGCTGATCCCAAGGCGATCACGCAGATCGGCCAGACCATCCGCGCCGCCACGCTGGACCGCAAGAAACGCGAAGGGCGGATCGAACTCGCCGACGGGCGCACGCTCGATTATGCAGGCGTGCCGTTGCCCGATGGCAATGGCCTGCTGACCGTGCTTGACGTAACCGCTTCGCAGCAGGCGGAAGAGGCGCTGCGCGAACGCAATCGGGCGCTGGAAGAAGCCGATGCAGTGATGACCCGCTTCCTCGCCAATATGAGCTATGAATTCCGCACACCACTGACTTCGATTGGCGGCTTCTCCGAACTGCTCGCGTCAGGCATTGCAGGCGACCTTTCGCCGCAGGCGAAAGAGTACGTCGAAGCCATTACTCTGTCGGTCGGCAAGCTGACGGAGCAGGTGGAGAATGTGCTCGACCTTTCGCAGAGCGAAGCGGGCCTGATGCCGCTGCGCAAAACCAAGGTCGACGTCATGCCCTTTGTCACCCAGATCGTGCGCAAGCGCGAGCAGGCGATCATTGATGCCGGATTGACGCTCGACCTCAACGGGAGCGACAGCAAGGTTGTTCAGGCCGACAAGCAGCAATTGCAGCGCGCCATCGGGCAATTGCTCGACAATGCCATCGCCCACACGCCGCGCGGCGGGCGCATCCTGATCGAGATTGCAAAGCGCCGCGGGCTCAACCGCATCGACATCAGCGATAACGGCAAGGGCATGAGCCAGCACGAACTTGCGCGCGCGCTGGAAGGTATCCGCATGAGCGCAGATGGCAAGGGGATCGAGCGTCGCCACGGCCTCGGCATTCCGCTCGCCCGCCAGTTGATCGAGGCGCATGGCGGTTCGCTGGAAATCCACAGCCGCAAGAACGCCGGCACCACTGCCACCATTACCCTGCCGTGATCGAGAGCCTGCCGGACCTTGCCGCCATGACGGCATTCGGTGCGCGAATTGCCGCGCGGCTGGCGCCGGGCGATGTGGTGGCGCTGACTGGCGGTGTTGGCGCTGGCAAGACAACGCTCGCCCGTGCGATCATCGCAGCGCTGGGGCATGAAGGCGAAGTGCCGTCGCCCACTTTCACCATTGTCGAAACCTACGATCATTTGCGCGTTCCGCTGGTTCATGCCGATTTCTATCGATTGAAGGACCCGGCCGAAGCGCAGGAAATCGGGTTGGCCGATTACCGAGATGGCGCAGCGCTGCTCGCCGAATGGCCCGACCACGCAGGCGGATTTGCGCATGAGTCCGCCTGCCTGTCGATCACGCTGGAAACGGTGGGAGAGGGGCGACAGGCCGTTGTGCTTGGCGGCAAGGATTGGCAAGGGCGCATGCCATGAACGCGACGCTGCCCGATGGCATTCACGATTTCCTGTTTTCTTGTGGCTGGTCCGACGCAGCCATCGATCCGCTGCCGGGTGATGCCTCATTTCGCCGCTATTTCCGCCTGACGCGCGATGGCGAACAGGCCATGCTGATGCACGCGCCGCCGCCACATGAAGATCCGCGACCGTTTCTGGAAGTCACACACTGGCTGGCCGCCAACGCCATGCGCGTGCCAGCCATTCTGGCCGAAGATGCAGATTTGGGTTGGGTGCTGATCGAGGATTTCGGGGACGAGCGCGTGCGCGAATGGTCCGATGCGCATCCGGCTGACGAAGAATCGATTTATGCCGCCGCAGTCGATGCGCTGGTCGAACTCCACCGCCGTCCACCTGGACCTTTCCCGCCCTATGACATGGCAGTTTACCAGCGCGAGGCCGGTTTGCTGACCGAATGGTATTGTCCGGCAGTTGGTCTGACGGTGGATGAAGAAGGCTTTCGCCGCGCCTGGGATGAAGCGCTTCACCCTCTGCTCGCGCGGCAGATACCTGGCGTGACCGTGCTGCGCGATTATCATGCCGAGAATATCATGCTCCCGCCCGACGGCACGCAAGGATTGATCGACTATCAGGACGCGCTAATCGGCCACCCGGCCTACGATCTGGTCAGCCTGCTGCAGGATGCGCGCCGTGATGTCTCACCTGCGCTGGAGCGTGTGATGCTTGATCGCTATCGCGCTGCCGCCGGGGTGGATGAGGCTTTCGAAGCCGATTATGCGCGGTTGGGGGCGCAGCGGAATGCCAAGATCGTCGGCATCTTTACCCGCCTCTACAAGCGCGACGGCAAGCCCCGTTATCTCGATATGATCCCGCGCGTTTGGGAGGCGATGGAGCGCGATCTGGCCCATCCCGCGCTTGCGCCCGTGGCAGAATGGTTCGCCGCGAACATCCCGCAGCATCTGCGAGACGAACGGGGAGGCAAGGTCAAATGACCGGTCTCGCGTCCGATACTGCCATGTTGATGGCTGCAGGGCTGGGCAAGCGTATGCGCCCGCTTACCGCTGCCACGCCCAAGCCGTTGGTGCGTGTGGCGGGCAAGCCGCTGATCGACCGTGCGCTCGACCGGCTGGAGGATGCTGGCGTGGCCAGGGCGGTGGTCAACGTCCACTACCTAGCCGATTCTATCGAAGCGCATCTGAGCGCGCGCAAGGCGCCAGCGGTGGTTTTCTCGGACGAGCGCGATGTGTTGCTCGAAACGGGCGGCGGCATGGTCAAGGCGCTGGAAGCGGGGCAACTTCCCGATCCCTTCTTCGCCTGCAATGCTGACAGCATCTGGCTCGACGGGCCACGCAATGCGCTGGTCGAGCTGTCGAACCGTTGGGACCCGGAAAAGATGGACGCACTGCTGCTGGTCGTCAGCCATGCCCGGGCGTTCAATTTCGACGGGATGGGGGATTTCTACATGGACCCGGCCGGTCGGCTGAAGCGCAAGCTGCCGGGGCGGATCGCGCCCTTCATCTACACCGGCATCCAGCTTGTGTCGCATCGGCTGCTGCGCGATGCGCCTGAAGGCAAGTTCTCGACCAATCTGCTGTGGGACCGGGCAATTGCGGAAGACCGGCTCTATGGCCTGTCCTTTACAGGCCAGTGGTATGAAGTCGGCACGCCGCAGCATATCCGGCCGACCGAGGAGGCGCTGCGGGGTGGCTGAGGAAGGCAGGGTCGCAAACCAGCTGAGCGTCTATTCCATCGCCGCGCACCGCGGCTTCGCCGATGCGCTGGTTGCAGGCCTGGTGCCGCGTTATGCCGATCCCGAGTTTGGGCTGGCCCGGCTTACGCTGCTCCTCCCCAGCAGCCGCGCACGGCGCGTGGTGGCCGAGGCTTTCATCCGCCATGCGGGCGAGAGCGGCAAGGCCGGCCTGCTGATGCCGCGCATGGCGGTGATGGGCGATCTCGATCTCGACGAAGCGCTGGGGCCGCTGCTCGATCCGCTGGGCAGCGCCGATATTCCCCCCGCCGTCGATCCGCAGCGGCGGCTGTTCGTGCTGGCCGGGCTCATCGCGGCTGAAATGGGCGAGGATGCACCCAAGGGCGCGACGCTGCTGCGCCTCGCGCGTGAAACGGGTGCGACGATGGACCGGCTACTGGTCGAGGATATCGGGCCGGAGCAGCTGGTCGATGAAAATGTCGTCGGGATTTACCCCGACCTTTCGGAGCATTGGCAGAACGCGCTTCGGCTGTTCGCCAATGTGCAGGCGAAATGGCTGGCTTGGCTCAGCGAGCATGGCGCGCTCGATGCCGCGGCGCGGCGCAACCGGCTGTTCGACCATGCGGCGGCGGCGTGGAAGGCCAACCCGCCCGCTACGCCGATTGTCGCGGCGGGCGTGACCAGCGCTGCGCCTGCATTGGCGAAGCTGCTGCGCGTGGTCGCCGGTCTGCCGCAAGGGGCGGTGATCCTCCCCGATTTCGACCTCACCATGGGCGCGGATGTGTGGGACGAGCTGGGCCGTGCGGGCAATCGCCCGACGCCGGCGGACACGCCGTTTGCCAAGGATGATGCGGTTACCCATCCGCAATACCACCTCAAGCTGCTGCTCAACCGCATGGGTGTTGCGCGCGAGGAAGTGCAGCCGTGGCACCGCAAGGGCATGAGTGCGTCGGAGCCCGAGCGCAGCCATGCCATTGGCGCGCTGTTTCTGCCGCCCGAAGCGAGCAAGGCGTGGGTCGGTTTGCCGCCCGAAAAGCGCCGTCTGGCGGGCGTGCGCGTGATGCAGGCCGCCAATCCAGAGGAAGAAGCGCAGGCCGTGGCGCTGCTGGTGCGCGAGGCGCTGGACCAGCCCGAGAAGCGCGTCGCCGTGGTCACGCCCGACCGCGCGCTGGCCCGCCGCGTGGTGCATCATCTGGCGCGCTGGAACATTGAGGCAGACGATTCCGCCGGTCGCCCGCTGTCGCATACCGCAGCCGGGCGCGCGTTCCTGCTGGCGGCGGAGGTTATGGCTGAGAAGGCCAAGGCGGTGCCGCTGATGGCGCTGCTCGGCCACCCGTACGTCCGTGGCGAAATGGAGCGCGGCCAATGGCTGCGGCAATTGCGGCGGGTCGAACGCGAGTTGCGCGGTCCCCGTGTGGAGCCGGGGCTCGAACCCGTGCGCGAAATAGTCGCCAAGCTGTCGGAAAAGCACGCCAAGCTGGCGGAGTGGTGGGCAAGTGCGGAAGCCGCTGTCGCGCCGCTGCTCGGACGTGACGTTGAACAACCCGCACCGCTCGCCCAGCTGATCGACACACTCGCCACCGCTGGCGAGGCTCTGTGCGGCGATGCCATCTGGTCGCGCGAGGACGGGCGCGCGCTCGCGCAGTTCGTTGAAGACTTCCGCCTCCACGCGCGCGAAGCGAGCTTCACCGTCGCACCGCGCGATGTCGCCAGCGTGCTCGCCGATGCGATGGAGGGGAGCGCGGTGCGGCCGCCCTACGGCGGCCACGCGCGGGTGCAAGTGCTGGGCCTGCTCGAAGCACGGATGAACCGGGCTGATCTGGTGATCTGCGCTGGCCTCAACGAAGGCGTCTGGCCCGCGCGCGGCAGCGTCGATGCGCTGCTCGCCCCGCCGGTGCTGCGGACCTTGGGCGTGCCGGGCAGCGATTTCCGCATCGGCCTCTCGGCGCACGATCTTGCCGGTGCTCTTGGCGCGCCCGAGGTGGTGTTGAGCCGCGCCGCGCGTGACGAAGGCGGCCCTGCGATCCCCAGCCGCTTCCTGCTGCGCGTGCAGGCGCTGCTGAGCGAACTACTACCCAGACACACGGAAACCCGCGCGATCGAGCTTGCCCGCGCTATGGTCCGCGCGCCCGAGGCAACGCGCTATCCGCGCCCGCAGCCCATGCCCAGCGCCGAG
>CBFGON010000051.1:0-16564 GCA_965650395.1 uncultured Qipengyuania sp. | reverse complement strand
CCCGGATCTACCCCGGCTCGCACCGCCTCAAGATTGACGATCCGGCCCAACTGGGCGAGCCGCTTGCTGCCGAATGCAGTCCCGGCGACGCCATCTGCTTTCTTGGCTCGACGGTCCACGGGGCTGGCCCGAACACGACACATGACGTGCGGCGAGCCGTCGTCATCGGCTATAGTCTGGGATGGCTCAAGCCCTACGAGAATCTATGGCTGGCCTATCCGCCGGATGTAGCGCGTGGCTTCCCGAAGGAGCTCGCAGAGCTGGCTGGCTATGTTCAGCACCGTCCCAATCTCGGCAATTACGAGGGCCGGTGCCCATCCATCCTGTTGCGCGATCATCCTCCGGAATTTCCCGCCGCAACCGATGCGCTGCGCCCGGAGCAGGAGGAGGCAGTGCGACGTTTTGCGGCGGCACAGCGCGAGGTTAGATGAGTCCTGCAAACGTACTCGAACCTACATGCAGACGTCTCAGACAGGATCTGATGACCGGAACCTGGCCGCAGGGATTTCGCCTCGAGGCTGCGCGGCTGGCCGACGAACTGGGCGTCAGCATGACGCCGGTCCGCGATTGTTTGAACCAGCTCACCGGGGAAGGGCTCGTCGACTTCACTGCCGGGGACGGATTCCGCGTCCCGCGCATCACCGAATACGACTATCGGAACATGCTTGACGTGAATGAACTCCTGCTTGTGGAAGCTGCGGGCTCACATTGGCTCAAGCCCGCGGCAATCGAAGAGCGAAGTCAGGACGATCACGCTACGCGCATCGCCAGCGCGTTCCGGATGCTGGTCGAGGGATCCGGCAACCGCTACGCGGCACGTGTCATCGATCGCATCAGCCAGCGGTTATACCGACTAAGGGTGTTGGAACCCGACATCCTGCCGTTGGCAGACCGGCAGCTTAACCGGTTAGAGGAATGCCTGCTGGGAAGTGCGCGGCAAAGGCGCACGGCTTTGAGCAATTATCACCGCTCCTGTCGGGAAAACGCGACCCGGTTGATCGAGAGACCGGATATTTGATCGGACGCGCTGTCGCAGCCGTGTCTCGAAACAAGTGGTCATAATTTACGATCTAATTGGGCAATCCGGATCGCTCTCTCTTTCTCTCGACAAGCGAGGCGAGGCTTTGTGTCAGGACCAGCGTTGAGCTGCCGAGCTTGATCGTCTCGATCTCGCGCTGGCCGATCAGTACGTAAAGTGTACTGCGACCAATGCCGAGATAACGACAAGCTTCCGGTACACGCATGGTTATCGGCTGAATGTTATGGACACCCTGTCGCTGGTTGGCAGGGCGCTCTGTCAAAGCGGCTGAAGACATTGATATCGGTCCTTTCGTCGATGCAGGTGATGACGAGCCGTGCAGAGACAGGAGGGGTGACGATGCCGGCCCGCCATCGCCTAAACTATCGAGTGTGCGTGAGCCGGGCGCCAGATGACATTTCTGCGCGGGAGTCGCCGATTGTACGACCCGGTCCTTGAATACGATGCACTTTCGGTGATGTCGGACTTGCTTGGTTTCCAGTAAGTACCGGGCGTCGTGCGCTGCTCGGTGCGTCACATTCCAGTTTCACTCAACGATCCGACGGATACCGGTGTATTGATGCAACCTTCGGAGCGCAATGTGGCGCCGCCTTCGTTTGCCACTGTGCCAGCCGGCATCGACCCGAACTCCTGTCAGACATTCGCGGTGAAACTGGTTTAGCCAGCTACCCAAATGCGTGGCCGAAGTTAGCATTCTGGCAAATATTCAAACCTTTCGACTGCGCCGCCTGCAATACTGACGCGTAACGAGTGCGCAAGTTCGGGCATCGCCGTTGGCCGAAAGATGACGGACGCCAAGCTCCTTCGCAAAATAAGTTCAGCGTCCTCGATGAGTGCTGGAAGGACCGTGCCATCAATCGCTGGCCTGACGCACCAGCCCCAAGGAGGCTGCGCGCATTATCGCCATCGGGCGCGCACAGATGCTTGAACCAATCCCAAGCGAGTAGCTCGCAATCGTCACGTTTCCCAGGCTAACTCTGGGGCCGTTCTCATCAGGCTGGAGAGCGACTTTGAGCATTGAATTGACCTGGCTGGCAGGCCTGAAACGGGTGGCATTCAGATGCGCAGGAACATGGCGAAAGGCACTCAGTTGAGTAGCTCTCGGTTCAGCTTTTTGGGTAAAATGATTAACCGAACCGTCGTTAGACGATCAAAAATGCGGGGAGGAATGTGGGGGAGCTCTAACGATGAGCTCATAAAATTATGTTATTTCAGATGAATAAAAAAATGGTTCGATACAAGCCCTGCCACCACCGCCGCCATCTCAATGCGCAAACTATTGCGGCCTTGTGCCGTCAGGACTAGGCACAGCCGCCATGAGCGATGCAAAGCCCCTGACCGGACGCCCGGTCATCACCTCCACCGGCCTGTTCACCCCCGCAGAGAGCATTTCGAACGCCGAACTGGTCGATAGCTTCAACCGTTATGTGCGCCAGCACAATGCTGAACATGCTGATGCCATTTCTGCGGGCGAGTTGGAGCCTCTGGCGGAAAGCTCGGTCGAATTCATCGAAAAGGCCAGCGGGATCAAGGCACGCCATGTGATGGCCAAGGCGCCGGTGCTCGATCCGGAGATCATGGCACCGCGCTGGCCGCAACGAGGGAACGATGAAATCTCGATCCTGGCGGAAATCGGTGTGGCGGCGGCGCGCGATGCGCTGGCGCGGGCCGGGCGTGACGCGGGCGATGTCGATGCCGTGCTGTGCGCAGCATCGAATATGGAACGGCCCTATCCGGCAATGGCGATCGAGATCCAGCAGGCGCTGGGCATCGATGGGTTCGCGTTCGACATGAATGTCGCTTGTTCGTCTGCCACTTTCGGCATTCAGACTGCAGCCGACTATATTCGGGCGGGCAATGCCAAGAGTGTGCTGGTCGTCAGCCCCGAGATTACCAGCGGCCATCTCAATTGGCGCGATCGCGACAGCCACTTCATTTTCGGTGACGTCGCCACTGCGGTGCTGGTGGAGGATGCAGCGATTGCCCCGCCGAAACATTGGGATATCCTCGGCACCAGGCTGAAAACGGTTTTCTCCAATAACATCCGCAACAATTTCGGCTTCCTCAACCGTGCCTATCCGGATGAGGCGGGCGGGGCAGACAAATTGTTCGTCCAGGAAGGCCGCAAGGTGTTCAAGGAGGTCTGCCCGATGGTGGCGCAGATGATCATCGATGAAGCCCAGCGGCTAGGGCTAGACCCCAAGGCATTGCGCCGCATGTGGCTGCATCAGGCCAATGCCGGGATGAATCGTCTGATCGCCCATCGCGTGCTGGGCCATGAAGCGAGCGAGGACGAAAGCCCGACCGTGCTCGACACATATGGCAATACTTCCAGCGCAGGCTCGATCATCGCCTTCCACTTGCACAGCGAGGATCTGGCGCCGGGCGACACTGGCCTCATCTGCAGTTTTGGAGCAGGTTATTCGGCAGGTACGGTTTTCTTGCGTAAAGTGGCCTGAACTGCGGGAACGGGAAGTCCGTCCCACAGTGCGAAGAGCCACGCTGTGAGCTTCCACAAGGCGAATATTGCAATCACGCTGATCAGGCCATCGACGGCATAATGGTAGGCGAGGTGAACGCTGCCGATCCAGATGACGATCAGGAAGCCGAAAAATGCGCGTCCGGCGCGAGGGCCGATCTCGCGCATCGCCAGCCAGAATAGCGTAGCAATTGCGATATGCATGCTGGGCATGGCACTGACCCCGCTACCCAGGCTGCCGTCGCCCGCCAAAAAGCGGTCCAGCAGCATGTCCTGAACCGCAACAGTCATGACCGGAACCTGAGAATTGGCGGCGTGCAGATAATCCATCTGGGGCACGAAAGTATCAATGCCGACCAGCGGCATTGCGAATGCAGGGCCGACGGATGCCATGCCGATCGCCATCGCGCCTCCGACCACGGACCAGGCCATGGCATAGGTCAGGAAAAAGCGACGCCTGAGGTCGTCACTGACGGCCGGATAGGCTGCCATGAATATGCAGCCGGGGTAGAGCAATAGCGCCCACAGATGATATGCGGCTGCAAATGCGGCCGTTACGATGGGAAAACCGAACAGCGGCTGGAGGACTACCCAAGCATCATTGCCAAGGAAGATGGCACGATCCCAGGCGATAAACAGGGGATCCCAATCGTAACTCGCGAATAATGGGATCATCGCCTTGAGGCTCGAGAATATCGGTATCATGACGATGCACAGCGATAAGGCCGGAAGGGCGATTGCTATGCGCAAGATCACCTCACGCGAAAGATAGCGCCGACGCAGGAAATCTAGCGGCGCCTTGGGGCGTTGGCGCAGCAACGCCCAAATCAGGTCGATGCCGAACATTAGCAGCGCGCAGACTTCGAAGATGCCGAAGCTGGTCAATGTCTGGCTGTGGTCATAGGACATGCCCGTGGCGTGCCATAATGCCAGCATGATCGCACCGCACAGCGCGGCGTAAAGATACACCGGCAATTCGCCCCACAGGCGGCGTATCAGTGCGGAGGCAGTCACCATGGCGCCGTGCCTATCGCCGATATGGTAAATTTCTGACTAAGAACTGTCGTCCCAAGCATGACCTTGTGGCGCCGCGCACCAACGCGTAGGGGGCGATCATGGCAGGTGATCTCCAGGACAATCGCGGGCGGGGCGAAATCCAGTCGCGCATCCCCTCGATCCATCCGGAAGGGCGCAAGTTCGGCATTGCAGCGCTGGGTATATCGCTCGTCCTCGCCTATCTGGCCTGGGAAACTCTGGCTTGGCCAATGGCTTTCCTGTCGTTGGGCATCTTTGCTTTCTTTCGCGACCCCGAACGCGTTGTGCCGCAGGACGAGCGCTATATTGTCTCGCCGGCGGATGGCACGGTGGTGCAGATCGCCGAGGTCGAACCGCCGCGCGAGCTGGTGGTTGACGATGGCAGTGGCAGTGTCGGCCTTGCGGCTGGTCCAGTGACGCGCGTGTCAATCTTCATGTCGGTATTTGATGTCCACATCAATCGCACGCCGATTGCGGGTATGGTTCAGCGGGTAGTCTACATGCCCGGCCAGTTCATGAATGCGGACCTCGACAAGGCGAGTGAGGAGAACGAGCGTCAGCATATTCTCATTGAACGTTCTGACGGATTGCAGGTGGGTTTCACCCAGATCGCCGGGTTTGTCGCGAGGCGCATCGTGCCCTTCGTGAAACCGGGTGATACGCTGGGCGTTGGACAACGGGTAGGACTGATCCGTTTCGGCAGCCGGGTGGACGTTTATCTTCCGGCGGGGACGGGATCTAAAGTCTTGCTCGGGCAGACAGTGGTTGCGGGCGAAACCGTGATCGCTGAAGTCGGCAGTCGCCCGCTGCGCGAAGGAGTGTCGCAATGAGCCTGCCGCCGCCTGCAGATTCGCATCGCCAATTCGAAGAGCGCGCGCGGCTGGGCCCCAAGGCCGCCGAGGACGAAGTTCCGGTCATGGGCAAGTCGCGGGGGCTGACGTTACGTGCGATGGCACCCAACGCGATCACGGCGGCCGCACTCTGCTCGGGCCTTACAGGCATTCGCTTTGCAATTTCGGACCAATGGGCCCCTGCGGCAGTGGCCATTATCGTTGCAGGTCTGCTCGACGGAGTGGACGGCAGAATTGCACGAGCACTCAAGGCACAGTCCCGCTTCGGAGCAGAGCTCGACAGTCTGGCAGATTCTCTCAGTTTCGGCACAGCGCCTGCGATCATTCTCTATCTGTGGTCGCTTTCGGCGGAGCCCCGGCTTGGCTGGTTCGCTGCGCTGGCTTTCGCAATCTGTTGCGCTTTGCGGCTGGCGCGGTTCAACGCCCAGATCGACATGGAAGAACAGCCGCATAAATCGCTCGGCTTTCTGACCGGCGTTCCCGCACCGCTGGGCGCTGGTCTGGCGTTCCTGCCATTCTTTCTGTGGATGGCGACGGGTATCGCGCAATTGCGTCAGCCCTTGGTTGTGGGGCCATGGCTGGTCGCGGTTGCGCTGCTGATGATTTCGAGCATGGCAACGCCGAGCTGGGCTTCACTTCGCCCGCGGCGAGGCATCAGGCTATGGGTGCTGGCCTTTGTCGGATTGATGTTCGCCGCGCTGCTGCTGGAACCGTGGTGGACGTTGAGCGCGATAGGGATCGGCTATCTGATCCTGCTGCCTTTCACACTACTGCGTTATGCAAAGGTCAAGCGGCGCGCCGCACAACCGGCCGCGTAACCGCACGACCACGTGCGAAGCTGGCGCAGCCTAGCTCCGCAGAACGGGGACGCAGCCCGAAATCGGGGCGGGGCAGATAGTCACCCGCCAGACGGTGCCGGAGCTGGCCGAAAGCGGACCACCAGCGCAGCCCGCTATCGGCAAGCACAGCCACGCCAGCAAAGCTGGCAGCAGCGAAAACGGCAAAGAGGAACAATGCGAACATCTGCGTTTCTCCTCCCGGCTGCCTGTCGACAAGCCTGTTGACAGTCCGGGCAATTCTGGTGGAAAACACCCACATCCCGCCGAATGTTCCGGCGATGGGAACAATGTTCCCTTTTTGTTCTCGCCTGTCAAGCGCTTTTTGCGGCAGGATTCCCTTTTCTGTCGGCGGGGCGAGTCCCGTTTGGGACTGGTATTACCGCAAAAACCTCGCTAAGGGCCCGCCGTCCGCGTGAGATTCGGCCATTCCGGTCAGATCTTGATGGCGGGCAAATCCACATGGATGGCACACATACCGGTGCCCGCAGCGGGACGCTCCGCAGCTTGGGTTCCAGCCATCCAGAGGCATAACCGGAAGGAAATATATTATGGCGGCTCCTACCGTCACTATGCAGCAACTGATCGAGGCCGGCGCACACTTCGGCCACCAGACCCACCGTTGGAACCCGCGCATGAAGCCGTATATCTTCGGCGCGCGGAACGGCATCCACATCATCGACCTGTCGCAGTCCGTGCCGCTGTTTGCGCGCGCGCTCGACTTCGTCCAGCAGACCGCACGTTCGGGCGGCAAGGTGCTGTTCGTCGGCACCAAGCGTCAGGCACAGGAAGCGATTGCTGAAGCAGCGCGCGCATCGGGCCAACACTTCGTCAACCACCGTTGGCTGGGCGGTATGCTCACCAACTGGAAGACCATCAGCCAGTCGATCAAGGAACTTAAGAGCCTTGAAGAAAAGCTCTCGGGCGACACAGGCGGTCTGACCAAGAAGGAAGTGCTGAACCTTACCCGCAAGAAGGACAAGCTTGAACTTTCCCTCGGCGGTATCCGCGACATGGGCGGCATTCCCGACGTGATGTTCGTGATCGACGCTAACAAGGAAGACCTCGCGATCAAGGAAGCCAATGTGCTTGGTATCCCGGTCGTCGCCGTTCTCGATACCAATGTCGATCCGAGCGGCATCGCTTTCCCGATCCCGGGGAACGACGACGCTGCCCGCGCGATCAAGCTCTATTGCGACGCCATCAGCCAGGCTGCCCGTTCGGGCCGCGGCGAAGGCGTGCAGGACAGCGGCAAGGACGTCGGCGCGATGGAAAATCCGCCGGAAGAGGCTGTGGCCTGACCGCATTTTCGTGATCCGGGCGCGCCACGCTTCCGTCACAAAGCGAAACTATGCGCCGGGCCGCTGAGTATCTCAGCAGGCCCGGTGCCCGCACACTAATTCAATGAAGGAAATTATCATGGCTGCATTCACTGCCGCTGACGTGAAGGCTCTGCGCGAAAAGACCGGCGCGGGCATGATGGACGCAAAGAAGGCGCTCGAAGCTGCTGCTGGCGATATCGAAGCCGCGGTTGACGCACTGCGCGCAAAGGGACTCGCCACAGCACAGAAGAAGTCGAGCCGCACCGCTGCCGAGGGCCTCGTCGGCATCGCAGTCGAAGGCACCAAGGGCGTTGCCGTCGAAGTCAATTCGGAAACCGACTTCGTTGCCAAGAACGACCAGTTCCAGGACTTCGTGCGCAAGACCACGCAGGTCGCACTCGGCACCTCGGGCGACGATGTTGAAGCACTCAAGGCAACTGCCTATCCCGGCGGCGGCACCGTTGGCGACAAGCTGACCAACAATGTCGCGACCATCGGTGAGAACCAGCAGGTCCGCCGCATCAAGACCGTTTCCGTCACTAATGGCGTGATCGTGCCTTACATGCACAATGCGGTTTCGCCCGACCTGGGCAAGATCGGCGTGCTGGTTGCGCTCGAAAGCGAGGGTGACAAGGACAAGCTGGCCGAACTCGGCAAGAAGCTGGGCATGCACATTGCCGCTGCTTTCCCGCAGGCGCTGACCGCTGAAGGCCTCGATGGCGAAGTAATCGCTCGCGAACGTGCGATTGCTGCCGAAAAGGCTGCCGAGAGCGGCAAGCCCGCCGAAGTGCAGGCCAAGATGGTCGACGGCGCGGTGTTGAAATACGCCAAGGAAAACGCGTTGCTCAGCCAGGTCTATGTCATCGACAACAAGACCCCGATCGCACAGGTCGTCGAGCAGGCCGCCAAGGACGTCGGCGCCAAGGTCGAGCTGGTGGATTATGTCCGCTTCCAGCTGGGCGAAGGCATCGAGAAGGAAGAAAGTGACTTTGCTGCCGAAGTGGCTGCAGCCGTCGCTGGCTAAGCAAAGCCGTTCAAATTGAAGATCGGGCCGTCGGGGTTAACTCCGGCGGCCCTTTTTCATGCCGGTGGGTCAATGCACCAGCGTCAGGGTAATCTCGCCACTGGACCTGTCGTAGCTGGTCTGCATGCCGGCGCTCTGGATCACCACGGGACCGACAAAGGTATTTGCGTTCGCCGATTGCGAGAGTGCATCGAATTGGGCGCTTTCCATCTTGGCTTCGGCCAAGGAGAGCAACGCGCCGAGCTTGACCGCCACGAGCTTGCCGTCCTCAAACGCCACATCGCCGCTCGCCACCTGACCGCTCAGGCTGGTGGAGGGATCGGACGACTGAACGGGCATTTCTGTCAGCAAGGCCTTGTCTGTCGCCGAAGCAGTATTGTCCGTAACAGCGCGGTGTTTGAGCGAGGCAAGCCGGTCGCGAATGGCTGCGACACGATTGGGCGCCGGATCGCTGGAAGCCAGTGAGGCCATGCCCGCGGCCGGCGCGTCACGGGACGCGATTCTCAAAGTCCTGGAATAGTCCCTGCGCACGATTTCGTGTTCAGCGGCAGATGCGTGTTGCATAATAGGAACCGGATCGGGAGTGCTACTGGTTGGCGGCGCAATCACCTCGGTGGAGAACTCGCGAAACTGGCGCGGCTCGGCAGTCAGCTGTTGGGTAACCGGCGACGAAGCAGCCGCAAATTCGATCCGGCCTGCCATCTTCGTGAGCGGCATTGTCAAGGCGGCGGGCGGTTCGCTGGTTTGCATCTGCGCAATTGCAGGCAGTTTAGGATCAATAGCAGCGATTCGCGGTGTGCTTGCCAGCCAGGCGTTAGCAGGATGCACAGTTTCGATTGGCGCAACGCTTCCAGCCGTTGGATCGCTAGCCGGCAATTCGCTACTGCTCGAAAAGGCCAGCATCCCCACTGCCAGCGCGGCAGCCGATGGGACCGAGCCCGAGATATTCCACACCAACCCGCGATTGCTTTCCGGCACCGCGCGCTGTTCCGCACGCGCGGCAACGCGATAACTGACGACGGGAATATAGGGATACCGGGCCGTGGACGCTCGCAATCGCTGGCTCCTCCATGAAGCACCGACCCCCGCGCGGGCAATATTACACTCTTTGTCATGTTTCGCCAAATGCAACGAAGCTGCAAGGCAATCTCGACGTCGTGGACCAAGCTAAAGCCGACTGTTAAGTGATGCCACGATGAGCGACGAATTCGTTACCCGACCCGAAGCGCTCGCCGGCGCATCAATTCCTGCCAACGCTGCTGAATTCAGTTCGAACATCGCCTGGCATGACCACAAGATTGCCTATGCCTGCCGATATGCCGCAGGGCAGCGGGTGCTTGATATTGGTTGCGTCGAGCACGATCCGGAAAACTATCGCAGCCGTTACTGGTTGCACCGGGCCTTGCGCGAGAAGGCGGCGAGCCTGACCGGGCTGGACCTGTCTGGCGAAGGCGTTGAGACGCTCAGGGCGCGCGGCTTCGACATGATTCACGCGGATGCGCAAAATTTCGATCTTGGCCGTACATTCGACACGATTGTTGCGGGCGATGTAATCGAGCATCTGGAAGATCACGCGGGTTTTCTGGCCAGCGTGAAGCGCCATCTTGATCCTGGTGGCGTCCTGGTCATCTCCACACCCAACCCGTGGTATTGGCGCTATATTGTCAAATCGGCCCTGCGAGGCGGAATCGTGGCGAATAATCCCGAGCACACCTGCTGGTTCGACCCGGTCACTCTACAACAACTGGTAGAGCGCCACGACATGCGTGTCTCGGACGTGCGATTTGGTTCGCGCTATGCTCGCGACCGGATCATGCCCTTGCCTGCGGGCCTGCGGCATACAAGCTGGCATTGCGCCATCCGCATTGGCTAGGAGGCTTGGCAGCGAACACCTTGCGCTCTAAGGCCGCGCAAACTTCGGATAAGAGAAACTGCGCATGACCCTCCCCAAGATGAACCGCGTCCTCCTGAAGCTGTCGGGCGAGGTGCTGATGGGTGACCAGCAGTTCGGGATCGACCCGGCCTTTGTGCTGGAGATGGCGAAAGAAGTGAAGGCTGCCAAGGAGACGGGGCTCGAAATCTGCCTCGTCATTGGCGGCGGCAATATCTTCCGCGGCATGGCGGGTGCGGCGCAGGGAATGGACCGTGCGCAGGCTGATTATATGGGCATGCTGGCCACGGTGATGAACGCGCTGGCGATGCAGAGCGCGCTGGAGCAGATCGGTGTGCAGACACGCGTGCAGAGCGCAGTGCAGATGGACCAGGTATGCGAGCCGGTGATCCGCCGCCGCGCCGAACGGCATCTGGAAAAGGGCCGCATCGTGATCTTCGCGGCTGGCGTGGGTGCACCCTATTTCACCACCGACAGCGGCGCGGCGCTGCGCGCGGCAGAGATGAACTGCGATGCACTGCTCAAGGGCACCAGCGTCGATGGCGTTTATGACAGCGATCCCAAGAAGAACGCTGGCGCAACGCGCTATGAAACCGTCAGTTACGGGAAGGTCCTTGCCGACAATCTCAAGGTCATGGATGCCAGCGCCGTGGCGCTGTGCCGTGACAATGACATTCCGATCGTGGTCTTCTCGATCCGCGAAAAGGGAAATCTGGCGCGCGTGCTATCAGGGCAAGGCGTGCAGACCGTCGTGACCGACCATACGAATTGAGAACGAATAGAGACGAGGAAGCCTGACATGGCCAAGTTTGACAAAGCCGATATCGAACGCCGCATGAAAGGCGCGGTGGAAAGCCTGAAGGGTGACCTTTCGGGCCTGCGCACAGGCCGTGCGAACACCAGCCTGCTCGATCCCGTGGTAGTGGAGGTCTATGGCGCGATGATGCCGCTGAACCAGGTCGCCACTGTCAGCGCGCCCGAACCGCGCATGCTGAGCGTGCAGGTATGGGACAAGTCGAACCTGACCGCAGTGGAAAAGGGCATCGCCAAGGCCAACCTCGGTCTCAACCCGATGATCGACGGGCAAACCTTGCGCCTGCCGATGCCAGACCTGACCGAGGAACGCCGCAAGGATCTCGCCAAGCTGGCCGGGCAATATGCCGAACAGGCCAAGATCGCGATCCGAAACGTCCGCCGAGACGGCATGGAAGCGCTGAAGGAAGACGAGAAGAAGAAGGAAATTTCCGAAGATGACCGCAAGCGGTCCGAGGATGAAGTCCAGAAATTGACCGATAAATTTGTGGCTGAAACCGATACTGCGGCTCAGGCCAAGGAAAAGGAAATTATGACGCAGTGAGCGGCAGGGCCTCACCTTTTCGCTCGATACCAACGGATGTTTGAGTGACGTCTCCCGAAAAATCGGCTCGCCATGTTGCCATCATCATGGACGGCAACGGGCGCTGGGCGAAGGCCAGGCACCTTCCGCGTGTCATGGGGCATCGCAAGGGTGTGGAGGCCGTGCGCGAGCTGGTTCGCAGCCTTAAGGACACCAGCATCGAGTGCCTGACGCTCTACGCATTCTCCTCGGAAAACTGGAAGCGGCCCGAGGATGAGGTCGACGATCTGATGAATCTGATGCGCAAGTTCATCAAGTCGGACTTGCCCGAATTCATCGCCAATGACGTGCGGCTGAAGATAATCGGTGACTGGCAAGGGCTTGCCCCCGATATCGTACAGATGCTCGAAGATGCGCTGGCCAAGACCGCGCATGGCTCGCGCACGCTCGCAGTGGCACTGAACTATGGCGCGCATGCGGAAATCGTGCAGGCCGCGGCCAAGGCGGCTGCGGCAGGCGAAGTGACCGAACGCAGCATTGCCGCGCATCTCTACACCGCCGACCTGCCGCCGCTCGACCTGCTTATCCGCACCAGCGGCGAAGTGCGCCTGTCCAATTTTCTCTTGTGGCAGGCCGCCTATGCCGAGATGATCTTCACCGAAGTGCTATGGCCCGACTTCACCCCCGCGCATCTGCACGATGCGTTGGACCATTTCGCGGGTCGGGAGAGACGCTTTGGCGGAAGGTGAGGCTCAGCCGGTCCCGCTGGCAACCAGGACATCGGATTTGCCGGTGCGCGTGGCCTCTGCGGTGGTAATGCTGGCGGTTGCCGGTGCGGCGCTATGGGCCGGCGGCCGGTGGTTCGACGGTTTCGTGATCCTGGTGTCGCTGGCCTGCCTGTTCGAATATGTTCGATTGGTGTTGAGGGGGGCAAGGTCGCTCGCGTGGCAAGCTGCGGGAGTTGCATTCGGCTTGCTCTATATCGGGATGGCCGTGCGGAGCCTGATAGCGCTCCCGATAGGTGTGGTGCTGGGTGTGATCGCAGTGGTCGTAGCAACCGATACAGGTGCCTATTTCAGCGGCCGTGCCATTGGCGGGCCAAAGATTGCTCCAGCCATCAGCCCGTCAAAGACATGGGCAGGTCTGATCGGTGGGATGCTGGCGGCAGGCATCGTATCCTTCGGGTTCTTCTATTCCAATGTCGGTGAAAGAGCCTTTGCGGTCATGGGGCTGGTGGCCTTCATCACCGGCGCCGGGCTGGCGGTTCTGGCACAGGCGGGGGATTTCTTCGAAAGCTGGCTGAAACGTCGGGCTGGCGTGAAGGACAGCTCCAACCTCATACCTGGGCACGGCGGCATATTTGACCGCGCCGACGGTATCTTGCCGGTCGCTATTGCGGCAGGCGTGTTGTGGTTTCAGGTTCACCCTTGACCCGTTCGATCACCATCCTCGGCGCGACAGGTTCGGTGGGCGCGTCCACGCTCGACCTCGTGCGGCGCAACCGCGAGGGGTGGCGCGTCGTCGCGCTGACCGCTCAGAGCAATGTCGAGGAACTTGCCCGGCGCGCCCGCGAGTTCGGAGCCGAGATGGCGGTAATCGGCGATGAAGCGCATTTCGATGCGCTGAAGGCAGCGCTGTCGGGCTCGGGCATCGAAGCCGCTGCCGGACGCTCCGCTCTGTGCGAAGCGGCGGCGCGGCCTGCGGATATCGTGATGGCGGCAATTGTCGGCTGCGCGGGCCTTGCGCCGGTTATGGCGGCAATCGAGCGGGGCAGCACCGTTGCGCTGGCCAACAAGGAAGCGCTGGTTTCTGCAGGCGAAGTGATGACTGCGGCCGTGGCGAAACACGGCGCAACGCTGCTGCCGGTCGACAGCGAGCATAATGCGATCTTCCAGTGCCTGCAGGGTGGCCGGATCGAGGATGTGCGGAGCATCACACTTACCGCCAGCGGTGGGCCATTGCGACTGGTGGAGCACCTTGATGCCGTAACTCCAGCGCAGGCCATTGCGCATCCCAACTGGTCGATGGGCGCCAAGATCAGCGTCGACAGCGCGACCATGTTCAACAAGGGTCTCGAACTGATCGAGGCGCATCATCTGTTTCCGGTCGATCTCGACCGCATCCGTATTGTCGTCCACCCGCAAAGCGTGATTCACAGCCTTGTCGAATATCGCGATGGTTCGACACTGGCGCAGCTTGGCCCGTCTGACATGCGCGTGCCCATAGCCTCCTGCCTCGCCTGGCCGAAGCGGATGGAAACGCCGATGGCACCGCTCGATCTGGCGGCTCTTGGCGAGCTGTCCTTCTTCCATCCTGACGAAACGCGTTTCCCTGCCACCCGCATAGCCCGCGCGGCGGCGGAAGAGGGCGGCGCGGCGCCTGCAGTGCTGAACGCCGCCAATGAAGTGGCGGTGGCCGCCTTCCTTGCAGGTCACATTCCGTTCACCCGTATCGCATTAATGGTCGAGAGCGTCCTCGCTCAGGGAAATCGTCCGCCTCCTCCGCGCTCACTTGATGATGTGCTGGTGGTGGATGCTTCTGCTAGAGCGATGGCGCGCGAAGCATTGGAGACCTGCTGAGTTGGACGCATCGATTCCCTTCTGGATGTATATCCTTGGTTTCCCGCTGCTGCTGGGGCCGCTGGTGACGCTGCACGAGTTGGGCCACTATCTTGTCGGCCGCTGGTTCGGGGTTAAGGCGGAAGCCTTCTCGGTCGGGTTCGGCAAGGAATTGTGGGGCTTCACCGACAGGCATGGCACGCGCTGGAAACTCTCGGCGTTGCCGCTGGGCGGCTATGTCCAGTTCAAGGGCGACATGAACCCGGCCAGCATTCCCGATGCCGAAGCGATTGCCAGCGCCAGCCCGGAAGAACGTGACGGCAGCTTTCACCACGCTTCGCTATGGAAGCGGGCGCTGATTGTGTTTGCGGGTCCGGCGATGAACGTCCTCATCGCGCTGGCTATCTTTGCGGCATTCTTCTCAATTTTCGGCAAGCCAGTGGCGGCGGATCCGTCCGAAACCAACGTCGTCTCGTCCTTCGCCGAACAGTCGGCAGCGCGTGACGCCGGGGTCGAAGAGGGCGACCGCATAGTCGCAATCGATGCCGAGCCGGTGCACGAGTTCCAGGACATCCAGGACCGGGTGCTGATGTTCCCCGGAAAGCGGATCGATCTGGGTGTCGAGCGCGACGGCCAACAATTGACCATTCCCGTCACTATTGCCGAGAGTGTCGAGGAAGATCGCTTCGGCAACAGCTCGCGCGTCGGTCGTCTGGGGATCATGTCGTCGCAACTGGCTTTTGCGCCGGTGGGTATTGCCGAAGCAGGGCGGCTGGCAGTGGGGCAGTCGATCGGGCTGGTCGACATGATGGTCACCGGAATCAAGCAGATACTTGTTGGTGACCGCTCGGTGAAAGAACTGGGCGGGCCGGTTACCATCGGCAAGTTTGCAGGCGAACAGCTCAGCCTCGGCCCGCTCGCCTTCATCAACTTTGCCGCGCTGATTTCGCTTAACTTGGCATTCATCAACCTCCTGCCAATTCCCGCTCTCGACGGCGGGCACCTGGCATTCTACGCGGCTGAAGCTGTCCGTCGGAAGCCGGTGGGGCCACGCGGTCAGGAGGTGGCCTATCGGGCCGGCGTGGCACTGGTGCTTGCGCTGATGGTTTTCGTCACCTTCAACGATCTCGCCAAGCTCCCGGTCTTCGGGAATTAGCGGGGGACAGGGTCGCGGGTAGCCGCTGGTTGCGGCGTCTCACGGCTTGATTGCGCGGCGTGCATCGGGCAGGGGGCCACACAGCCGCCTTCCCGGGCGGCAGATGAACTATTTGAGGACGGGAACTCCCTTGTCGATGACTGGATTTGCGACTGCCGCGAGCGACGCCAAGGTAACTGCCGTGCGCCTGGTGACAGGCCTGATGGCCGGGACGATTCTCGCGGGTATGCCCGCAACGCTTCTGGCGCAGGAAACCGCCCAGGCCGAAGCTCCGCCGGTGCCCGTGTCGCTGCAGCAGCAGGATACCGTGCGCACCATCGCGGTTGCTGGCGCCCAGCGGCTCGAACCGAACACCATCCTGTCCTATATCCGCCTGCGGGTCGGCGATCCCTATACCCAGGCCGCCGGCGACCAGGTCCTGAAGGATCTCTACGATACAGAACTGTTCTCAAACGTCAGCGTAGTGAACAATTCGGGTAATGTCGTTATCACCGTGGTCGAGAACCCGGTGATCAACCGCATCATTCTTGAGGGCAACAAGCGGATCAAGAACGACAAGATCCTGCCTGAGATCAAACTTGCGCCGCGCCAGATCTTTACCCGGTCCAAGGTCCGTGCCGACGTTGCGCGTATTATCGAGCTCTACAAGCGCCAGGGCCGGTTCGCCGCCACGGTCGAACCGAAGATGGTGCAGCTGAGCCAGAACCGCGTCGACATCGTGTTTGAAATCGACGAAGGGCCCAAGTCCAAAGTCCGCCAGATCAACATCATCGGCAATGAGAACTTCTCCGACGGAGATCTCAAGGGCGAGATGGTGACCAAGCAATCAGGCGGGCTGCTGACGATCCTCAGCTCGAACACCAGCTACGATCCAGACCGTTTGGCATTCGACCAGCAGCAGCTGCGCACTTTCTATCTGACGCAGGGCTATGCCGATTTCCGCGTGGTTTCGGCGGTGGCCGAACTGACGCCGGACAAGGAAGACTTCATCATCACCTATGTGGTGGAAGAAGGGCAGCGCTACAAATTCGGCAAGG